>CAZPJX010000006.1:30296-39540 GCA_964586985.1 uncultured Gemmatimonas sp. | reverse complement strand
TCACGTCGATCGCCGGGTCGAGGAAGCTCATCACGGTGTCCAGAAAGTCGGCGCAGTAGAAGAGATACCAGTTGCCGTCTTCGTCCGCGAACGCCTGGGGATCGATGGCGACCGGGCAGTCGGTGAGGTCCGTGAGCGGCTCACCGGTATCGACGAACGGCACGGCCGAGTCATCGCTGACGGCGACCCGGAGCCTCTTCTCACCACCGAGCCCAACCGTCTCAGGGTCTCCTGGCGCAATGCCAACTACACCATGGCACTCGTCCGCGACGCTGCCTCCGGCCAGATCCTGGGCTTCGTGCGCCAACCTGGCCAGTTCGTCGCAACCGGTGGGCGACGCACCACCGTCAGTTTCAGTGACGGGGTGCGTACGGCGCGCTGACGCCAGTGGATGCTGATGCACGCCTAAGTACGCCAGGGAACTCCAGGAAACGCCAGGGATCGCCCGTGCACGATCCCCGTAGCCATTCGTCTGATTTCCCATACCCAGCGTCTGACTTCCGCCGGTCGCTTCGCTAACTTTCAGGGATCCGTTCTCACGTCTTTCCCTGACTGCTCATGGCTTCGTTCGACGTCATCGTCCTCGGCGGCGGCCCCGCCGGTTATGTCTGCGCCATTCGCTGCGCTCAACTGGGTCTCCAGGTCGCGGTCATCGAGCGTGAAGCGCTCGGCGGCACCTGCGTGCTCTGGGGCTGCATCCCCGCCAAGTCGTTGCTCGAAAGCGCAGGCCTCGCCCAGAAAATCGGCAAGGCGGCAGAGCATGGCATCACGCTCGACGGCGTAAAGCTCGACTTCGGCCCCGCCATGAAGCGCTCCCGTTCGGTGAGCCAACAGAATTCCAAGGGCGTTGAGTTCCTGTTCAAGAAGCACAAGATCCAATGGATCCGCGGTGAAGGCACGCTGGAAAAGGGCAAGAAGGTCACCGTCACCAGCGCCGACGGCAAGAAGGAAACCCACGAGGCCAGGAATGCCGTGGTCGTCGCCACCGGCTCGCGGGTGAAGGGACTGCCGCAGGCCGGTCTCGCGCTCGACAAGAACATCGTGCTCTCCAGCGATGATGTCCTGGTCGCCGACAAGGCGCCCGCCACCTTGGCCGTGGTCGGCGCCGGCGCGGTGGGTGTTGAGTTCGCCGATGTCTTCGCCTCATTCGGCAGCAAGGTCACGATCATTGAGGTCGCGCCCACCATTCTGCCGCTCGAAGACGCCGACTGCAGCGCCGAGCTCGCCAAGGCGTTCAAGAAGCGCAAGATCGATGTGCTCACGGGCGCAAAGATCTCGAACGTGAAGGTTGGCAAGAGCGGCGCAACGCTCACGGTCGAAGCGGGTGGTCAGACGCAAACGCTCGAAGTCGACAAGGTCCTCGTGGCCGCTGGTCGGGCCCCCAACGTCGAGCAGATCGGACTCGAAGCCGTTGGCATTGCGAAGACCGATCGCGGTTTCGTGAAGATCAACGAAAAGTTCGAAACCTCGGTGCCGGGCTACTATGCCATCGGCGACGTGGCCGGCAATCAGATGCTCGCCCACAAGGGGTCACGTGAAGGTCACGTGCTTGCCGATCTCCTCGGTGGGCAGCAGGCCCATCCGGTGAATTACAAGAACGTGCCCAGCTGCACCTACTGCCACCCCGAAGTGGCGTCCATTGGGCTGACCGAACAGGCCTGCAAGGACCAGAAGCTCGACTACAAGGTCGGCAAGTTCCCCTTCAGCGCCAACGGCCGCGCCCGTACCAGTGGGGAGCTCGATGGCTTCGTGAAGATCATTCGCGATGCCAAGTATGGTGAGATTCTCGGCGCCCACATCGTGGGCGCCCACGCCACCGAGATGATTCACGAGCTCGTCGTCGCCCGCGAGAACGAGTTCACGGTGGAGGAGATCGATCTCGCCATGCACGCCCACCCGACCCTCTCAGAGGCCATTGGGGAAGCCGTGCTCGACTCGCTGGGCAAGATGCTGCATGCCTGAGCACGCTGACGCATCGGGGGCCGGCGAGCTGCCGACCCCCGATGCGCAGCTGGCGCAGGTGCGGATTCAGGTGCAGAACCAGATGCAGAGCCAGATGCAGATGCAGCCGCAGACATTGCCGCAATCAGAACCGCAATTGCTGGTCCTCGACCTCGGCCTCACGTGCTACGACGACGCCTGGTCCCTGCAGAAGCGTGCCGCCGCCGCCCGCATCACCAATGCACTCAGTGAAGATCTGCTGATCCTGGTGCAGCATCCCCCCGTGGTGACCCTCGGACGCAGCACCAAACCCGGGCATCTGCTGGTCACTCCCGAATTGCTCGCCACTCGGGGCATTCAGCTCCGCGATGTGGAGCGTGGCGGTGACGTCACCATTCACGAACCTGGCCAACTGGTCGCGTACCCCATCATCGACCTCAAGCGCCACAAGAAGGACCTGCACTGGTATCTGCGCCAGGTGGAGGAAGCCATCATGCGCGCGTTGCAGGCGTTCTCCATTCCCACGGTGCGCGTTGCCGGTCAGACCGGCGTATGGCGCGAGGATGCCCTGGGCAAACGCAAGCTCGCGTCCATTGGTGTGCACGCCCGCGACTGGGTGACCTGGCATGGCGTGGCGCTCAATGTGAACAATGACCTCGCCACCTTCAACTACACGGTGCCCTGCGGAATTGACGGGGTCACCATGACCACCGTCGTCCGCGAGCGCGAGATCCTGGGGCTTGAGGCGCCAACGGTTGATGCAGTCAAGGCCGCCGTCATTGCCGCCTTCGGTGAGGTGTTCTCGCTCCGCGTGAACAAGGATTGCACACTGGACACGCTGCTGCCCGTACAGTCGGGCTGAGGCCTGCGGTGGGGCCTGCGCTGAGGCCCGCCCTGAAGCCTGTGCTGGAGCCTGCCCCGAAGGCTGCGCTGCACCTGACTGAATCCCGCTTTGAAACGGCGCTGCCGGCGCCGGACCTCTGCAAAGCCATCGCCAGCGACCGCGTCAGACTGTGACGCACACGGAATCCATTGATCCCTGTGCGTTGCGTTACACATCGGGCATGAAACGACAGGCTAGGCGCGCGGACATGCTTTACCCTGTAGTGCCCCCGTGCTAGCGTGGGTCACGCCCGCACAATGCCATCATCGGAATGGCCCGTGCCCTCGCCATTCCCTCAACACGCCCTTCATGCGCCCTGCCTTTCGCCTCGCGCTCCCGCTGCTCGGCTTCGTGGCCATCACGGCCTGTCGCGATGAGGGACCGCCACCGCCCGCAGCGGTCACCTCCGTTTCGAGTACCACCCTCACCGGCACGGTCGGCGAGACCATTGGCCCGCTCACCGTGAAAGTGACCGACGCGGGCGGCGGAGCGGTTGCCGGCGTACCGGTCACTTTCGCGGTCGCCGAAGGAGGCGGAACAGTCACGCCTTCCGTCGACACCACCGACAACGCTGGCCTCGCAAGCACCACATGGCGCCTTGGCCAACGCGTCGTAGCCCAGCGCGTTACCGCCACAGCGCTGGGACTGACCGATGACGTGAACTTCGCCGCGACGGTGAGCCCCGGGGCACCGACCTCCATTGCCATTCAGGCCGGTGACAACCAGACCGCCGTGGCTGGTGCCGCCGTGACCACCGCACCTGCGGTTCTGCTCAAGGACCGCTACGAAAACCCGGTGCCGGGGGTCTCGGTGTTCTTCTCTGTGTCGGCGGGCGGGGGCAACGTGAATGGAGCCGGCGCCACCACCAACGCCAGCGGTGTGGCCTCGGTGGGTGAGTGGCGTCTCGGGCCTGCCATCGGTGCCAATCGCCTCACCGCACTGGCCGTCTACAATGGCGTGGCCGGTAATCCTGTCACCTTCAGTGCCACCGCCACACAGGGGGCCGCCGCCACCGTTGCGGCAGTTGGCGCCACCAACTTCGTCAGTACCGTCGGCGCCGTGGTAACGCCCGTGCCCAGGGTGCGTGTCACCGACGCCTCGGGCAATCCCGTATCCGGCAGCTCCGTAACCTTCACGGGTTCGGCAGGCTCCAGCGTCTCGGGCGCAATCAAGAACACCGATGCGAACGGCATCGCATCTCCTGACTCCTGGACTCTGGGCAGTACGTCGCAGGATTACACCCTTACCGCCACCGCCGGAGCGCTGCCCGCCGTAACCTTCACGGCCGGTGCTCGACCGGGCGCCGTTGCGCAGGTCGCCATCGCCGCCGGTAACAACCAGGCGGCGGTTGTTGGACGGGCTCTCGCCACCGAGCCGGCCGTGCGCGTATCCGATGGTTTCAACAACCCCATCGCCGGTGTGGAAGTGCTGTTCGAGGTCATATCTGGCGGCGGAACCGCCGTAGGACGCCGGCCAGTGACCAATGCCCTGGGTATCGCCACCGTGGGCGGCTGGACCCTTGGCGACGACATCGGCAATAACCAGCTCCGCGCCACCGTGCAGGCCGGCGGCACCATCACGGGGAACCCGGTGCTCTTCAACGCCACGGCCACCGCTGGAACCCCAGTCTCCATGGCCGCGTCTACGGGTTCGGCACAAACCGCTACGGTTGGCACCGCTGTGCCAATCGCTCCGGCTGTGGTGCTGCGCGACAATCGTGGAAACCCGGTCTCCGGAATCACCGTGACCTTCGTCATCGGCAGCGGCGGCGGTACGGTCTCGAGCGCTACTGCGGTGACCAGCAACGCCGGCATCGCCACGGTCGGGAGCTGGACGCTCGGAGGCATCGCGGGAACACAGACGCTTATCGCCCGTGCGACGAATCTGCCCGATGTGGTGTTCTCCGCCACCGCCACGGCTGGCGCTGCTGCGGTCATGCAGGCGGTGAGCACCGTGAGCCTCGGCAACGTGGTGGTGGCCAGCAATCAGGCTGCCTCCAGTCTGCCCTCCGTTCGCGTGACAGACGCCTCCGGCAACCCAGTGGCGGGTGCGCAGGTGACCTTTACCCTCGGCAGCGCCAGCTCTGGCAGCATTACAGGTGCCGCGCAGACGACTGGCACCGATGGGGTGGCTACCCTTGGCGGCTGGACCCTGCCCACCACTTCCGGTGTGGCGTCGGTGATCGCCCAGGTGAGTGGCGTCACAGGCGTGACGTTCACGGCCACCATGCTGCCTGGCGTGGCGACAAAGATCGTGCTGGCCAGCACACTCCCCGCATCCGTCACCGCCACCAGCAATGCGCAGCTTGCTGTGACTGTCAGGCTGCAGGATGCCTTCAACAACAACGTGAACCAGGCCGGCGTCTCCCTGCAGTTCAGCCTCACCGGTGGCAGTTTCGCCGCGTCTCCCACTGTAACCACAACCACCAGCGCTGCCACCGACACCTCCGGCATGGCCTTCGTGACATGGTTTACGGGTACCACCCCCAGTTCGCAGACCCTGACCGTAACTGGCACCTCGCTGGCTTCGGTATCGGCAGTGGTGGCGGTGACCCCGTAGGGTCTTTTTTGCCCAGGCAGGCGGCGGGTCTCAGGCTCACCTGCCCGCCTGCTCCCGTGCTTCACTCGCTGTTGACGGGAACGAGTCTGTACCAGGCGCGGTCACAACAGGAAAGCCCCGCCCTCTTCTGAGGGCGGGGCTTTCCTTATCCACTCGAGGTGGAGGGATTCGATTCAGTTCTTCGACTGAGCCTGCGAAATGGAATCCAGCCGCTCACGAGAGCGGAACGGGTTTGGAATATCGAGTTCCTCGGCCTTCTTATCGAAGTTCGACCAACCCTTGGCCAGTACGGTATTGGCACCAGAGAAAAGGATGGGCGTCTCCGTTTCGCGCGTGATCTGGTCTTCTATGCTGCCAGGAGTATCGCGGTACCAGATGACCGTGTAGCGCTGGCCCTGGATGAGGAATACCTGACTGCGATAGCCATTGTGCAGGCGCAGTGAATCACCGGGTTGCATGGGCTCCAGCACACCCTTGCCAATGATGGCATCCACCTCGGCCAGGGTCATGCCATCCTTGACCGGTGCAAGCTTTTCCTTGCCAACAAGATCAGAGGGGCCACAAGCGGTAAGTACGGCAAGCATGGCTGTGGCAGCGACCACGGAGAACGAACGAACAAGAGCAGGTTTCATATGAGTCAGGTGACCAATGGTTGTTGACTGGTGACGAAGAACCGCGCGCAGGACGTTTGCCGCGCACAGCCATAAAAGATAGTGAGTCTGGGTACGCTTTCGTAGTCCGGAGGTTCCCCGCGGGGAGGCGCCGTGGAGCTAGCGTGGAAGGCCAGCGCCCCATTCCACACGCCCAGGAGCCAACAAATGAGAAAGGGGAGGCGCCCCGAAGGACGCCTCCCCAACTCATTCCTGCACGGTGGCCGTTAGCGCACCACCGATTCCTTCATCACGGCGTGCCGGTCGGACCCGTGAGACCGAAGTTCACCGTCGCCTGAATGTCGGCCGGAACCGTCGGCGCATTCGAGATGATGATGTTCTGGACCACGATGTTCGTGCCAGCGGTGGTCACGACGTTCGTGCCCGTACCGCCCGAGGCCGTGGTGTTACCGGTCGAGCCGGTCCACGTCTGGCCACCCGAGACCTGGGTGATGGCGATCGACACGTTGTACGTACCCGGCGGAGCCGAGACCACCAGCGGCGTACCAGTGACGCCGTTGAAGTCCTGGAAGCCACCCGAGCTGGCGTACACCGAGCTGGTGAAGCGCACCACGTACGGGATGCCGTTCGGCAGGTTGTTCGGCAGACCACCCGCAGTCACCAGGTTCACCGTGATGTTCGCAGCCTGCTGCGTATACACCACGTTGTAGGCCGGTGCGCCGTTCTGACCCGAGCCCAAGGCCAGGGTGTTCGCGGGGTACGGGTTGGCGAACGTCGTCGTGTAGAACGAGTTCGTCGCGGCGTGGAACGCGCTGGTCGGATTCGACAGCGTGCAGCTCGTCGTCGCACCCGTCTGGGTGAAGTTGGCACCGTTGCCCATCAGACCGCTGCAGGACGACGACGGGACGGAGAGGCCAGCCGGCAGACCGGACACGTTGAACTGGATGTGGTTCGTCGTGTTGGTGTAGGCCAGTGCAGCGTTCGGCACCGCAGCCGGCGGCAGCGCCACGACCAGGCCCGTGACCGCAGCCGGAGACGTGTGGACGTAGCCGTTGAGCGTCGGGTTCACAGCCGGCGTCACCGTGTAGGTGCCCGGACCCGGAACCACGTAGCTCTGCGTGCCGTTGGACTGCGTGCTGATCGTCTGGCTGAAGCCGTTCGGACCAGTGATCGTGAACGGCGGGTTACCGCCGCCAACGATGCCGCTGATCGACACCGAGACCATCGTGGTGGCGTTGACGTAGTTCACCGTCGCCGCACCCACGCTGTTCGAGGCCACAACCACCGTACCGGACGGCGTAACCGAGCTGACCGAGTACGACTGGTTGTTGTACGTCACCAGGGCACCGGTCACGAAGTACGTGCCAGCCGCCGGGACGATGTACGTGCCCGCGCCCGTCACGGTCTGCGTGTAGCCGAGGCCGTTGGAGATGGTGATCGACGCCGGGGCGCCAGCCGGGAGGCCGGTGACCGAGATCGCGATCGCTTCACCGCCGATGGTGATGCCCGCCGGATCCGTGGCCAGGCCGGCGCCATTGCTGCGCACGCCGATGGCGATGATCCGATCGTTCACCGCAACCTGACGCTGCGTCGTTTCAAGCGACGTCGGGGTCTTGGCGTAGGCATCCGAGGTCAGCGTCCAGGTCCAGAAACGCGTCGTCCCATGGTCTTCCTGGGCCGCCGAGGTGGCCTGGCCGATGAACTCGTACAAGCTGGTGCTGGCGTTCCAACGGAAGTATTCGACACGGCTGAACGGCGGGTTCGGCACGTTGGTGTTACCCGTCAGCTGCGCCTTCAGGCCCGCGGGGGCGAGGAAGGCCGGCTGCAGGGACGCCTGCGTGTTGAGCACGGTCCAGTTCGTGTAGAAGTTGGCCGAGGAGCTGCCATTGACACCCGAGATGGAATACAGGTTCGCAAGCGACACGGCGCCGAACGACGTCGTGTAGGCACCCGAAGCCGCGTTATTCACGTCGAAACCCGTGCCCTGGATGTCCGTGACGTTGGACAGCAGCAGCGGGGTGGACGAGAACGACGGAATCGTACCCGTCGTGGTCTCGAGCGCGGTGATGAACGGCGCGCCCGTCTGCAGCCCGATGTTGCCCGCGAACGGCGTCACGACTTCGTCGTTGAAGCGCGCGTTCAGGAGCGTCTGCGGGTAGATGAAGCGCTGACCGCCGATCGCACCGTTCCACAGCAGGCTGAGGTTGTACGCACGCGCTTCCACATCGTCGCTGATCTGGGCGCCGAAGACCGGGGCCGAGGACGCCGAGATGGAGGCAGGCACGTTCAGATCGCCGAACGTCGGGGCCGGACCGTTATCCACTGCGGTGGAACGGGCAAGCACGGCAGACACGTTACCGGCGCGGTCATAGATCTTCGCGCGGTACGAGTAGATACCGGGCGAGGAGAACGTGACCGAGTTCACCGGACGATAGCCGTCAGCCAGCATGCCACCCAGGGTGTTGCCCTGGTTGATGAACGGGCAGGACGGGTTCGTGATCGGCGTGCTGCCGCCGTTGGCCGTGCTGGTGGTGCTGCTGAACGGGTTCGACGTCGAGGTGTTCATCGCCGTCAAGCTGTTCGGGTTGATGCAGTTGACGTTGTTCGAGCTGGCGCGGTTCAACGTCGCCGGGTTGGCGCTCGAGGCGCCACGCGTGGCAAAGTGCTGGAACGAGCCGTAGGTGGTCGAATTCAACGTGTAGGAATTGCGGCCGGTCGTGACCAGCACCGCATTCATGTCGTTGTTGTCAACGAAGCCGGAGCGTTCGTCGATGACTTCGGCCTGCATGGTGCGGCTGGCCGAGCCCCAGCTCGTATCGGCGGCCGAAGCCGTCGAGAAACGAACCAGCGGAGCCGTCTTGTCAACACCGAACTTCGAGGACGACGCAGAGGTCGTCGAGTTCAGCAGGACGTCGGTTTCCGTGTAGGCCACGGTGTACGGGCCACGGGTCTTGAGACCGTAGGTTCCGTCAGCCGTGGCGGTCGGATCCCAACCACCCTGGTTATCCGAAGAGCACTCGGCGATATCTGCGCCGCTCTGCGTGGGCAGGGCCGCCTTGCTGGCGCCGCAACCGCTGTAGTTCCAGGAACGCGAGCTCATCGTCGGCAGGCCGATACCGGCATCCGTCGACGCATCCGTGTTGTTCTGGAAGTTGAACGCTGCGTTGACCCAACCGGACACCGCCGGGTTGCCCCAGATGGCGGTCAGCGTCGACGCTTCCGACTTCTTCCGGAACTGCCGGCGGTTGTA
>CAZPJX010000006.1:0-30286 GCA_964586985.1 uncultured Gemmatimonas sp. | reverse complement strand
GTTCAGCGTCGAAGCGTCCGGAGCCTGACGACGGATGTCGGGCTTCGTGGTCGACGGGCCACGGTAGTCGAGGCGGTTGGCCACGATGCGGGCAACCTGCGCCGAGACGCGGTAGCCATCAACGCGGGTCACCGTCGGGATCGTGTTGTTGTAGTTGTCCGTTCCGGCTTCAACGCTCACGAAGTTCGACGCGTCACCTGCGTTCGCATGCTCATAGAGCGAGCACTCGATCACGCGATCGGAGATGTCGATCGGGCTTGCGCCGGTGGTGTTGTTGTAGGTGCCACTGAACGGCAGCGCCGTGTAACGCTCGATGGCGTTACAGATCGCGGCCGACGAGGCGAGGCCCTGACGGAGGCGGATATCCGCACGCGTCACGCTACGGTTCGGCGTGTAGAACACCGGCACGATGGAGTACGAACCGGTACCGGCCGCATCCGGGCCACCCCAGAACGTGAGGTTGCTCGTGGCGTTGATCGCCGAACGCGTCGGGCTCACATACCGGGCAGCGTAGCCGTCCAGGTTGTTGAAGTTGACCGTCTGGCGGTTGTTCTGCGCGTTCTGCTGCTCGACGACCGTGGTGCCCTGCGTCGTGAACACCGACGCGGAGATCAGCTTCTGGCCGTTCTTGTAGAACACGTCCGAAGCACCCGTCGCGAAGTCGACCGTGAAGTCGGCCGTGTTCACGTAGAGCGTCACGACGCCGGCGTTGGCCGTGCCGTTGCTGTAGAGCTGACGCGCAGCGGCGCGGTTCGCGGATCCATCGGCATTGGCGATGAACACCACCACCGAGTCCACCCGCTGGCCGTTCGGCTGCAGGTTGAGGACGACCTGGATCTGATCGCGCACGTTCGTGACGTCGACCGACTGGTCGGTCTGCGGGTTGGCCGCAGTCACGAGACCGGCATGGTTCGAAGAGTCAACGTAGCTCGTCACCACCGGGCCCTGCGTGATGGCCAGGATGGTCACGGTCGCCGAGGGCGAGACCGTCACGGCAACGAGCTGCGTCAGCGTGGACGCTGCGAAGTTCGTGTTGGCGGCCGAGGTGGCCGTCACCGTGATCTGCGCCGAGCCAGGAGCCACCGCCGTCACAACGCCAGCCGAGCTGACGGTCGCGACGCTCGGCACCGTGGTGCCGTAGGTGATCGTGGCGGCCGCAGCGCCCTGGGGCTGCTGCACCGAGGCGGCCAGCTGCGCCGTGCTGCCCAGCGCCATCGCCAACGTGGTCGGCTGGACGTTGAGCGCCGTGATGCCCGACGGCAGCGCCGTGACCGTCACCGTCGCCGCGCCCGTAAGCGTGGTCGTGGTGTAGCCCGTGCCCTGACCCGTCACCGACACCGTGATGGTCGCGACGCCAGGCGCCACGGCCGTCACCACACCACTCGCGTTCACCGTGGCGATCGCCGCGTTGGACGAGGTGTAGGAGTTGCTGGTGGTCACCGCCGCCGCCGCCTTGTTGACGTTCGGGACGATGGTCACCGTCTGGTTCACCGCGAGGCTCGCCGAGGTCGGCGACACCGTCAGGGTGTTGATCGCAGCAGCCGGAGCCGCCACCGTGATCGACGCCGCCGCAGACTGACCCGAGGAAGCCGCCGCCGTCACCGTAGCGTTGCCAGCAGCCACCGCCGTCACGCGGCAGGCCGAGCCCGCCACGGTCGCCGTGGCGACCGCCGAGTTGCTCGACGAGCAGCTGGCCAGGGTGGGCGCCGCCGTTGCACTGCCGCCCGAGATCTGAACCGCAAAGTTCAGAGACTCGCCAACGTTCATGTTGGCGCTCGGCGGAGTGATCGCGACAGTGACCGGAGTCACCGCCTCTGTCACCGTGACGTCATCGCCGCAAGCACCCAGCGCCGCCAGGGCGCCAAGGCTCAAAGCGAGTAACGCCTTGTTCCGAGAAAAGAGTTGCATTCATCCCCCTCTTGCGAGGTTGTGGAGGTAGCTGCCATCGAAGGGTCGGGTCCCCATCGACAACGATCTGCTGTGACAGACGCCGACCGCTCTGGCCTGCGTCTCATCACGTGCTTCTCACAGGGGACTTGAACTCGACTCGGGGAGCGGCCGATGGGAGATCAGAGTCGTGCGAAAAAACGCGATGCCCGTCATGTCCTGCCTGCCGCCAGCGGGAAACCCGCCTCACGGTAGCCCTGCACCCACTCCCACGCTTCCGGACGGTCCAAGCTCCGCCGGGGCGCGAGCCCCACACCAGCTGCCACAAAAGCGCCTCGGGCGCACGTCACGCCGGGACTGGGTGACGCGCACACTCCGCGCGAGAATAGCAATCGCTGAAACTAGGGGTGATCGGCAACTCGGTCAAGCAGCCGAGCCCCAGGTGCTTCGTAATATCTGTCACAACGATGGCCCCGGATACCCTCCGCGGCCAGTTATCCACACCGGAACGGGCCCGGTCTGGAGAATGGGACGCACCGGCGGCCAGTTCGTCACACCGCCGGCCTCTCCCCTAGTTTCCCCGCATGCTCAACCCCGCCCAGGCCGACGCGGCCGCCCACGGCGACTCCCCCCTCCTCATCGTCGCCGGCGCCGGCTCCGGAAAGACCCGCACCCTCATCCATCGGGTCGCGGCACTGATCGACAGGGGCATCCCCGCCCATCGGATCCTGCTCCTCACCTTCACCCGGCGCTCCGCCCAGGAGATGCTCTCCCGCTGCGAGCAGCTCGTGGGGCCCGCATCCCGCCAGGTCCAGGGGGGCACCTTCCACGGCGTGGCCCACCGCCTGCTCCGCCGCTTCGGGCCCGAGGCGGGTCTCCCGGCCGACTTCACCATTCTCGACCAGGCCGACGCCGGTGACCTGATGGGGCTCACCCGCTCCGCCCTCGGCTATGGCGACCTCAAGAACGCCCCCCGCTCCGCCCCCCGCTTCCCGCGCGCCGAAACCCTGCTCACCGTCTATTCCCGGCACATCAATACCGAGAGGCCCGTCGCCGACCTCCTGGCCGACCAGTGGCCCCATTTCCAGGCCTGGACCGGCGACATCGAACGCTGCTTCACCGACTACACCCGACGGAAGAGCGAGCGCAACCTCCTCGACTACGACGACCTGCTGCTTTCCTGGGCGCTGCTCCTCGAACAGGCGCCGTCCATTGCCGCGCAGATGCGCGCCCTCTACGACCACGTGCTGGTGGACGAGTACCAGGACACCAACCCGCTCCAGGCCCGCATCCTCCGCGGCCTCTGCTCCAGCGGACGCATCACCGTGGTGGGCGACGACGCGCAGAGCATCTACGCCTTCCGCGGCGCCACGATCCGCAACATCCTCGATTTCCCGCAGGAGTTCCCCGGCACCCGCATCGTCACCCTCGAGCAGAACTACCGCTCCACCCCGGAGATCCTCGACACGACGAATGTGCTCATCTCCCGCAGCCTGGAGCGCTATTCCAAGCAGCTCTTCACCACCCGCGACGCGGGCGAGCCCCCCTGGCTCGTGACCGTGCGCGACGAGACCGCCCAGACCGGTTTCGTGGTGGATCGTCTCCTGGAACTGCACGAACAGGGCACGCCGCTGCGCGAAATGGCCGTGCTGTTCCGGGCCGGCTACCTCTCCGCCGATCTCGAGATCGAGCTGGCCAACCGCAGGATTCCCTACGAGAAATGGGGCGGACTCAAGTTCCTCGAAGCCGCCCATATCAAGGATCTCCTCGCCTTCGTTCGGGTGCTCGAAAACCCCCGCGACGAAGTGAGCTGGTATCGGCTGCTGCGCCTGCTGCCCGGCATCGGTGACGCCACCGCGCGACATGCCATCGACCTGCTGGCACAGCATGACTGGGCCGCCATGGCCATCGGCGCGGTGAAGGCCCCGGCCAAGGCGCGCTCGGGGCTGCATGCCCTCGCGGCGCTGCTCGACGGCATGGCCCGTGTGGAACGCGGTGACCGGCCGCACAGCCCCGCTGAATCCATTCGGCTCGTGCGACAGCTCTACGACCCCCTGCTGGACGCCACCTACGACGACGCCCCACCCAGGCGGGCCGACCTCGATCAGCTCGAGATCATTGCCGCCGGCTACGACAGCCGCAGCGAGTTCCTCGCCGCGCTGGCGCTCGAACCGCCGGCCAATACCCAGGACCTCGCCGTCGGCAGCACCGACGAAGACGATGCCCTGGTCCTGTCCACCGTGCATTCGGCCAAGGGCCGGGAATGGGACGTCGTCTTCGTCATTCACGCCGCCGATGGCGTCTTTCCCTTGGCCCGTGCCGCCGTCGACGACGCACAGATCGATGAGGAACGCCGTCTGCTCTACGTGGCGATGACGCGAGCCCGAAACGAGCTGTATGTGACCTACCCCCTGCACAGCTACGCCACCCGCACCGGCGCCGACTTCTCCTACTCCCAGCTCTCGCGCTTCCTCGATACCGGCGTCCGCGCCACCATGCAGCGCGTCACCGTGGGAGACGCGCCCGCGCTGCCACTGCTGCCAGACGCCACACACCTGCCCGTCACGCCGGTCGTGGACCTCCGCGCCCTGCTGCGGGGAAAATTCGGCGGGCCATAGGCGGACGGCAGCGGGGCAGGCCGGTCTGAGCTCCTTCCCCTGCCCCTCACCCGCCGCACAACCCACCTTTCGGGGTTCTCGGTATTCGGGTTCCCTCTTCGTCCCGGCAATGACCAGATCCACCTTCCAGGCGGTGCGTTTCCTCGCGGCGCTGCTCACGACGGCCCTCGCAGCCCTCGCGGCCCCCTCGGCCGCGCAGGCGGCCTCGCAGACCCGCGCCCCCGCTGGCCAACAGCCTGACGCACAGCCTCGGAAACGCCCCACCGCTCGCCCCGTCGCAGCACGCGATTCCTTCGCGCTCTCGGCCGTACTCCCCGTTGATCCCGCCGTCCGCGTGGGGACACTGGCCAACGGCATTCGCTACTACGTGCGCCGGAACGGCAAACCCGAACAACGCGCCGAGCTCCGGCTCGTCGTGAACGCCGGCTCCATCCAGGAAGACGACGACCAGCGCGGCCTGGCGCACTTCGTCGAACACATGGCGTTCAACGGCACGACGAATTTCGCGAAGAACGACATTGTGAAGTACCTCGAATCCATCGGCGTGCGCTTTGGGGCGGATCTGAATGCCTACACGGGCTTCGACGAGACCGTCTACATCCTGCCCGTTCCCACCGATAGCGCCGGCATCCTCGAACGCAGCTTCCGCTTCCTGGGCGATGTCGCCAGCGGGATTCGCTTCGACTCCCTCGACGTCATCGCTGAACGCGGTGTGGTGCTCGCGGAATGGCGGGATGGGTTGGGTGTCGGTGAGCGCCTGCGCGACATCCAGTTCCCCGTGATCTTCCGTGGATCGCGCTATGCGGATCGACTGCCCATTGGAAAGCCAGACATCATCGAACACGCCACCCCCGGTCCAATCAAGCGCTTCTGGCGCGACTGGTATCGCCCGGATCTCATGGCCGTTGTCGCCGTGGGCGACGCTGACCCGGCGCACCTCGAGCGACTCATTCGCAGCACCTTTGGACCTCTTGCGAAGCGCACCGCCCCCCGCACCCGGCGCGCCGCGACGGTGCCTCCCCACGATTCCACCCTGGTCACGATCGCCACCGACAAGGAACTGACCGCGTCGAATGTGGGCGTGCTCTGGAAACGGCCCGGTACGGCCACGCGTACGGTCGGCGACCTGCGACGCGACCTGCTGGACGATCTCTACGACCGCATGATCAACCAGCGATTCACCGAACTGGCACTCAAGCCCGATGCGCCGTTCGTCAATGCCGGTGCGAGCAGTGGGGCCTTCGTGCGAGGCAGCGCGTATTCCTCACTCGATGCCAACGCCCGGGAAGGCAAGGTCGTGGAATCGCTGCAGGCGATTCTCACCGAAGCCGAGCGTGTGCAGCGCCACGGTTTTCTGACGGCCGAACTCGATCGTGCACGCACCAACATGCTGCGTGGCTACGAGCGCGCCTTTGCGGAGCGCGACAAGACGCTCTCGGGAGCGTTTGTCGACGAGTACGTCAATCACTACCTCACAGGCGATGGGATTCCCGGGATCGCGTTCGAGTACGCTGCGGTGCAGCACCTGCTGCCACGCATCACGCTCGATGAGGTGAACGCACTCTCGGCGTCGCGCAGCGGCGCGGCCAACCGGGTCGTCACCGTGACCGTTCCCGCCAGGGAGGGCCTGGCCGTTCCCACCGAAGGGGAGATTCGGCAGGTCTTTGGCACATTGCTCGCCGCTGAGGTGGCGCCGTGGGTGGAAACGGTGTCCGATGCCGCGCTGGTTCCCGCGCCACCCGCTGCGGGACACGTTGTCAGTGAGCAACGAATCGCGTCGCTCGACCTCACCGACTGGACACTCTCCAACGGTGTCCGCGTGCTCGTCAGACCCACGGACTTCAACGCGGACCAGGTCGTCATGACTGCCTGGAGTCCTGGCGGGGCGAGCCTCGCGAGTGACCGTGATGTCTTCAAGACCTCCCTTACCCCCACCGTGATCGAGCGTGGAGGCGCCGGGGCATTCTCCCTGCCAGATCTGGGCAAGAAGCTCACCGGTACGGCGGCCAGCGTGAGTGCGAGCATCGGCGATCTCAGCGCCAATCTCTCCGGACGTGCGTCGCCAAAGGATCTGGAGACGCTGTTGCAGTTGACCTGGCTGCGCATGACCTCCCCACGCGCCGACCCGGAGGCCTTTCAGGCCTTGCTGTCACCATTGGAGACGGCGCTGCGCAACAAGGACGCCAATCCCGCGGCGGTGTTCTCCGACACGGTGCAAATGACCCTCGCGGGCGGTCACCCGCGAGTTCGCCCGCTCACGCCCGCCATGCTCGGTGAGCTCGACCTCGGCGAGATGCTGGCCATCTATCGGGACCGGTTCGGCGACGCGAGTGGCTTCACCTTCCTGTTCGTCGGCAATGTCGATCCCGCCAGCCTGAAACCGCTCGCCGAACAGTGGCTGGGATCGTTGCCCGTGACGGGGCGCCGGGAGGTCCCGCGCGATGTGGGCCCGAAGCAGTTTACTGGCCACATCGACAAGACCGTGCGCAAGGGCATCGCCCCGCAGAGCCAGACCGCCCTGCTGCTGGCCGGCACCGCGGCGTGGTCTCGGGAGGAGGCCTACCTGCTGTCGTCGCTGGGTGAGGTGCTCGAAATGCGCCTGCTAGACCGGCTCCGGGAAGACCTGGGCGGCACCTATTCCGTCTCGGTGAGCACGGGATTCTCCCGCCGACTGCGGCAGGAATGGCAGATCGCCATCAGCTACGGCTCGGCGCCGGACAACGCCGACGCCATGTTTCGCGCCGTCGAGCAGGAACTCGACTCGCTACGACGCGTCCCGCCCTCGACGGCCGAACTGGAGCGGGTGCGCGAGCAGCAGCGTCGGGAGCTTGAAGTGGCGAAGAAACAGAACGGTTACTGGGTCAACCTGATCCGTGGCCGTGTCGAGAACGGGGACCCACTGGATGGGCCGATCGACGACGAATCGCGTATTGCCACTCTCACCGCTGAGCGTCTCGCCGCTGCCGCGCAGCGCTACCTCACGGAGGCCAACCGGGCCCGTTTCGTGCTCCTGCCCGAAGCTTCCAAATAGGTCGGTTGGGAACATCGGGGTATGCCACGAGGCGGCCTCGATGTTCCCGGGCTTCCCCCTACCCCGCATCACCGAACAGCGTCCTGCACCACCCTGCGCTGCCCTGCGCCGCCCTGCATCACCGTGGGTTGCGATGCATCGCGATGATGCCGGTTATCGCGGCCCGCAGGTCGCCGTTGTTGGCGACATAGACGGAATCGAATCGATCGAGGCCATCGGCGTACACGCGCCGGGCCAGAAGCACCGCATTGTCGAGCACCACCCGACGCGACCATCCGTCGGGGTAGCCGCGCAGTTGTGGTGCCACGGAATCGACGAGACGCTGCTGGGCGCGACCGTAGACCGCGTTGCGTGCACCAATCCGCTCGGTCGTGGCCGAGTCCGGGAGGGCCGCAAATACGCTATCGATTTCGCGTGCGGTGCGTGCCCAGAATGCCCCGAGCCGCAGGTCGTCCTGCCAGTCATCCTGCGCCCGGCGAGTCAGTGCGGTATCGCCGAGTGTCCGAAAGAAATGTTCAGCCCCGCGTCCGCCCACGAAGGACGCGAAGGATTCATTGAACGAGACCTTCCCTTTCGCGAAGTAGGTGTTGTGCAGCAGTTCGTGCAACACGGTGTTCACCAGCGTGACCGAGTCCTGACGCACCGTCGTACTCACGAGGGGGTCATTGAACCACCCCAGGGTGCTGAACGCACTGGAAGCACCGAGACTGACATCGAAACCTTCGTCGCGCAGTACGGTCGCCGTGCGTTTCGCCTCGTCGAAATCAAAGAAACCCTTGTACGGGAAACTCCCCACCACCGGGAACGACCAGGTCTTGAGCTGCAGGCGATCACGGTATGCGGCCGACACCACCAGCACGAGCGTGTCCCGATCGAGCTGCGAGAAGGTGGTAAAGCTCTTCCCAGCCTCGAGCCCCAGCGAATCCACCGCGAACTGCCGCGCGGCCAGCACGAGTGCCAGTTTGGCGCGTAGCGCAGGGTCCGTGTTGTCCCGTGCCACCAGCCGCTGAATGGGTTGACGACGCGCGAGGATGCGTGCTTCCTCGTACGCGGCCCGGGAGACGTAGCAACCCATGGGCGTGAGCGTGAGCAGCACCGCCACCAGGGCCGCGAGGCCACCGGTCGCACGAGCGAGCCACCGCCGCCACGGATGCCGAATGGGCTGTCCTGCGTCTGACAAGTCCTGCCGCCTCTCCTCGTGTTGCGGTATCATTCCCGGTCCATGTCGTTTGTTCATCTCCACTGCCACTCCGAGTATTCGCTCCTCGACGGCGCGAATCGCATCGACGATCTGATCAAGCGCGCGCAGCAGTACGAAATGCCCGCGCTTGCCATCACCGATCACGGCAACATGCATGCCGCCTGGGAATTCCAGGAGCAGGCGAAGAAGGCCGGTATCAAGCCGATTCTCGGCATGGAAGCCTATGTGGCCCCCGGAGACCGTCGCCAGCGCGGACGTCCCGCGCCGGGAGTGAAGCCATACTACCACTTGGTGCTGCTGGCTCGCGATATCGTGGGCTACCGCAATCTGGTCAAGCTCACGTCCCTCGCGTATACCGAAGGCTTCTATACCAAGCCACGGATCGACCGCGAACTGCTGGCGCAGTACTCCGAAGGCCTGATCGTGTCCTCGGCATGCCTGGCCGGCGAGGTCGCCACCCACCTGATGGAGGACCGCCTCGACCAGGCCCGTGAAGCGGCCGCGTGGTATGCGGAGCTGTTCAAGGGCCGATACCACCTCGAAGTCCAGGCGCACACCAGCGAAGGGCAGGCGATCCTCAATGCGAAGATCCTCTCGCTTGCCGACGAGCTGAACCTGCCAGTGGTCGCTACCAACGACGCGCATTTCCTCAGGCATGAGGACCACGACGCGCACGACGTGCTGCTCTGTATCGGGCTGGGCAAGGATCGCAACGATCGCGATCGGATGAAGTACGACGACGGACTGTACTTCAAGGCGCCCGAGGAGATTCGCGCCTTCTTCCCCGGTCGGGAGGACGTACTGACGAACACGCTGGCGATCGCCGATGCGGTGGACGTCCAGTTCGCGAAGAAGTACTACGTACCGTCCTTTCCGCTCCCCGAGGGCGTCGCTACCGAGAACGACCTGCTGGTGCAGCTCGCCACCGCGGGCGCCATGCGGCGTTATGGCGACCCCTTCGATGACACGGTGCGGGAGCGCCTCCGCTACGAGCTCGATGTCATCACGCGCACCGGCTATGCGGGCTACTTCCTGATCGTCGCCGATTTCATTCAGGCAGCGCGGGATCGCGGCATTCCCGTGGGCCCGGGCCGTGGCTCCGCCGCCGGGTCGCTCGTGGCGTACTCGCTGGGCATCACCGATGTGTGCCCGCTGGAGTTCGATCTGCTCTTCGAGCGCTTCCTCAACCCCGAGCGTGTGTCCATGCCCGACGTGGACGTGGACTTCTGCTTCGAGCGGCGCGGGGAAGTGATCGAGTACGTCCGCCAGAAGTACGGGCGGGATAGCGTGGGCCAGATCGTCACCTTCGGCACGATGAAGTCACGGGCGGCTATCAAGGATGTTGGTCGCACGCTGGGATTCACGCCCGCCGAGACCGATGCGCTGGCCAAGCTCATCCCCAACGCGCCCAACTTTTCGCTGACCGTCAAGGAGGCCATCGCGCAGGTCCCGGAAGTGAAGGCGTTCTACCGGGACGACGAGCGTTATCGGCAGCTGCTCGACTTTGCCGTCAAGCTGGAAGGCCTGTCGCGGCACACGGGCGTGCACGCGGCCGGCGTGGTCATCGCTCCCGGCCCGCTCGATGAATTCGTGCCCATCTGCACCCAGGCGTCCAAGGGCGCTGGCGGCGATGGTGACGAACGCGTCATCGTCACGCAGTACGACATGACGGCCCTCGAAAAGGCCGGCATGCTCAAGATGGATTTTCTCGGGCTCACCACCCTCACGGTTATCACGGACACGCTCCGGAATATCAAGGAGCGTACCGGCAAGGTGGTGGAACTGGAGGAGCGCGGGTTCACAGACGCGCCGACCTATCAGATGCTCCGCGCCGGTCGCACGGGTGGGGTCTTCCAGTTTGAATCGCCGCTGGCGACGGACGTTCTCAAACGCATGCGCTGTGACCGCTTCGACGACCTGGTGGCGTCGAACGCGCTGCTGCGGCCCGGTCCGCTCGATGCGGGCATGCACAACGTGTACATCCGGCGCAAGCGGGGTGAAGAGCCCACCGTGTATGCGCTGCCGGAACTCGAGCCCATCCTCTCCAACACCTACGGCGTCATCACCTATCAGGAACAGGTGATGCGTATTGCCCAGGTGCTGGCGGGCATCTCACTCGCGGAAGCCGACGTGCTGCGCAAGGCGGTCGGCAAGAAGGACGCAGAGCTGATCAAGCAGGAGCTCGGAAAATTCTCCAAGGAGTCCATCGCGAGGGGCTACGATGGGAAGATCATCGAGGAGCTCGCGAGCCAGATCGAGACGTTCGGGCGGTACGGATTCAACAAGTCACACAGCGTGGCCTACTCCGTCGTCGCATACCACACCGCGTACCTCAAGACGCATTATCCAGCCGAGTTCATGGCGGCGCTGCTGTCGTCGAATATCGGAAAAACGGAAGAGGTCATCAAGTACATCGTGGAAGCGCGCGACATGGGGCTCGAGGTGCTGGCACCCGATGTCAACGAGTCAGGTTGGCGCTTCACCGTCGTGGGCGACCAGCGCATGCGCTTCGGGCTCGGTGCCATCCGCAACGTGGGCAAGGGCGCCATCGATTCCCTGCTGGCGGCGCGTGCAACCGGCCCCTTCACGTCGCTGTATGATCTCTGTAGTCGCGTCGACCTGCGTCTCTGCAACAAACGGGTGTTTGAAGCGCTCGTGGCGGCTGGCGCCTGCGACACGCTTGGGGGCCACCGCGCCCAACTCCTTGCGGCACTCGATCACGCCATCAGCGAGGCGGCGCTGCAGCAGGAGGAGGCTGAACGGGGGCAGGGGTCGCTGTTCGGCGACCTGTCGGATGGCCCGGCTGATGTCCCGGAAGGAAGTAGCCGCGCGCCGGCGCCACTTCCAAACATCCAGGCCTGGACCGAGAGCGAGCGCCTGCTGCGCGAGAAGGAATTGCTGGGGTTCTATATTTCCGGCCATCCGCTCGAACCCTACCGAACAGAGTGCGAACTCTTCGCCAGCCACACCGTATCCCAGCTCGGGACCTGGACGGCCGACCCGGTCACCATCGGCGTGGTCGTGACGTCGGTCCGACGGCAGATCTCCAAACGGAGCGGTGCGGAGTTCGCCCGGTTGACAGTCGAGGATTTTTCCGGATCTTCCGAGGTACTGGTCTTTCCGGAGGCATGGGGGGTGATCGCCGAACGCGTTCGCCCTGACGTGCCGCTGCTCCTCAAGGGCGGCTATTCCCGGAAGGATCAGGACGTCGAAGGCGCCACATTCATCGTGAACGAGGTCACGCGCTTCGCGGAGCTGCGGGCCAGCGGGGATTTGGCGGTGGCGATTGATCTGGGAAGCACCCTGGATCTGTCACCGGCGGTGATGGAGGATGTCCGTGCCCGTGTGGAAGCGCACGACGGGTCGGCTCCTCTCGAAGTGCGTTGGCGTGATGGCAGCGGAAAGGTTGTTCGCTTCCGGTCCAAATCACTCACCGTCGCAGCAACGCCGGCAATTCTCACGGATCTCCGGGCGCTGCTTGGCGCCGACCGTGTGCGCCTCGTGCGCACCGGCGGCTGACGAGCGCTGTTCGCCCGCGTCACCTTTTCAGGACTCTTATGGCTGCTGCCCCGGTTCTCGAATTCGAGCGTCCCATAGCGGAACTCGAAAAACAGATCGAGGAACTGAAGCGACTCGCCTCCGACCGCTCGCTCGATGTGGTGGAGGAACTCGCACCGCTGCAGAAGAAGCTCGGCGAGCTCCGAGTCAGGATCTATCAGAACCTGACTCCGCTACAACGTGTGCAGGTAGCACGCATGGCGCGCCGCCCGTTCACCTCGGACTACATTCGCCACGCCTTCACCGACTTCATCGAGCTGCATGGCGATCGCCTCTTTCGTGAGGACGCGGCCATCATGGCCGGCTGGGCGCGCCTAGAAGGCGAGACCGTGATGCTCATCGGGCACGAGCGCGGCCGGGACACGAAGGAGAATCTCAAGCGCAACTTCGGTATGCCGCACCCGGAAGGCTATCGCAAGGCGCTGCGGCTCATGAAGCTGGCCGAGAAATTTCAGGTCCCCGTGCTGACGTTTATCGACACGCCCGGCGCATGGCCTGGGTTGGGCGCCGAAGAGCGCGGACAGAGCGAAGCCATCGCCCGCAATCTGCTGGAGATGAGTCAGCTGCAAGTGCCCTTGATCGCCACCATCATCGGGGAAGGGGGATCGGGTGGCGCGCTCGCCCTGGGTGTGGCCGACCGGGTGCTCATGTTCGAGAATTCCGTCTACTCCACCATTTCGGTGGAAGGCTGCGCTGCCATTCTCTGGAAGGACGGGAAGAGCCAGGAAATGCGGGAAAAGGCCGCCAGCGCCCTGCGGGTCACGGCGGCTGATCTCGTCGAACTGCGCGTCATCGACGAAGTCATTCCGGAGCCGGTGGGCGGGGCCCACGCCGATCACGTCGCGACGGCGCGGACTTTGCGCGAAACGCTGGTGCGGAATCTCGAGGAACTGCGACGCCTCAAGCCCGACAAGCTCGTGCGTCGGCGCCGTGAGAAGTTCCTGCGTATGGGGCAATTCACCGAGTGACCAGCGCGCTCTGGTTGATGCCCGCGACGCGGTAGATTGAGTCGTGGCACATCTCATCGAAGTCGCATTCCGCGGCAACCGCAAAGAGTTTTTCTCCTGGGACGGCGATGTGCCGCCGCCGCTCAAGGCGGCGGTCATTGTCGATGCCGATCGGGGCGAAGACCTCGGGCGCGTGCATTCCACCGGCGAATTGGCCGATCTCCGTTGCCGCGGTTGTGCGCATGGATGCGGCAGCGCTCCCCCGGCCAGACGCGCCCTGCGCATGGCCACACGGGACGACGAGCAGATCGATCGCGACCTGACCGCAGAGAACGAAGCCGCGCGCCGCGCGGCCATGGAACGCGTGAAAGCCAACGGGCTCGTAATGAAGCTCACCGATGCCGAATGGCAATGGGATCGTCGCAAGCTCACGATCTATTTCACGGCGGAACGACGCGTGGATTTCCGTATCCTCGTGCGTGACCTCGCGGCGATCTTCAAGACGCGTATCGAGCTCAAGCAGATCGGTGTCCGTGACGAAGCCAAGCGCCTCTCGGGCGTGGGGCGTTGCGGCCGCGAATACTGCTCGTCGTCGTGGCTCCCCGATCTCCGGCCAGTCAATCTGGGTGTGGCCAAGGACCAGCGCCTCTCGCTCAATCCGCAGCAGATCTCCGGTGCCTGCGGCCGCCTGATGTGCTGCCTGCGCTACGAGCACGAGTTCTATGTCCAGAGTCGCCGGAAGTTCCCGAAGGAAGGCAAGATCCTCACGACCTCGCGCGGCGAGGAGAAGGTGATCTCCTGCGACATCTTCCACGAACGGGTAACACTGCGTACGTCGGAAGGAGACAGTCGGGTCATTGCGCTGGCCGAGCTGCGCGCCGAAGTGGAGGGGTATGACGCCGCAGCGCTGTCCACGACCATGGAGCACCCCCTGTCGTTGGCGGCTGGGCTCGAGGCTGGTGCGATCTCCATGCTCGACACGCAGGAGTTTGAAGCCGTCATCCTGAACTCCGCCACACGGACGAGCGAGGTGGCAGCCGCCCCCGCCCCGGCGCCCCTGCGCGCCGGGCTGCCTATGGAATCCCCGCCGGCGCTCAAGGACGCGGCCGGGCCGAAAATCGCCCCAGGTACTGGCCCGGAGCCCGCTGCAGATCCTTTCCTCGAGGCAACCGAGAACCAGAGCGGAACGGGCCCCGTCGTGGACACGGCTGACTCGGCTGACTCGGCTGACTCGGCAGCCGCCGAAGGGACAGGAACCGAGGCGGCCAAGCGCAAGCGTCGCCGCGGCCGCCGTGGCGGGCGTCGTCTCCGTGCGGCGGAGGAGCGGCGGCGCGGCGAGACAGACAGTACGTCGTCTGCCTCGTCGTCTGGCGCGCCGGACGACGGTGACGGCACGGATGATAACGAGGATGCTGATTAGCTTGTCAGGATGCCCCGGTTCTATCTGACAACGGCGATCGACTACGCCAACGGCGATCCCCACCTTGGCCACGCGCTCGAAAAGATCGGCGCCGATGTGGTCGCCCGCTACCGCCGGCTCTGCGGCGACGATGTTCACCTGCTCATCGGCATGGACGAGCATGGCCAGAAGGTCCAGCAGACTGCCGCCAGGGAGGGTGTGGCGCCTCAGGCGTTCACCGATACCATCGCGGCCCGCTTCCAGTCCATGTGGGCGAAGCTGGGGATTTCGTACGACCAGTTCATTCGTACGACCGAAGCGCATCACAAGGCCGGGGTGCAAACCCTGATCCGGCGCATCGCCGAGCGAAACCCCGAAGATTTCTATGAGCGCTCGTACACTGGCATGTACTGCGTGGGCTGCGAGGCGTTCAAACTGGACGCTGATATCGTCGACGGAAGGTGCGTGCTGCACCCCACGCGCACGCTCGAGGAAGTGGAGGAACGTAACTGGTTCTTCCGCCTGTCGAAGTATCAGACATTCCTGCAGGAGCTCCTGGCATCGAACCCCTCCTTCATCGAGCCTTCCAGTCGACGCAATGAGATTCTCGGTCTGCTCGCACAAGGGCTCGAAGACATCTCCGCGTCACGCGCCCGCCTCGACTGGGCCGTCCCGTTCCCGCTGCCACTCTCGACCGGCGAGACGCAGGGCACCTATGTCTGGTTCGATGCACTGCCCAACTACCTCACGGCCGCCGGCTACCCCGACACGGGGTACGAGCAGCGCTGGCCGGCGGATCTCCATATCGTCGGCAAGGATATCACACGTTTCCATGTCGTGATCTGGCCCGCGATGCTGCAGGCAGCGGGCTTGCCGCTCCCCCGGCAGGTCTGGGCCCATGGGTTCGTGCAGTTGGGCGGGGAGCGGTTCTCGAAGAGCGCGGGCGTGAAACTCGATCTTGGCGAAGCAGTCGATCGCTTCGGTGCCGACGCATTCCGCTACGTGCTGCTCCGCGAAGTGCCCTTCGATGGCGATGGCAATTTTTCGTGGGAGCGCTTCGAGGAGCGGTATACCGCCGATCTCGCGAATGCCTTCGGTAATCTGGCGAGCCGCGCGATGGCGATGGTTGAGAAGTACTGTGATGGCGTCGTGCCCGCCGCAGCGGTACCAGACGCGGAACGGGATGACGCCGTCGAGGTTGCGGCCTACCACCGCGCCCTGCACGGCGAGCAGGGGTGGTTGCTGCATGAGGGACTCGCCGCGGCGGGACGACTGACCGCACGCGCCAACGAGTACGCCGCCGCGACCGCACCGTGGACAGTAGCCAAGGATGCGGCCCGCCGAGTGGAACTGGAACAGATCCTGGCCTCACTCATCCGCCGCATTGCACGTCAGACAGTCCTGCTCGCACCGTTCATGCCGGTAAAGTCGGCGCAGCTGTGGCGGCAACTCGGTGCACCCGGCGAGGTCGACGCACAGCGATTCGCCACGCTCGATGCGCTCGACGTGACGGGCTGGCGTGTCAACAAAGGCGAACCGCTGTTCCCGAGGCCCGCTCCACCGGCGTAAGGCGCCGCGTGGTGAGCGTGGTAAACGGACACGGATCCCACCGAGAGGGGTGCGGTTCTCTTCGGGGGCGCTGGGCGTGCTGATCACAGCAACGCACAGCGCCCTTGACGCATCGGCTATTTCGAGAAATCCACCGTGGGCGCTGCACGGGACGCCGGATCGGTGACCTCGAAATACGCCCGCGCCTTCGCACCAGTCACCTTTGCGGTGAGGACCTGAGGGAACTTGCGGATGTACTCGTTGTACTGCCGTACCGCCGCGTTGTAATCGGTACGCGAAACGGCGATGCGGTTTTCCGTACCGGTCAACTCATCCTGCAATTGCAGGAAGTTGGCGTTCGACTTGAGATCCGGGTACGCCTCGACGGCAATACTGAGCCGCCCAAGGGCCGTCGTGAGCTGCTGATTCGCATTCGCCAGCTCCGCCGGGTCTGATCCGCCCGGCTTCTGCAATGCGCCCACGAGTCCGGCACGCGCCTGTGTCACCTCGGTGAGCACCGTCTCCTCCTGCTTCGCAAACCCCTTCACGGTGTTCACGAGGTTCGGAATCAGATCAGCGCGCCGCTGAAGCTGCGCATCGATGTTCTGCTTGGCCTGTGCCGCCTGCTCGTCGAAGCCCTGGATGGCATTGTAGCCACAGGCGTTCAACGAGAGTGCCAGGGGCAGCATCAAGGCGGCCCGCCACACTGCGCGCGACGCGCGCTGCGGGGCCAGGGTGCGCAGCGGCTTGTGCAAGAGAGCCTGAATCATCGGGATGCTCCTCGGTGGTTGTCGTGAAATGAAAAGATCAGCGTTCCTGTGGCGGTGCAGCGAACTCATCGAGATATCGAACCAGCGTGGTGAGGCCGGCCAAATACCCCACAAGGACTCCGTCGAGTTCCGCATCCGGCACGATCCCTCCCTGTCGCAACGCCGCCGCGCGCAGATAGGGGGTCTCATCGAATCCGCAGCGCTGCCCCACCATCTCGATGACCTGCAGCCCCGTGGAAGGCGGCCGGTCACCCACGAGGCGCAACACCGCCCGGAAGAGTGCCAGGAGCGTGCTCACGCTCTCCCGGAGCAGATCGCGCTGGCGAGCCCCGTCCGCTCCGGCCACCATCAAGCCACGCCGGAGCTTCAGCAGTGTGCCAAGGACCTCCCGTTCCAGTTGCAGGCGCAGATCGCGCGGGGCCACGGCGATTCCATCCAGCGGGAGCGCGCCGAACAACACGCGATGCCGCTCGAGAATGTCCGCATATTCCATCGGAAAGATGTCCGCGGAGCTGTGCCACTCGCCCGTGGTGAGGGCAAGAACCGGCGGATTGCCCGCTTCCTGCCAGGCCCGCATGGTCTGCCCCAACGCCTGCAGGGGCGCCAGCGGCAACGCATCCACGAGGGTCATCACGTTGAAATCCGAGTGACCGACAATCTCCTCCCCGCTGGCGGCAGATCCGTAGAGTACAACGGCGTGCAAGGCATCACCGTGCACCAGCCGCAACTGCTGCACCAGAGTGTCCAACGTCATCTCCCTGCTGGACCGAATACCGGATCGATTACCAGTTCGAGCCACCGCCACCTCCGCTGAAGCCGCCTCCGCCACCGAACCCCCCGAACCCTCCGCCACCGAAACCGCCTCCCCCGAACCCACCACCTCCCCACCCCCCATGGTGCGATCCTCCAAATCCGGGGCCGGGTATTGGCAGCGGTATACACCCCACGCAGCCGCTCCGCCTTCGATTCATGGAGCTGACTACGATCACGATGATCACCAGCAGGACGATCGTCGCAAACGGTGACTCTTCGTCTGAAGCCGGTCGGGATCGCTGCGGCGCTGCTGGCAAGCCCTCGAGCGTGACCCCGAAGGCGCGCGCATAGCGATCGGCGACCTGCGCGGAAAGCTGGACCAGTGCCCCCGAGTAGTCGCGGGCCTGAAAGAGCGGTGTCTGCGAGCGACACAGCGAGCCCGCCGTGGCGTCGGTCAGGAAGCCTTCCGCGCCCTGTCCGGTCTCGATACGGCAGTAGCCCCGTCCGTCCGCAGAGCTCTCCTTGGGCACCAGCAGAATGATGACCCCGGCGTTCCGCGCGGCGTCCCCGATGGCAGCATCGGCACCGACCTTCCACTCCCGGCCAAGGCGAAGCGCGACCTCTTCCACCGGGCGGCCACCGAGATCGGCGAGGGTGACCACCACCATATCCCCCCGGGTGGCCGCATGGACACGCTGAGCCAGCGCATCGATTTCCGCGCGCGCCTCAGGGGAGATCACCCCGGCAAAATCGTTTACGTAGCCCACCGGCTGCGGCAGGGGCGCCTGCCCCTGCACGCTGCCTGGGGCCCAGGCCAGCCCCACTGTGCCCATGAGCAGGCCGAGGCCGAATCGCAGAACGCGGATTCGTCGCAATGTTGGCTTCACGGGGAGGAACATAGCACCGAACATACCAGCAGTACGTCCGAATTCCCCCTCTGGTGTCACCCCCCTGCCCCCCGCTCCCCTTTGCGCTAGGCTTCAGGTATGTCTCGTCATCTCCGCCCCGCAGCATTGGCGCTCCTCGCCAGTGCCCTGACCTTCGCCATCAGCGCCTGCAATCGTGCCAACGCGGAGGCCGAAGGCAGGAAGGGCGACGCCACATCGGCCGCGTCCGCCGTGTCCGCGCCGTCACGGGCCCAGCTTTCGGCCCCGAGCACCTCCAACGGCCTCGTTCCCACGGGCGCCGACTCGGCCATCACCCTGCGCGCCGACGAAGGGCGTCTGCTCGGCAAGCCAGGTGCAATGTGGGTGGTGATGATCTCCGACTATCAATGCCCGTATTGCAAGATGTGGCACGATTCGTCGATGGTGAAATTCGAACGAGACTACGTGAACACCGGCAAGGTTCGGTTTGCCTATCTGCATCTGCCGCTCACTTCCATTCATCCGCACGCGCGAGCCGAAGCGGAAGGCGCCATGTGTGCCGCAGCGCAAGGCAAGTTCTGGCCATACTCCAACTCTCTCTTCGCCGCTCAGCGTACCGTCGGCACCATGAGCGATGTGACACCGCTGCTCAACCGCATTGCACGCGAACAGCAGCTCGACATGGACCAGTTCACCTCCTGCCGGCAGTCCAATGGCATCCGCTCTCTGGTGGAGGCGGACCTGCAGCAGGCGCAGAAAGCCGGTGTGGAATCCACACCCTCCTTTGTGATCGGCGAGTTCATGGTGCGTGGTGCCCTGCCCTATGCCGATTTTTCGGAGGCCATCGACACAGCGCTGGTGCTCTTCAACAAGCGTGCTGCTGGCAACCCGGCGGGACCCGGCAGCTCACACTGATCGACGGCTGCGTGAAGCCGGAGCCACGCGCCCCCGATGCATCCATTTCTGCGTCCTCTCTATGCCGGGGCAGCATCGCTGGCCACACAGGCGGCACCCGTGGTGGCGAGCGCGTTGGCAACGGTGACCAGCGATGACCACAAATTGGTGCGCTCTTTGCGTGCCAGAGTGGGCGTGCTGGAACGATGGGAGGCACTGACCGCGCAGCGACGCGACGTCTCGCGGCCCCTGGTGTGGATGCACGCCCCCTCGGTGGGCGAGGGCCTCCAGGCCCGCCCCGTGGCTCATGCGCTGCGCGAGCGCCATCCTGGCGTGCAGCTCGCTTACTCGTGGTTCTCTCCCAGTGCTGAACGCTTTGCGGAGTCCATCGGCGCAGATCTCTGTGACTACCTGCCCTTCGATACGCGTGATGCGGCCGATCGACTCCTGCACGCCCTCACGCCTTCTGTGCTGGTCTTCTCGAAACTCGACATCTGGCCAACGCTGGCGGAACGTGCTGCCGTACACGGCATTCCAGTGATCCTGCTGAGTGGTACGGTTGCACCGGGCTCCGGCCGTCGCGGGTTGTTCGCCCGTGCGCTGCTGCACGACGCCTATCGTGCGCTCAGTGCTGTTGGGGCCATCGACGACATCCACGGCGAGCGTCTCGTCGAGCTCGGCGTACGCCGTGACGTGCTGGAGGTCACCGGGGACACACGCTTCGACCAGGTTTGGCTACGCGCACAGGGCGTGAACACGCAGGCCGCTCTGCTGCAACGTGTGAGAAGCCAGCGACCCACACTGGTAGCGGGCTCGACATGGCCGGCGGACGAAGCCGTGTTGCTGCCCGCCTGGGACCGCGTGCGCACCGCACGCGCGGATGCTCGCCTCATCATTGCCCCCCACGAGCCGACTGCGGCCCACAACGCCCCCATCATCGCGTGGGCGAATGCGCGTGGTCTCACGCTGACGACATTGTCTGCGCTCGAGCAGGAGGAACCTGTGGGCCCACGCACCGCGGCGAGCGCCGAGGCGGGCACGGGAGCGGGGACCGAGGCGGGAGCCACTCGCCGCGCAGACAGATTCGACGTCATCCTCATTGACCGTGTCGGCGTACTGGGTGACCTCTATGGTGCCGCCGATCTGGCGTTCGTGGGTGGAGGCTTCCACTCGGCGGGTTTGCATTCCGTCATCGAACCGGCTGCCTTTGGCGTGCCGGTGCTGTTCGGACCTGGACACGAGATGAGTCGAGAGGCAGGACTTCTGCTCGCCGACGGAGCCGCAGAAGCCGTGACCGATATCGAATCCCTGTGCCTCGCACTCCAGCGTTGGCTGAGTTCGGGCGCCACGCGTGACGCACGTCATCCGGACGCGCCAGGGGTCAATCATGAAGCAACGCCTGAAGCAACGCATGGAGGCGATCAGGGCGCAAAGGTCGCCGCCGGTCTCCGGGCACGGGCAGTCGTGGAGCGTGAACGTGGCGCGACCGCACGCGCACTGGCCATCATCGAGCGTGTGCTGGCCCGCGATGCCCGCTTTCGCCGCACGCCCTGATCACACGACATCACACGACATCACACGTCGTGCTTCCCTCTGGGATTGTCGGAAGCAAATGCCAGCGGCCAGCAGGACAGCGCGATGGGCACAAAGAGCTGCCCCCAGTAGTTCACGAGGCCCCCATGCAGATCTCGGCTGGGATTGCCGACCACCAGCATCATCGCGAGTGGGGCGAGCACCGCCAGCAGGAGGAACACGCGGCATGTCGCGGCAGAGGATCCCGTAGAGGTCCCCAAGATCGCCGCTACCATCGCCCCTGCCTGCGTTCCTACCTGCGCCCCTGCATGCGTTCCTGCCTGCGCCCCTGCATGCATTCCTGCGTGCGTTCCTGAGCTCCCCGTGTTCGCCGTGTTCGCCGAGCCTCCCCGCTCTGACGCGCGGGTCGCGCGCCAGATACCGACAACGCCCATCAGCACCAGCAGTGCCAGGAGAAGGTTCGTCCCCGAGAACACGTCGCCGAAGACGGAGATCGCCGTGAGGGCAAAGGCAACTCCCCCTCGCTGATAGTCGAGATGGCCCGTACGCCCCGCAATGTGCGTCATGACCTGCCATGCATGCATGGCATAGCCCAGACCAAAGACGAGGAGTCCCGCCACCCAGGCTTGCAGGAAACGCCAGCGCGTCGCACGCGCCAACGCCACCTCACGGGCATCATTCCCCATCGACGATGCGAGCGGCCGCATGGCGAAGGTACTCACCGCGCCCACACCCAGCAGGTACGCCAGGATTTCTCGCGTCAATGCTGCCACGGTCAGGAGGCCGACTGCCGCCCATATCCAGCGCAGAGAACGTCGCCGATACGCCTCGAGCGCGACCGCAATCCCACACAGGGCGATGCAGGCGGCCGGCAAGTCGATGTAGGTGACATACACCGAGATCGCGACACCCATGCCATAGGTGAGTACCGCCGCAGCCGCGAGCGGCGCCCATGCGGCCCCGCGAAGGGTCGAAGCGATGGCGGCGGCGGCCACTCCTCCTGCGGAAACAAACACCAGGAACACGGGCACGACGAGGAACGCATCGGCCGGCAGCGCTCGCCAGATCCAGTAGTAGGTCGGCAAGCGATATGCCGTGACGCTGGCCGGAAGCTCACCCCGGAAGCGCAGGCCGAGCCAGGCATCGCGAAATGCCTCATAGTGTCCCTGGCCCTGATGCAGCAAATGGAAGAAACGCCGATACAACTCGTCGTCGGTGATGTAGACACCTGCCTCGGGCACCGGGCGCAGGGCGGCCGCCGGGAGCGGGCCGTATCCCACCAGCGGATGGATGCCCGCCACCAGCAGCGGTACCCAGAAGTTTACGAGCAGCAGTGTGATCAGCACGGCGGCACAGCCACGCACGATCATCGCATCCCTGGAGGGCCAGCGATCGCGCATCGCCCGCACCCCATAGGCCACGCCGGCGGACAGCAGCGACATCTGCAAGAGCACGCTGGCACCACCCTGATCGAACACCAGACGTGGTGGGGACAGGATCGTCATCACCGCCCCCACTCCCGCCGCCATCACGATCGCCCCATTCGTATGATTCGACAACAAGGCGGCACTCACCCCGAGGAACACGGCGATCTGCGGCACACCCGCGAAGAACAAGAGGCCGTTGCTGACGATGAGATAAGCGATGGCAAGCGCCGCACTCAGCCGCAGCCACATCCAGGTTTCGGGCGACCGCTCGTCCTGAGAAGCCACCCGTGAGCGTGAGACTGTGGCGGAGCCGGTGGTTGGAGACACGAGCAATGCGGGGAAGGGGAAAACCGGCAGGAGTCGGCAGAGAGCTGTGGGAAACTACCTATCGGACATGCACCGGGGGACGCAGCAATTCGGATACCTTGAGAGGGATTCCCAAACGTCGCATCTTTACAGGATGAGGCCCCCCCGCCTGGCACTCGTACCTCCGCGCTGGCTCTTCGCTGCCGCAACAGCGGCCGCAACTGTTGCCGCGTGTGGTTCGGCGATATGGGGCGACGCACTTCACGCCCAGCCAGTCAAGGCGCCTGGTCCGCCACAGGCGCCGAGTCAGCCGCCGGTACCCTTCGGCTACCGGCAGATGGTGGGCTTCGTGCGTGACGCCACCGGTGTACCACTCGATGGCGTCACGGTGGAGGTGCACGGCCGGCGCAGCACCACGGATGCACGTGGCGCATTCGCCTTACTGACAAGCGCTGTGGATACGGCGAGCATCACGCTTCGCCGCGTGGGCTTCGAGCCGCTCGATGCCTTCCTCAGGACGCGCAATGGATCGTGGGACACAGTGGTGGTGCAGATGGACCTCACCGTGACCACGCTGCGCAGCGTGGATGTCAACGAGAATTTCGCCACGCGCGCCAGCGCCATCCGCGGGTTCAACGAACGCCAGGAACGGGGGCTCGGTCAGTTCGTGCTCCGTGACGAAATCGTCGACCGTGGATCGCAGAAGCTCACCGACGTCCTGCGATCCCGGAAGGGCGTGATGATCGTACGAGGGCGTTTACGGTTCGCCTCGTCCATCGGCAGTCGCGGTGCAAGCTGCCAACCCAATGTCTTCCTCGACGGTGCTCGCGTGTATGGCATGGAAGTGGACGAACTCCCCGCGCAGGCCATTGAAGCGGTCGAGCTGTATCCGAACATGTCCACGATCCCGATTGAGTTCCAAACCATTGGACGGAACACCGCCCCGTGCGGTACCATCGTGATCTGGACACGCACGCCGAATTCCAAGGGCCGCTGACCGCGCGCCCCGACCGTTCATCATCATCCTCCGTTCACCCTGACCGGAATCTCCGTCATGCGCCGTTCCCTTCTGATGTGCACAGGGATACTCATGGGCCTCACCGCCTGTGCCACCAGTTCGTCCGAGTCCGGTACGCGCATCAGTACGCAATCCATGGGTAGTTCCGAGGTGGGTCGGATCAACATCACCTCGACCGTGGAGGCCGACGTCATCACCGTGCCCTATGACGCGGATGCGGTGTTCCGGGTGTTGCCGGCCATCTATGACGCGCTGGGGATTCAGATCACCGGTCTGGACCCGGCGCGAAAGACCATCGAGAACACCGGCAGCAAGATTCGTAGCCGGCTGGGGAGCGTGCCGATCAGCACCTATCTTGATTGCGGGAACTCGCAGATCGGCCCGAACGCCGATTCCTACGATGTGTATCTGAGCGTCTCCACAAGAGTCACAGCGGGTGCAGCCGTGAGCTCGAAGCTGGTTACGCTGCTCGAAGCCCAGGCCCGGCCTGCTACGTACAACCAGGCCTATAGCGTCTGCTCCACCAAGGGCGCGTTGGAGCAGAAGATCGCCGAGATCGTGAAGGTGCGTTTGTCCAGGTAGTCACCGGATGCCGGGGTCTGGTCTGGCGTTTCCTCAAGCCAACCGGTGCCGACGCGCGGCGACTGGCGCCCTTGCTTCATTCATTTTTCCGTGTTGCCGATGACGGTCTCCCGATATTTCCAGGTTGCAGTGCTCGCAGCATGCACCGCTGTCCTGCTGCCACTGTCCACCCTGACTGGCCAGCGCCCAGACCCGCGCGTGGGTGGTGTCACAGTGACTGGCGTGGCGTACGACAGCCTGCGCGGTGCGCCGCTCACGAACGCGTTCGTGATTCTCCAGGAGCGTTCCCGCAGCACGACCAGCGATGAACGCGGGCGGTTCCACTTCGATTCGGTGCCGCCGGGTATCTACACCTTCGCCATGCAGCATGCCGCGTTCGACTCCCTCGGCCTCTCGGGGGCAACGGCACGGGTGACCGTCACGGACGGTAAGCTCCCGGTGGTGCTGGCGGTGCCTAGCCTCGCCGCTTTCTGGCGGACCGCGTGTGGCAGCATCCCCCTACCGCAGCGCGACACCGGTATCGTGTTCGGGACCGTCCGCGATGCCGTGAGTCGGCAGGCCATTCGCGAAGCGTGGGTGGAACTGGCCTGGCTCGATCTCGTGAAACTCGGCGCCGAGAAGCAAAGCACCAACATCAGCCAGCGCCGATGGAAGAGCGAGGTACAGGTGGATCCGGAGGGTGGATACGCCATCTGCGGGGTCCCCGTTGGCACGGCCTTGACCCTCCGCGCCTTCAATACGGCGGGATCGACTCCGAGCATCGAGCTGTCGGGAGTGCACGAGTTCGTGCGGAGACTGGACGTCGTGCTGGCCGGGAATGCGAACGCCGCAGGGCGGCGAGGCGCAGTGCGCGGCACGGTACTCGACCGTGGCGGTTTCGGCCTTCGAGACATCAGAGTGAAGCTCGGTTCCGTGGAGGCAATCACTGATCGCGACGGGCACTTCCTGCTGCGCAACGTGCCCACTGGCACCAATCAGGTGGATCTGGCAGCCGTTGGATACAACCCCGGCAGCACGGCGGTCGACGTGTTTGCCGACGACACCGCCACGGTCACTCTCAGTACCTACCGCCTGACCGCACTCGACACCATGCGAGTGCGGGCTGCCTCGACGGCCGGAAATGTCCGCCTCCAGCAGTTCGAGGATCGCCGCCGTCAGGGGTTTGGCAGCGTCATGGATTCCACCCAGATCGGTCGCCGTGCCACATTGTCTGCCGCGTTCCAGGGGATGCCCGGCGTAACCGTTGCCAACCGTTCAGCCAATGGCCGGCAGTTCGACATCTTCCTCTATTCCACCGGAATGGGGAACTGTCTGGCCAACATCATGGTCGACGGTCTGCAGCAGCCGGACTCCCAGATCCTCAATACGTTGTCCCCCTCGGACATCGCTGCCATTGAGGTCTACCAGCAACGCACCACCGTACCAACGGAACTGCTGCGCGCCCAGCAGTCATGCGGCCTGGTGGTCATCTGGACGAAGCGGGCGTTCAAGTAGGCCCGGCACCGCGCGAGATCAGCGGCCAGGCCCCCGGCGGCCTGGGCCGCCCGGTACACCAGGGCCCCCACCGCCGATCTTGTCGCGCAGCATCTTCTGGACTTTCTCGGCGTGCTTCTCGAGCAACTCCGCCGCGAGCTTCTGCTGATCGGCATCGAGTGTCGCCACGACCGGTTTCGTCTCCGCCTCGTGGCTCGCGCGGATATCACGAACCACGCCCTGCATGGATTCGCGCGCAATGGCCAGTCGCGCCTCATCCTCCGCTGAGGGTGCAGCACTTGGTCGCATCTGCTTTTTCAGCGAATCGACGAGTGCGTAGCGTTCCGCATTGGCGGCCTGGAGTTTCTGCTCCGCTGCCGCAATCGACGCCACCTGCACATCGGTGAGATTGAGCTGCTTTTTCTTGTCAAGCAGCATGGTCAGCGGACTGGCTTCCTTGAAATCCTTGCCCGTAATGCTAGGACCGCGCGGTGTACTGCCAGCTACGGCATTCCAGTCCGCATCTCGGGAACCCATCCCACGCCCACCGCGCTGCGCGAACGCGACATCCGGGAGTGTGGCAAACAGCACCGTCAACAAGGTCACCCGCATCACCGCTGTGCCCGTCATCGTGGCCTCCGAGGGAGAAAGGAACGCCAGTGTCTATGGGATTGCATCACGTCCGCGCGACGTGCGCGAAGAGATCCTTCCGTACGGCGGGATTACTGATCTTCCACAGCACACCATCCGTGAAGAAATGATGGATGTTGATGAACATCAGAATAAGAATCGGCGCGGCACGTGCCGGCACTTCGCCAAAGACCGACCCGATCACACCCATGAGTGCTACCGGCATCACCTGGGCCACCAGCAGACTGATGCCAAGCAGCAGCACACCGTAGGCCACCATATGGAGAATGGCTCGCCCGCTCGTGGAATGCTCGCGATCGCGCACCACGGTACCGGCACCATTGGCGCGGTTGAACTCCACCCGAATGGGAAACGACAGGTACTGAATGGCATGCGCCATCTGCACCCAGAAGAGCGCCTTGGGATCGCGTGCCATGACGGCATACCAGACAAATATCGCCAGCCAGGCCGTGATGGCCAGCAGCGGAGGATTGGCGCCCGTGCGACGGCGCATCTTCAGCAGACCCCAGGCCCCGAGTCCGAATGCCACCATGGTCGCGGCACTTGCGACCTGATACACGATCTCCACGCGTGACGGGTCGCGAAGCTGCGTGTACAGGAACCACGCCAGATGCCAGGTCAGCATGATGCGCAGGCTGGTCCGTATGAGGCGGCGCTCCGTGTTGTCGAATCCGGTTCCGCCAAGCCACGCAAAGGAGGCCATCATTCCCCACACCTGCCCGGTGTAATGCCAGGCGAGATACACACTGGCGATGGTCACCAGTCCGATACCGAGTACCTGGGTCCACTCCACGAGGAGGATGGCCACGACGATATATGCGAACAGCAACGCCGGGATGCCGAGACTCGCCCACTTGTGCTCGAGAACCATTGCACGGCTGCTGTACACCAGGCGGTAGGAGGCCAGGAAGTGCGGCATGTTGATTGAGGCAGCCACCCAGGCTTGGGCTCCAGCTCCCACCATGACCAGATCGGTACGGCCGCTCAGCAACAACGGCACCATGATCAGCATGGAGAGTCCGCCAACCGCCAGCCAATCGTACACGGGCGACACCATCGAACCGCGCGAAGTCACGCGGCGGGCCGTTCCGTAGTCGCCGACTCCTGCGCTGCGATTGCTCGTGCCGGTACCCATACCGGCGTCGGTCGGCGCAGCCGATCGTTCGGCCGCCCGCCGCTCCCGTCGTGAGCGTGTCATCATGACCCTTGCATGTGTTTCTGCCAATTGGACAACCGCGAAACGCACAGAGGCCGCCGGAAGATCGGCGACCTCTGTCGGTGTAAAACGAAACGGTTCCCGTCAGTCGTATCACATGCGGCGGAACCGATTGAGTGCGGCGAGGTTCAGAAGCCGCGCGGTGGACGCCGATCCCAAACGAACGCACCGGCCGGCACCTGGAAGGCAGCCGTCTGTGGCGTACGGGCACCGGCTGTGGATGCCGGGAACACGATGAGCGAGATGGCTGAACCGGCGACCGTGGTTCCGGGTGAAGAGCCCATGTCGAGCTTCCCACCAGCCCCCGCCGACGAAAATGCGGGCGCGCCAACCAGCGCCGTCAAGTCAGCGAACAGGTTCGTCGACGCGCCCGCCAGGCGAACGTTGTAACTGATACGCGCCGGATCAACAAGCACATACGACGACCGCGAGAGACCAGGCACGTTAGCCCATGTCGGCGCTGCCGGTGCTGCAGTTCCCGTCACGAAGGCCCGCACGTCGATGGGCGTTTCGGTGGCGTTGATGACTCGAAGGGCCACCTTGGTGCCCGGGTCCGCAACGTTCTCCGCCCAATTGTCGAGCTTGAGCGTCCCGCCACGACCACGGCCCCACACGATGTAGGTGTAGTTCACGCCGTCGGCAAAGTTCGCCGTGCCGGTGAACACCTTGGTGGAGGCGATGTTCTGCAGCGAGTCGTTCAGGAACACGACGAACTGCCGTGCCTGGGCCGCGCTGGCAGGCTTGTACTGCACCAGAGACGCACCAGTGACGCCGGCCGTGGTACTGGGACCGCTACGGAAGGTGTGTCGGAACTGCACGTTGGATTCGACGATGTCGACGAACCGGAAGTCCAGGCCGTAGGCACCCGAGGTATCTGGAGAGGCGTTAATGAAACGCACGCCGGCCGTAGGGACGACGGGTGTCACAATGACCTCGTCGGGACGGCATGCGGTCAGAACGGCTGCCGCCGCTGCCACCATGACCGGGAGACGAAGAACGCTGCGCATGAAGACTCCGTGGAGGGGAACTCGAGATGGATAGGAGAACATCAGGGGCGTGGAATGCGGGCTGTCGCAACGGAATCAGAGGGACCAGGGCCGTCCGCTCCATGGGAATCACCTGCGGACAGCCCACCCTTGACCACTGCGATGATTATCCCAGTCACCGCCGCCGAGACGATGGCGGTGCGACTGCGGGAAAACCGCCGCTCCGACGCCAGAGCCACATGCTCCGACCTGATGCGAAGACGCTCACCGGACCAGACTTGCTGGCCACCCCGCAGGAACTGCAACGCTGAGACGGAGAGGGTCCAGGCCACACTGTCACGCGAGACCAGACGCCCTTCGATCACATCCACTGACGGCCCCAGCACATCATTCATGGCCACCCTCCCGGCGTCGGTCAACTGCAGTTCGACCTGTGTACCCGCCGGGATCGGCGTGCCGACCACCGGTTCCGTGCTGTAGCAACCCGTTACCAGCAGCGGCGCCATCAGAATGGATGCGATTGCCCGTCTCATCAGCTCCTGCGACTCACCAACCGTACACGCTGACGCCGGCCGCCGAGTTCGGCGCCGTGCCGACACCAGGCCCGGCCCCGTACAACTGGTCCATCGTGTACCCGCGGGCCAGCAGCTCCTGATACGGTACCGCCCAGAAGAGCGGCGTATCCTTGGCGAGTTCACCCCACCCGCGCCCATCGAGGAACCATGCCGAATAGTGCGTATAGGCGGTCTCGATGCGCTTCTCGTACTTGAGCGCGTCCCACAAGGTCCCGCAACCCACGGTGTTGAAGGCGGGCGCCTTCGGCACCTTCGGCACGCAGGCATTGTTGCCGGGCACCACAGCCGAGGTCGTGAAGTTCGTGATGGCTGGCAAGCCATTCTTCACGCGCGTGATGTTCACCAGCGCGGCCGCACCCGCAAGGTCACCCTTCCGGTAGAGCCCCTCGGCCTGCAACATGTCGATCTCGGCCTTGGTCATGAAGATGACCGGAACATTACGTGCGGTGCCCGCTGCCGTCACGTTCCACTGGTAGAAGCGGACGAAATCGTAGTTCGACCAGCCGAAACCGAAGCCGCTCATGGCGTCGCCGCCGTTGGGGCGGTTCACGAAGTACCGCTTGCAGACCGAGCCCACGACCTGGCAGCTGGAGATCTTGAAATCATTCTGCTGGTCCGCTCGGGTGGTGCCCTGAGGGAACCGTTGGTCAGGCGTGACCAGCATGAAGTTCTGGCTGCCAGCCCCTCGATCACCAACCGGCGTGGCAATCCAGTCAGCATACGAGCCGGAAGTATCCGCCATGCCGATGAAGAAGGGCGGTACCTGATGCCAGGTCGTGAAGGTCAGCCACTGCTGACGCCAGGAGTAGCCGGGTCCGACAGTGGTGCTGGTGGTAATCTCATGGTCCGCCGTGATACCCGCCTTGGCATCCGCGATGATGGCGTCCCAATCCGCCGCGCCACGCTCGGCTGGCGTCCGCGCCATGTTGGCCCGGATGCGTGCCCGATAGCTGCGCACCAGCTTGACGAACTCCACCTTCGTCATCGAGGTGGGCGAAGGAATCCAGGTGTCCGGTAACGGAAAGCCGCGATCACCAGTGGCGTTGG
>CAZPJX010000005.1:0-45162 GCA_964586985.1 uncultured Gemmatimonas sp. | reverse complement strand
TTCCGGAAGCGGTGACGCGGTATCTTCCAGCAGCGCACCAATCGGCAGTCATGGTCGCTTCCGCATCCCCGATGCTTGCACGTCGGTGATGCATCCAACCCTACTCTCCCCACGCTCCCATGCCCCGCTCCACCGCCTTCAGCGCCCGCGGCCCCCAGGCCATCGGCCCCTATTCACACGCCACGTGGGCCGGTGACTTGCTCTATTGCTCTGGCCAGACTCCCATTGACCCGGCCACCGGCAAGCTGGTTGACGGTGATGTCGCCGCACAGACGAACCGGGTCTTTGACAACCTGCAAGCCGTCGTGGAAGACGCGGGGTTGACCATGGACGATGTGGTCAAATGCAATGTGTACCTCACCGACATGGCGAACTTCGCTGCAATGAATGCGGTGTATGGTACCAGGTTCACGGCACCATTCCCCTCGCGGACCACTGTTGCCGTGGCCGGGCTTCCGTTGGGCGCGGCGGTGGAAATCGAACTGATCGCAAAGAAGGCCTGACGAGAAGTTCAGCGCAGGTAGTGGCAGGTGTACCCGTCGGGGTGCTTCAGCAGGTAATCCTGATGATAGCCCTCGGCGCTCCACCACCGTGCCTCGGGAACAATCTCGGTCACGAGTGGTCCGCGCCAGAATCCACTCTGCTCCACACGCGCCTTCACGCGCTCTGCGGTCAGACGCTGCTCGTCAGTGGTATAGAAGATTGCACTTCGGTACTGCGTACCGATATCGTTGCCCTGACGGTCAGCGGTCGTGGGATCGTGCATCCGAAAGAACCAGTCTTCAAGCAGCGTCTCGAAAGGTAGCACCGTCGGATCAAAGACGATGCGCACACTCTCCGCATGACCGCTCTTGCTGTCGTGCGTGTCGTGATACGTGGGATGTTCGAGCCAACCACCCGTGTACCCCACATCGGTGTCGAGCACGCCGGGAATGGCGCGCAGCAGCTCTTCCATCCCCCAGAAGCAGCCGCCGGCGAGAATGGCCACCTCTTCCGGACGAACGACACCGTTGTCCGGCGCCTCGTCAGCCGCCATGGGCACCGCCGTCCTTCTGTTCCCCACGCTGTTCTCCGGCGAACAGGTGCAGGAACTCGCCATACCCTTCCTGCTCGAGTGCCGACAGCGACACGAAACGCAGCGACGCCGAATTGATGCAGTACCGCAGGCCCCCGGCCTCGCGCGGCCCATCGGGGAAGACGTGGCCGAGGTGCGAGTCACCGTGTCTGGAGCGCACTTCGATGCGGCGCATGCCGTAGGTCGAGTCTTCGTGCGCCGTGACGTTGGATGCCACCGGCGTCGTGAAACTCGGCCACCCCGTACCGGAATCGAACTTGTGCACCGAGGCAAACAGGGGCTCGCCGCTCACCACGTCGACGTACAGCCCGGCTTCGTGATGATCCCAGTACGCGTTGCGAAACGGCGGCTCTGTACCGCACTGCTGCGTGACGGCGTACTGCTCGGGCGTGAGTGTACGCGCCAATTCCTCGGCAGAGGGCCGGCTGAAGCGATCACCGCCACCATCGGCAGAAGCGCCGGAGGTCGTCGAACGGATAGTGTGGTCCATAGGTACTCTGTTGTATCGCCGGGAGTCAGCGACAGTTCCCGTTCGCCGACGGGCCCACATACTGCGTGACTTCGAAAACATCCCGTGTCGAACCCTCCTGGTCCGCCGGACGGGGCAAGAAGCGGCCACGGACTTCCACCTGCTGCCCGCTGCCCGTCGGCAGTTTCGCCGCCGTATACGCCCGCTCCAGCGCCTTGTAATCGCCCTTCATGACCACGGGCACGGTCTGGCCGGTGGCACACTCACGAAACGTGGGAGCATCTGCCCAGTAGACAAAGGTCCCCACGAAGCGACCCAGATCGCTGACGGCATCCAGCGCATCGGTGCGGATCAGATGCATCGGAAGCGGGCTATCGATCGCCTGACCGGCCTGATCAAGCATACGAAGCGTATCACCGTGGGAGAGGGACCAGCGCCCCACGACACCGGTGTCTCCCTCGAGCGTGAGACGCTGCCCATCAAACTGCCAACGTCCGGTCCGTACGAAGGGGGTCCGGCTCTTGCCCTCGTAGGTCTCGCGCAGACGGTACACGCTATCCGGCCAAAGCGAGAGCGTGGTCAGCAATCCGGAACAATCCGCGCAAGGCAGAGTCCCGGCATAGCTGGCCGGTGCCACTGAGGCGATCGTGATCGTTGGTCCGACACTCGCCGATCCCGTGCTCGTCGATCCGGGGCTTGCCGAGTCGGCTCGCTGTCCATTGCGGTCCCCGCCACAGGCCGCCAGCAGCATCGCCAAGCCGCCCCCAAGCAACCCAGCCCGCGCTGCCACCATTACGAGCCCTGCCGCATTCGTCTTGCTCATCTGTCTACCTTTCCTGTGGTGAAGACTCTGCGTTTCGACAACCGTTTCATCGACGAACTCCCCGGTGATCCTGATTTGCGGAACCGACGGCGACAAGTGGTCGGCGCCGCCTGGAGCTCGGTTCTGCCAACTCCGGTGCGGGCGCCGCAACTCCTCGCGGTAGCGCCCGATGTCGCCGAACAGCTCGGGTTCACGCCCGACCACACCGCCTCGCCGGAGTTCGCGGCGGTCTTCGGTGGCAATGCGCTGCTGGAGGGTATGCAGCCCTGGGCGGCCTGCTACGGTGGGCACCAGTTCGGACATTGGGCCGGACAACTGGGTGACGGGCGTGCCATCTCTCTTGGAGAGGTGGTGAACACGGCCGGCGAGCGCCTGGAGCTCCAGCTCAAGGGCGCTGGGCCAACACCGTATTCGCGCACGGCCGATGGGCGTGCGGTCCTGCGTTCGTCCATTCGTGAGTTCCTCTGCAGCGAGGCCATGCATCACCTCGGCATCCCCACGACGCGGGCGCTGTCACTGGTGACGACCGGGGAAGCGGTGGTGCGGGACATGTTCTACAACGGCCATGCGGCGCCGGAGCCTGGCGCCGTAGTGTGTCGAGTGGCCCCGTCGTTCATACGGTTCGGTAACTTCGAGATCTTTGCAGCCCGAAACGACCTGGCATTGCTCGAACGAATCGTCGACTTCACGATCGCGCGGGATTTTCCGCATCTCACCCGGCGCGAAAGCACGGTACCTGCTCGCCGTGTCGCGTGGTTTCACGAGGTGTGCGAACGAACCGCCCATCTTGTCGCACACTGGATGCGCGTGGGATTCGTCCATGGTGTCATGAACACGGACAACATGTCCATCCTCGGCCTGACCATCGACTACGGACCCTACGGCTGGCTTGACGAATACGACCCACACTGGACACCGAACACGACCGACGCCCAGGGTCGCCGCTATCGCTACGCGCAGCAACCCGCCGTGGCTCAGTGGAATCTCATGCGCCTCGCCGACGCCCTAGCCCCGATCTTTCCCGAGGTCACGCCGCTGCAGGAGGGCCTGGATCTCTTCGGGAACGTCTACACCGTGACGTACGAGGCCATGCAGACCGCCAAGTTCGGTTTGCTTCATCACGGTGCGGACGAAGCCGCTCTCATCACCGATGCGTATGAACTGCTGCAACATGCCGAGATAGATTTCACCCGTTTTTTCAGAGCGCTCGGCGAAATCGCGGAGATCCCGGAACAGGTGTCGGCCACCACACTGCTGGGTGATGTGTTCTACCACCCAGAAAAACGGGATGCCCACACGGCGCCGCTCCTGGCGTGGCTGCAGCGCTGGCACGCGATGGTGCGTCATCAACGTCCGGACCCAGGAGCACGCCGTCAGGTCATGCATGCCGCCAATCCCTGGTTCGTACTCCGCAATTGGGTCGCACAGCAGGCCATCGATGCTGCTACCACTGGCGATCCATCGGTGGTTCAGCGGCTACTCGAGGTCCTGCGTCAGCCATACGTCGAACAGCCCGCGCATCTCGACCTCGCCGAGCGCCGTCCGGAATGGGCTCGGCACAAGGCGGGCTGCTCGATGCTCTCCTGCAGCTCCTGAGATCACCGGATCAGCGGCGCTCCATCTCCATCTGCCGACGCAGAACGATGGTCACGAACCGCAGGGCATCCGTCTGATTGAAGATCGCGCCTTCGCGACCATCACCCACTTCGAACATCTTCACACCGATACCGTCGATATCGAAGCGTAAACGATTGTCGGCATACTTGACGTTCTGAATGTGCGTGGCCGGCACATGGATCACACTGTTGGGCAGGAAGACGTGCACGGAGTCTCCAATCACCTCAAGGGCCACCGTGCTGTCCATGCTCAGAATCTGCAGGTCCTCCGGCCCCAGCAGCTTTGCCGATGCAATCGACTTTGCTGCGGCCTCCGCCACTTTCGTTTGCTCGTCCTTGCACGCGGTGATGACGAGAAGGGCGGTGCAGCAGGTGGCAATCCACAGGCATCGGGGCATGGCAGCTGGCTTGATGTGAGGATGGAGAGGCGCAGGCTTGGTTCCGTGGAATCCGTTACGGCCCACGAGGTACCCGCGGTGGTCCGCTGTCCACACTCGCCGCGCGCGCGCGACGTCGACCGAAAATCACACCGTGTACGCGGCGGGTGAAGAAGACCAGCAGCAGGATGACCGCCACCAGCGTCAGGATCGGCAGGAATATGGCAAGCGCACTGGTCACGACGGCACTCACCAGCTCGAGGGTCGACACCACGGGATTGCCGACCCCTCCCGTGAGGGTGGTGCTCTTGAAGCGCGTGAAGACCGTGGCGCCCTGCGTCATGCCGGCAGCGCCAGCGGCAAGCAGCACGGCACTCCATTTCAGGAGTGGCGGCAGGTCAACCACCACAGATGCGGCAGCGAGCATACCGGCCGCCATGGCCGCTGGTGTCGCCACGAAGTCGAGCAGTTGATCGAGCCACGGCACGGCGTAGGCGCCCACCTCGAGAACCGTGGCCGTCCCCAACGCCGCCAGCGCCGGCGTACCGGAGAGCCATTCGAATCCCGGTGACAGTGGAAGGACGCCGGCCTTTGCCGCGACAGCGGCAGCCAGCAAGGGAACAAATACGCGAAAGCCAGCGGCGGCCGCGAGACCAAGGCCGACCGCTACGCCAATCACGGCGTCCATGGAGATGGAGAACTCCGGTATCATGCCTGAGAGATAGTGCCTTCCAGTTCCGTGCGCGAATCGGGCATGCTAGCCTCTTGGGATGCGCTTTGTAGGTTGGTTCTTCCTGGCGACCCTTTCGTTCGTGCTCATGGGGCAGCTCACGGTGCTCGGAGCTCCCCTGAAAGTACCCGAGGCGCCGGTAGGCATCGTCAGCTTCGAACTGGCCTTCACGGCGGTGCGGGCCACGGCCATCGTCGATGCCTGGCGGGGGCAGGGTCTGCTGGAAACCGCGCGCGTCCATCTCGGACTCGATGTGGCGTTCCTGCTCGTTTATCCGTGGGTGCTCTTCACCGGCATCCGACTCCTCGCGAGTGCGCCGCAGACGCCCAGCCCCTCACGATTCGAGACCCTTGGTCACCGTCTCGCCTGGCTCGTCCTGCTCGCGGCACCACTCGATGGACTGGAGAACCTCCTGCTCTGGCTGACCATCGCCAGCGGAGCGACGCCAGCGCGGTCCCTTCTTGCCGGAACCGCCGCAACCCTCAAGTTCCTCCTTGCGGCGCTGGCACTCCTGTGGTGCCTGGCCGCCATGGGGCGCTGGTGGCTCCGTCGACGCCAACGCCCCCATTCGCCTCCACCCTGACCCGCTCACCCCACCATGGCCAACGCCCCCGGTCCCCGTGGCCTTCTGCTGCGTGCCGTCGCTGCACTGCTGCTCGTCTTTGGGACCTACAATCCCGAAGGCATTTCGTATTTCCATTGGGCCATCGCGCCCCTGCGCTCGGGCGTGGAAACCACCGGTCCCGCCTCGCTCAAGTTCCTCGCAGGCCTCGCGCTGCTCGCGGCGTGGGCGGTGTTCCTGAACGCCACCCGACGCTCCATCGGGCTGGGTGGCGCGATGATTGTGCTGGCCATCTCCGGCGGCCTTGTCTGGTTGTTACTCGACCTCGGCATCGTGAGCGCAACCTCCAGACGCGGTCTGACCCACGTCGTGCTCTTCTGTACCGCCCTGCTACTGGCTGTGGGGATGAGCTGGTCCCATCTCTCCCGCCGCCTCAGTGGTCAGGTGGACATGGATGCGACGGACTGATGGCGCCCTCCGACGCCGGAGAAGGCTGACCCGGCTGCTGCCACGGCCCCAGTTGGCACAGCCGGGACACCTACCGCAAACCTCACCCCCAACATCAACACCGGTATCGCATCGAGCCACTATCTGAACAGCAGCCCGGCGTTCACTTGCCAAGGCCGATTGCAAGCCCGGCGCGAAGTACCACGTTTTGACCGGTCCCGCTCGAACCTTCGACCGTCGTCTGTCCGTAACCCGAGGCGTTCACCAGAACATCCCCGAAGCGGATCATGCCGAACGTGGCGCCCAGGTCGAGATTGATGCGCGGCGACATGCGAAAGAGCAGTCCTCCACCCACATTGACCTGGCCACCACTGGCTTTCGCGGTGACGGCAACCGAGCTGGTTCCATCCGTCAGATCCATGTCGATGGACTGACGCAGGTACGCGAAACGGGCCGAAAGGTAGGGCGCCACCGTTGCGCTGCCCACATCGATCACCCGACGCGGCTCGAAAAACGCTCCGACCAACTTGACCGCGTAACCTTCGAAGCCGGCTTCAGCCAGGTCGTGGTTCGACAGCTGTCCGCCCACACCGAATGACCAGGCACTCGGGGTGTAGCGCAGCTGCGCTTCGGCGCCGATACCCGCCTTGAGGCCTTCGTATGCGTCACCATAGGTGCCCACATACAGCCCCGACGCCTGCACGGAAATGCGCTGGGCAGACTGCGCCGACAACGCACCCGCACTCGGCACTGCAAGCGCCCCACAGCACAAGGCGGCTTTCAGAAGGGAAGAACGATGGCCTAGGGACATGGAATGATCCTCGAATTCGGATGCGGGAGTGTCCAGAGAGACCAGGCCCGACGTGACCGTGGATCTCCGACTTGTCTGAACACGCGTAGACAAGACCCGTGACGGCTCATGCGCAGACACTCGATCCCTCCAACCAGGCCGGGACAGCAATGGTTACGAAATGAGTCCGCTCGGCTCTGGCAAACATACAGAGGCCGACCGAAAACCGCTGGGAAACGAGGATGAGCCGGTTTGAGGCCCGATCGCGCGTGGAGAAGGGAGCGATGCGAGGCTCCCGCCTGCCACCCAGGTCCGCATGCGCTTCACATCCCGGTGCTGCCTGCACCGCCTCACATGGAGATCCCTGCAATGGAACGCGTCGTCCTCCGGCACCTGAAAGGATCGAAAGCCAGTCAGCTCGAAGAATTCCCGCTGGACCAGTTTGCCGAGCTCGTCATCGGCCGCGATCCCAGTGCGGGCGTGCGATTTGACCCGGACAAGGACGATCTCGTGGGCCGTCAGCATGCACGTATCGCCCGCGACGCCAGCGACCCCTACCGCTTCGTCCTGACGGATCTGAATAGCCGCAATGGTACGTTTCTCAACAAGCTCCGCGTGGTAGGTGATCGCCCGCTGCAGCCAGGAGACGTGATCCAGTTGGGAGCTGGTGGTCCCGAGCTGCAGTTCGATATCGACCCCCTGCCGGCCATGTATGTGAAGGCCACCCGCCTCGGCGGCGCGGTGGCCGGCGCGGTGGAGACACGGGTCGGCGCCTCGTCAGCCACGGCGGGATCTGCAGCGGCTGGCAGTAGCTCAGGAGGCCCGCCTGCGCCAACCAACAGCATCGGCAAGGCCACCGTGGAGCGCATGATCGGCGAGACCCGCCATCAGGGCCGCCGCAACATGTACGCCGTTATCGGGGTTGCGGCGGCATTGATCCTTGGCGTGGTCGGATACAACCAGATGCAGTCCGACAAGCTCACGGCGCAGGATGCGCAGACGCGAGCGGAACTCGACAGTCTCGGGAAGGTGCAGAGCCGGGCGGGTGAACTGTCGAAGCAGCTGCAGCCGGCAGAGATCGCCGCCGCGCATGGTGCCGCCGTGGTACAGGTGGATTTCAGTTGGAAACTGACGCATCGCGGATCGGGTGGTCAGGTCTATCACCAGTTGGTGCCGAATCAGATCAAGATGCGCAACGGCTCAAGTCGTCCGATCGTGGACAATGGGCGCCAGATGGTCCCTGCCTATGTGCAGGTGGGCAATGCGATCGAGCCCGCATTGACTCTCGATCCGGCATCCGGTGAACCCATCGGCGTAAGCTCGCGAGGGTCCGGCTTCGTCGTGACATCCAACGGTTTCATCATCACCAACCGCCATGTGGCCTACAACTGGCAGACCTGGTATCGCTTCGACCCGAATGATGTGGGGCCGGTCCTCGACGGGCAGACGGGACTTCCGATGGTCGACGAAGGTGGTAATCCGGTCGTGACCAGACCACCGGGCCAATGGATCCCGTCCGAAACGAAGCAGGCTGGCCCCAAGGGTGATATCGGCGATTTCCAGGCCCGTGTGGAGTATCTCTACGTCCGTTTTCCCAAGGACCCCACCCCGTTTGAGGCGGCCAATGTGCGCCCGTCACAGCGTCATGATGTTGCGCTTATCAAAGTCGACGCACCGCAGACCTTGTCGTATGTCACCATGGAAGACACCTACGACAGGACGCGGCAGGGCGATGCCGTCACGGTCATGGGATACCCTGGCGTATCCAACGAAGTCATCACCGTGATCAAGTCCCGCGACATGTTCAATCGTGAAGCACAACAGCGCATTCTGCCAGATCCCACGCTATCCACCGGCAACATTGGCAAGATCCTGCGAGCTGCCGATACCGAGGTGCGCGATGGTTTCATCACACTGGCTCCTGGCGGTGACACGTATCAACTGACGATCAACTCCACGGGCGGCGGCAACAGTGGCGGCCCCATGTTCGATGCCTTCGGCAACGTCATCGGTATCTTCTTCGCCGGCAAGACCACGGATGCACAGATCTCCTTTGCGATTCCGATCCGATACGCCATGGAACTGCTCAAGATCGGCGACCCGACCGCGTCGCGCTGATCTGCCTCACACAGGCGTCACCCAGGTCGCATACAGGCTTCGCACCGAGACATTCCTCCCATGTCATCCGCACGCTTCGGACGCACCACGATCGGTCCCTATCGGGTCATCGATTTTGTCGGGGCGGGTGGCATGGGCGCCGTATATCGGGTGGCACATCGCGATACCGGTGAGATCGCAGCCATCAAGGTGCTCGATGCGAACGCCGTCGGTGGCACGGGACTCGAGCGGTTTCGCAATGAAGCGCGCATCCATCAGACCCTGGTACATCCGCACATCGCTCGCATGTTCGGCTACCTCGAAGTGGATGGCCTGCCATGCCTGGTGATGGAATACATCCCCGGGGAGTCGCTCGATGAATACCTGCGACGGACCGGGCCGCTCAGTCTCCCGGACGCCCTGCGCATCTTCGCGGCGCTGGCCGAAGGCGTGGAATATGTCCACCGGAGCGGCGTGGTCCATCGGGATCTCAAGACCAACAATGTGCGCATCAGCGAAGACGGTACGGTGAAGCTGCTCGATTTCGGTATCGCGACGGCCTCCGGTGTGCCCCGCTTGACCAGTACGGGCAACGTGGTGGGAACCCTGCAGTCGCTCGCGCCGGAGCAGCTTGCCACGGGACGTGCCGAACCGCGTTCGGATATCTGGGCGCTGGGCATCGTATTCTACGAGATACTGACCGGTATGCCGCCATTCACGGCCAATGCACCGGGGTTGTTGGGTGAACACATCCTCCAGGGTACCTACACCGCTCCCTCCGCTCGGCGCATGGACATCACACTCGACGTGGATCGGGTGGTGGCGCGCTGCCTGCGAGTTCGCCCCGATGATCGATATCCGTCGGTGACGGCCCTGCTCGAGGATATCCGCCGTCTGCACGATGGCGCCGAGGCCGCGCCCGAAAGGCTGCGTCCCGGCTGGCGCAGCATTTCGGGTCCATCCGCCAAGCTGCACGCGCAGATCAATCGCCGGATCAGTCAGAGCAGCGAGATGGTTCGGCGCGCTTCTCGTGAGTGGCGCCTGCTGTTGGCTGCGCTCAGTGCCTTGGCCGCTCTGGCGTTCGTCATCGTCACCCTGCAGGGGCCATCGGAGGGCAGCGATCCCGACCGCGGCGCCTCGTCGGCCGTGACGGCAGATGACAGACCATCGCGCGACGCGAAGCCCGGCGCCAACGGCGCACTGGGCGCATCTGAAGGTACGGCCCTCAGCCCCGCGGTATCCACGGGTGTGGGCAGTCCAGTCAGCTCGATGCGTCGCGTGACCATCCGCGTGCTTGAAGGCCGGGCCGATGTATACCGCAACAAGATGTTGGTGGGCACCACGCCCTACCAACTCGAGGCGCCGCTCGGTGCCGAAATATCACTGGTGCTTCGGCGAGCAGGCTGTGCGGATACCCCCATTCGCCTACGCATGATCGAAGGCCTCGAGGCGGTGATGGAGAGCATGCGGAGTTGTCAGACGCCCTGACTCCGACCGGCATGTTCCTGACCATTTCACGAACACGTCATGTCGTTCCTGCATAGTGTCGTTGCCTGGTTCACTGGCCCACGCACCGCTTCCCCCGCATCGGCTACGCCACGACGGGTGGACCCATTGCGCGACACCAACGACCACCGTCGAGTTGTGGCCGCCGCCAAACCGTGGCACCTCGAAACCGGCACGGCAACCGACCCAGGCTGCGTTCGGGAGCTCAATGAAGACAGCGTGTTGCTCCGGATGCCTGGCAATGAGGACGAGCTGCGGCAGCATGGGGTCCTCGCGCTGGTCTGTGACGGGATGGGCGGACACGAAGCGGGCGAAGTCGCCAGCGCCCTCGCGCGGGATACCATCGCGAGCGCCCTCCTCAGCGACGATGCGCAGTTGCCGGAAGCACTGGTGCGCGCTATCCAGGCGGCGAATCGCGCCATCCACGATGCGGGACGACGGCAGTCGACCCTGCATGGGATGGGCACCACCTGCTGTGCCCTGATCCTGCGCGAAGGGGCCGCGTGGTGTGCCCATGTCGGCGATTCCCGCTGCTACCTGCTGCGCAACGGGGACCTTCTGCTCATGACGGAGGATCATTCCGCAGTCATGGATATGGTCCGTCGTGGCATCCTCTCCCTCGAGGAGGCGCGACATCACCCCGACAAGAATGTCATCTCGCGCGCACTGGGCAGTCACGCCACCATTGAGGTGAGTAGTTGGGCCCATCCTTTCGTGCTACAGCCAGATGATGCCTTGCTGCTATGCTCCGATGGCCTGTATGATCTAGTGAGCGACGAGGATATCCGTACGGTGATGTCCCACGGGTCGCCGCACGCCCAGGTGGCTTGTGATCGCCTCATCGCCCTCGCCCGGGAACGAGGGGGACTCGACAACATCTCGGCGATTATTGTTCACCTGCGTGCAACCGACCGTCCGGCCGTCGCACCCGGCGTTACCCGTTCCCTCGAGACCACCTCATGACTCAGTCAATGATCGGGCGCGTTGTCGGAAACTACCAGATCGTCGATCGGCTGGGTGAGGGTGGCATGGGCAGTGTTTACCGGGCCGTTGATCGCATGCTCGACCGGGAGATCGCGATCAAGGTACTGCGCCCGGATCTCTCCCAGAAAGACGCGTTGATCGAGCGCTTCCGGCAGGAAGCCAAGGCACTGGCGCGATTGGGGCATCCCTACATCGCCACACTGTACGGCCTCGAGCAGCATGACGATGAGCTCCTGATGATCATGGAGTTCGTGCGAGGCGACACGCTCGAGGCCCTGGTGGAGCGATCTGGGCGCCTCTCCTGGCCCCGCGCCTGCGAGATCTGCATTTCGATGCTCGACGCCCTTGATCACGCCCACGAGATGGGTGTCGTGCATCGGGATATCAAGCCAGCAAATATCATGCTGGCACACAACGGCGCCGTGAAGGTCATGGATTTCGGCATCGCGCGCATGCTGGACCGCACACGACAGACCCAGGTGGGACACGCCGTGGGCACGCCACGTTACATGGCACCCGAACAGATCCGTGGCATGGAGGTGGATGGGCGCACCGATCTCTATGCGACCGGCGCGGTGCTCTTTGAACTCATCACCGGGCACATGGCCTTCGACGCCGATTCGGACTATGCGCTCATGATGAAGAAACTCAGTGAGCCCCCACCACCACCGAGTACGTTCGTCCCGGATCTTCCGGAGATGGTGGACCAGATCGTGTTCCGCGCCATGGCGAACGAACCGGCTCACCGCTTCCCGAACGCGCTGGCGTTCCGACAGGAACTGACCCGGGCGCTCGAGTTGGCGCCGGCTGCCTCACGCACCCTTGGCGACAGGCGCTCCACACCTGCTCCCGAAACACGCCTGGCAGTGCACCCCACTGATGCCGTGGCCAATGTGCCTGCAGACCAGATCCCCGTCAACGCAGCGCCCCCCGAAACGCCTGCCCGACTGCCCCAGGACGAGAGCCCGCGTGAGGAGCGTTCCGGCGCCGTAGTGGGAGACACTCGGCTGGCCGAGGCGCGGCCAGTCGCGGAGACACGACTGGCATCCGCTCCCACGCCGAGCACCGATCGCGATCAGGTCCCCATGAGGATCGGCGTATCTCCTGCAGGAAGCCGCGCCCCTGCAGCAACCCCTTGGCGTGTTCGATGGAACGACTGGCGCGTGTACGCGGGCGCGGGAATGCTCTTCGTCGCGGTCGGCCTGGGCGCCCGTGCATTGCGGAAGGATCCCGCCGCCGCAACGGAACGTCCGCCGATCGATTCGGTGGCGGCTCCAGTTTCGCCGGTTGGTGGCGAGTCCGTGACCGCCTCCCCCAGCGAAGATGCCGCTTCACTGCGTATTGCCCCGCCCCAGGGGGCCGCTCCATCGGGACCTGCCAACCCACCACCCTCAGGGAGTGCGCCGCCGTCGGCGGGCGCTCCGCCTGCTGCACCGCCAGCTGGCGCGGGGCGCCGGGATCGCTCGCCGGAGCCACCGGTGCAGACTGGACGTAGTGGAAGCGGGACAACCACCGGTGGGTCGAGCGAGCCGCCCCAGAGCGACGCCGGCGAAGCCCGGCCCGTTCCGCCTCCGGTCGCGTCGCCCCCTGCGCCTGTCGTCGAGACGGCGAACGTTGCTCGGGAAGCCATCCGGATCGCCGTCGGTGCTGCGCTGGGTGAACTCGCAGAGGTCCCTGGCACAGAATCCCTGCTGCAAGGCAACCTCAGATCCGACTGGATCGCGTTGGCGAAGGAAAGGCGTATCTCGGTTGGAACACCACAGGCATTCGAGGTGGACCTGCAGGGATCCCACGCCGTGGCTTCGTTCTCTTCCGACGTGAATGTCCGCTCCCCGTTCGGGGCCAATCGCAAACGGACCGCACAGTTTACTGCCGAACTGCAACGTGATGGCTCTCGTTGGCGTGTCGTCAGCGTTCGGCCGACCGGCGCGCTCTCGCTCAAGTAGGGGACACGCCGGCTACCGCGCGCATCGGGAGAGGCTCTGATGCGCGTTCGCGTTCTCCACGCTGAGGATGGCCGTGGCCAGGGGCGTGTGCGACTCATCTGGGCACGCCTCTGTCATGAGGGCGTCACACAGGAACTGTGGATGCCGAGGCTGGTGCGGTAGGAAAAGGGGTGGTGGGAACGATGGTGTAGGTGCAGCGCCAGGTACCAGTATTGACCGTTGTGATTGCATCAGCGCCCGGTTGCAAAGCAGAAAATGGTCCGACGCCTCGAGCGTAAGCGGCTGCGGCCACGTGACCGGCGCACTCTGCGACAGGGGGTGAGTCGCCCCATCACCCGAGAGTCGATACCAGACAGCGCCCCGTGCCAGGAAGAGTGGCGTCCCTCCGATGAATGCCGCCTGCGCCATGCCGTGATGCAGGAGCAGCACAGCACCACTCACCGTCACATCCCGCAGGAAGCGCTGACGGCCGGCGGCGGTGCGAACCGCATCGCACCCCACCTCGACCGCCCGCACGAGCCAGCCATCATCACGTCGCGATCGGTCAAAACGACGCGCAACCGCCTCGATAAACAATCGCGCGGCCAAGCCGACACCAGGAGCACCCCGACACTCCACCACCATGGCCAACACGCCGCTCGCCACGAGGACTTGGCGGTCCACGGGTCGAATCACCTGTGCCTGTACGGCGCGGCGCGGGTCGTTGCCCGCGAAGACACTCACGCCGGCGCGGATGCGAGTCTCGATGCTGGGGTGATCCTCCCGGGGAGCCATATGGAGACACGCGTCATTTCCATGGTGTTCGGCTCAGGCAGCCGTCTCACTCACCCCGTTTTCGCCACTCATTGGCGACGGTCGCTTGACCGGTGGCCTCGAAAAACTCCGCGAGTCGAGTCGCTACGCGCTTGGTGACTAGCGCGTCCGCGCCGCGCAACTCCACCAACTGATCATAGGCGCCGCGCATCAGTCGCTCGGCTTCCTGACGACGCCCCCAGCGTCCGAGGTGATACCCGTACACCGCATCGGCATTGACGACCGCCCAATGCCCAGGCGGCATGTACCTGCGACGGAGGGCCCGCGAGCGCAGCAGGAACGTATCTGCAGCCGCAAACTGGCGCAGTGAATCGAGCGCCAGCCCCAAGGCTTGCAACGCTGAACTCGCCGTGACATCGGCTTCTGGCATGCCACGACCAATCTCGGCCACAACCCTACGGGCCTCGGCGATCGTCCCTGGCATGTCATTGACCGTATACCGCATCTGCGCGAGCGTCGACCGGGAACGCAGCGTCTCATAGTGCGACGGACCGGCGGCCGCAGTCAGAATGTCCACGGACCGGCGAATCAGGGTGTCAGCCCGTGCCTGCTGCCCCATATCATCGAGCAGCGACGCGTACGAACGCAGCAGATTGCCCGTGTTGAAGGACGCGGGCCCGTGCACGCGCGACTCCGCCTCCAGCGCCTCAACCACCAACGACTCCGCCTTCGCGAACTCACCCTTATAGGCATATGAGACGGAGACGCTGTTGAGGGTATACGGCAACGCAGATAGGCTGCTCGAATCGTCCCTGATGGTGCGACGCAGGGCAATGGATTCAAGTTTTACCGCAAGTGCATCATCGAGACGACCCTGCTGCTCGATAGTCCGCGCGAGATTGTCGAGCGCCGTTGCGAGCTCCGTCGGATTGTACTGGCCGCGTGGCATGCGTCGCTGCCGCGCAACCAGTTGCGTTGCGAGAGATTCAGCCTGCGGAAAATCCCCCCGAGCCTCAGCGAGAGCCACCACGTATGACAAGCTCATGGACGTGCGTTGATCGAGATCGCCGAACTCCGTCCGTCGCAGGTCCCAGGCCCGCCGCGCATGCGTTTCCGCCGAGTCATAGAGGCCCAGACTGTAGTAGGTCTGTCCCAGGGTATGGCGAATCTGTGCTTCGACCTCGGGATCGAGGTGCTGTTGCTCGATGTTCTTCGCCGCCTGAGACAGCACCTGCGCGACCGTCACTTCTGTGCCACCCTGCTCGGGATCGACGGCGCTGAGCAGGTTGGAGAGGAAACTGTTGACCTGCTCCATCTTGTCGCGCTCCAACTCCGCACGATGTGCCTGGCGGGTGGTCGCTACGATACCGCCCACGAGGGACACGCCGATCAACCCCAGCGCCGCGACCTCGAGACGCCGACGACGCAGCCATTTCGTCGCCCGATACATCAGCGTATCACGCTGCGCGGAAACGGGAAGGCCACTCGCCCAGCGCTGGAGATCACGAGCGAACTGCTCCACGGAGCCATACCGTCGCTCCGGTTCCTTGCGCAGGGCCTGCAGCAGGATCGCATCGAGATCGCCCCGCAACAGGCGTCGCAGACGAGGCGCCCGCATCCCGAACGATTCGGCAGCCGCGTCGGTGACTAGGCTGGATGGCACGGCCGGCGCCTGCTGCACGATCACGGCTTGCATCTCTGCCAGCAGCAGCCCCTGCACACTGTAGGGACGCGCACCCGACAGGAGTTCGACCGCAATGATACCCAATGAGTAAATATCGCTCGATGCAGCGACCGGCACGCCGCGCGCCTGTTCGGGGCTGGCGTACTCCGGTGTAAACGCCAGTGCGGCACCCTGCGTGACCGGCAATTGCTCGAGACCCTCCACATCACGGGTCAACCGCGCGATGCCGAAGTCGAGCAGTTTGACGCTGCCATCGACAGCGACCAGGATGTTGCCGGGCTTGAGATCCCGATGTATCACGAAGTTCTGATGCGCATGTTGCACCGCTGCGCACACTTGTCGGAGCAACTGAACACGCTGATACAGATCGAGACGACGGGAGGTGGCATAGCTCGTGCATGGCTCACCGTCGACATATTCCATGACGATATACGGCTGGCCGTCCTCAGTCAGACCACCATCGAGGAGGGCCGCGATATTGCGATGGTTCAGATTGGCAAGGATCTGGCGTTCATACCGAAATCGTCGTATTGCCAGATCGCCCTCACGACCACGGCGGAGAAACTTGAGTGCCACGCGCTTGCGATACTGATCATCGATCCGAACGCCCTCGTAGACAGCGCCCATGCCACCCATGCCGATCAATCGCGTGATCTCATAGACCCCGATGCGCCTACCAACGCGGTCGCGTCCGGTGCGGGAGTCGTCGCCCAATTCACCTGCCATCGCCCCCGCAACGGCTGCCTCGATGGCATGATCCCAGGTATCACCGCTCCGCTCCACCGCCGCCAGCAGCTCTTCCACCTCCGTTCGGAGCGTGGGGTCCTCACCACACGCGGATACCAGATACTCCGTTCGTTCACCAGCCGGCAGCTCGATGGCCCTGTCGAACAGGGCACGGAGTTGGCGCAGTCGCGTGGGCGTGATGGGCGCCTCGCTCACGCACGCTCCAGTTCGCGCTGCAGAAAGGCCCGCGCAAACGTCCAGTCCCGCTTGACGGTTGCCGGAGAGATGGACAGCACCGCAGCGGTCTCCTCGATGCCCAGTCCGCTGAAATACCGCAGCTCCACCACCCGCGCCTGGCGCGGATCGAGTGCCGCGAGCTTGTTGAGCGCATCATCCAGGGCAATCAGGTCCACCGAGCGCTGTGGGCTCTCCGCCACGGATTCATCGAGGGTGACCCGCTCACCGCCGTCACGCTTGTTGGCGTGGACCCTCCGCGCGTGATCCACCAGAATTCGCCGCATGGCCTGCGCCGCAATGCCGAAGAACTGCGAGCGGTTTTGCCACGACGTCTCGCGCTGACCCGTCAAACGCAGATACGCTTCATGCACCAACGCGGTCGGCTGCAGCGTGTGATCGGCGCGCTCACGCCGCAGGAAATGCTCCGCAAGCAGGTGCAGCTCACGGTAGACCATGCGCATGAGCTGGTCTGCGGCGCCCTCTGCCCCCTGCTGCAGATCTATCAGGAGCCGAGTCACGTCGTGCTGCATCGTCGATTCGTGCGGGCGCTGGTCGTCGTTCATGTGGTCATCATTGAGAGCGGGGAAGCCCCTCAACGCAATTGTAGCCTCTCGGCGGCAGCAGCGCATCGGCGTGAGGCTCGCTAGCTTGCACGCATGAGCGCGGCGTTCCAGCCACTCGACACCCCCGATGTTCGCTTGCACGGCCGACCGCCTCAATCCACGCCGGCGCACCGCAGGCAGTTGCGCGCACTCGTGCGCAGCAACTGCGAGAATCGCCCAGGCGTGTATTCCATGCTCGGGGCAACAGGAGCGGTGATCTATGTGGGACAGTCCCGCACCCTCCGCACGAGGCTCCTCAGCTACTTTCGGCAGCAGGGGCGGCGAAATAAGGCCGCCCGCATCCTGCGCCATGTGTTTCACATCGAGTGGGAGTACTCGAACACGGCGTTCGGCGCACTGCTTCGCGAGCTTCGACTCATCAAGCAGTATCGTCCGCATTTCAATACGATGCTGGTGCTCGACGACTGGCCTCGCGCTTATGTGGCGTTGACGGGAGGTACCGTCCCCGGCCTGCGTGTGGTCGCTCGCTCCGACGACCCCTCTGCCGTAGCCCTGTTTGGCCCATTCCGGCGCGTCCAGCAACTGCGAGACGCGGTCCGTGCACTCGCAGAAGGCATGTCCCTGCGCGACTGCACCCTCAGCGAAGACGCAGCGGAACCGGCAGAGACGACTTCCAGACGAATGCCTCCCGGCAGCGCTGGGCGCCGCCGTCTCCCCACCCTCTGGTTCGCCACAGACTCCGCGCTGTCCGCCCGACGGCCATCAGCGACCGGTCGGGTGCGCGCGCCCGCATGCCTGCGTCACGATCTCGGCACCTGCGCCGGTCCTTGCATCGGTGCGGGTGATGCCGACAGCTACCGCGCGGCAGCGACGGCGGTTCACGCATTCCTCGATGGACGAAGCGATGAGCCCATACGGCGCTTGGAGCGTGCGATGGAGAGTGCCGCGGAGGCCCTCGCGTTTGAACACGCGCGAGTCCTCCGAGACCGCCTCACCCTGGTGCGTTGGCTGTTCGATCGGGTGCAACGCTTTCATGCCAATGTCGATCGACTCACGTTCCGCTACCATACACTCGACCATGCGGACCGTGAATGGGTCTATCTCATTCGGAGAGGGACGGTGCGAGCAGAGGTGCGGGCACCACACACCGAGTCGGAGCAGGCTGCATTCCGGGCACTCGAGACCCGCGTGTATGCGGGACCCGATCCGTCGGGCGCAGACATCCCCACACACGATCTCGATGAGTTCTATCTCGTCTCCAGTTGGTTCCGCAGACATCCAACGGAGAAGCTGCACACCGTCCCAGTTTCTGAATGAGATGATCCCACTCCCTGGCGGCGACCCGGCCCAGCCAGTTCCCAGCATGTCCGGTCCCACAATACAAAACGACGTGCCCGAGTTGCCTCGAACACGCCGCTTTGTGGCCACCGCTCGCTTGCTTCGGGTCCCGCCCCTGGGTTGGCGTAACGGTGGTACGGCGAGAAGTGTACCGCCGCGAACCTTTCAAGCCGATTAACGGATGACTGCGTATTTATTGAGGGGACGCACCGCCCCCTCAGACCTCTGTTCCCCTCCCTATGCGCCTGCTCGTCGTCGAAGACGACCCGAAACTGGCCCGACTGATCGCCCGCGGTCTACGCGAAGAAGGCTACGCCGTTGATACCTGCGAATTGGGCAAGGAGGCTATCGCGCAGGCGGCGGTCAACAGCTACGACGCCATGGTGCTCGACGTGATGCTCCCCGATATCGATGGGTTCGTCGTCGTTGGCACACTACGTGGTCGAGGCATCTCCACACCGGTCCTGATGCTCACCTCGCGCGACGCTGTATCCGACCGCATCGCCGGGCTCGACGCCGGCGCCGATGATTACCTCGTCAAACCCTTCGACTTCGGTGAGCTGCTGGCCCGCCTCCGGGCCTTGCTGCGCCGCCCCGAAACACTGCAACCCATGCTGGTGGCGGTGGCCGATCTCGAGATCGATCTCCAGTCGCATGCGGTGACTCGCGCCGGTGCACCAATCGCGCTCACTGCCAAGGAGTACGCGCTGCTCGAATTGCTCGCACGGAATGTCGGGCGTGTCCTGTCGCGCAGTGATATCGTGTCCCATGTCTGGGATGACAATCACGATCCCTTCACCAATGCCGTCGAGGTATACGTCAATCGTCTCCGCGGCAAAATCGACCGGGACGGTCGTGCACCGCTCATCCACACTCGGCGCGGCGCCGGCTATATCCTCACGGACGTACCGCCCACCTGACATTCTGTGCCGCCGGTTCGCATCTCCATCCTCCTGCGCCTGACATTGTGGAATGCCAGCGTGCTCGCATCCGTCCTCACGGTCTTCGTGGTGGGAGGATGGTTTACGTTGACCCAGGTCGTCAGGGAACGGGCCATTTCCGCGGTCAGCGAATCCGCACAGGTCGTCGCCAGCGCCGTACGAACGGAACGCCGAGCGATGGCCGCCCGCGGCGAACTGGAAGCTGATGGTGCTGCCGAACGCGCGGTCCTGCGAGAGCTTCGCGTCGGCAGTCTCGATATCTTCATCACCAACACGGCGGCGCAGATGATGGCCGCACGACAGCCTCGGCTTCCGGCAGACGCCAGCGCGGAGACGGGACAGGATGATCGCCGCGTCACCCTCCCGGAGCCCGTGCATGCTGTCCTCGAAGGCATCCGCGCAGGTCGGGAGCAGGAGTTGGTGCAGAAGCTGAACGAGGACGGTGGGTTGGTCGTCCGGGACGTCATGCTGGCCGATGGACCCGCCCACATGGCACTGGTGCGAGTTGCCCCCTCCGCGGATGACGATGTCCGCACCACGCCGACCTTGCTCGTCACCGCACTGCTGTCCGAAGCGGGCGATCGATTGCTGCTGCGTCAGGTGCGCAATACCCTGTTCTTCGCCATTCCCGCAGCACTCCTCGCGTCGGTACTGGCCGGCTATGGCCTCGCACGCCGCAGCCTGGCGCCCCTCGAAGCGATCAACGGACGAACGGCTTCCATCTCGGCGGCCAACCTCGACGAACGTCTCCCCGTGGTGAATCCGCACGATGAGCTGGGGCGCCTCGCCCAGATCATCAATGGACTGCTGGCCCGAGTCGGTGATGCATTCCGCACCCAGCGCCAGTTCGTCGCGGATGCCTCCCATGAACTGCGTACCCCCATCGCCATCATTCGCGGTGAGGCCGACGTCACGCTCCGGCGTGCCGTCCGACGGGAAGCGGAGTATCGCGAAGCCTTGACCGTCATTCAGGGGGAATCCGTCCGACTCACGCGCATCGTGGATGATCTCTTCCTCCTTGCCCGTGTCGATGCCGGTGGTCCCATCGTCACGCGGGACATCGTTGAGCTCCCGGATCTCGCCATCGATGCGGTGCGCAGCGTGCGCTCGATCGCGACCGCGCGAGGGATCACCGTGACCTGCGATCTGGCCCCGTCCGTTATGGAGGGACCGGTCCTGAACGCGTCCGGGAAGTCGAGCACCACGGAACCCATCACGACCACGGCCACGACGACCGGCGACGCCAACCTTTTGCGTCGTCTGCTCATCAACTTGCTGGACAATGCCATCAAGCACGCACCGGCGGGCAGCACGGTACGCGTCACGGTCGATCGCGACGACCATGAGCTCCTGTTGCGTGTACACGACCAAGGCCCCGGGGTCCCCGAAGCCATTCGGGCAACGGTCTTCGACCGTTTCGTGCACGAGCCGCATGCGCAGGTCACCGCCAGCGGGACGGGCGCTGGCCTCGGCCTTGCGATCGCCCAAGCCATTGCCCAGGTCCACGGTGGCCGTATCCAGCTGCTTGCCGGTACCCGCACCGAAAGTCCCGCGAGCGACTTCCCCGGCACGACCTTCGAAGTGCGTCTGCCGGCCCGTCCGCCGGGTCCTGCAGGTGATCGACTCACGTCCTACCCCCTACCGATTCACAATCAGGAGATCACCGCCCGTCCATCTGGGCCCGACGCGCCAACGCCATGAGCTGCCAGTAGAGCGCGCGCACGTCCTGTTCCGGCAACCCGGCATCGCGTGCCCTCGTTGCGGCGCGTGCAACCACGGACGCTTCCCGCTTCGGGTCGAGCACCGGCTGACCCGCCTGCTGTTTGCACGCGCCGATGGCACGCGCAAGCGTCATGCGCCGCACCAGAGCAGCCATGATCTCCTCATCCACCGCGTCCAGATCCCGCCGCAGAGTCTGCAGCAGCTCAGCGGATGCGACATCGTCCATGGCGCTGCACCCGGCGCTGCTCATACCAGAGCCTCGGTGCGCCACGGACAGCCGCGTCCGACCGCCTCGGCGACGGCCTGCACCTGTTGCATCATGCTCGCGAATGCCCCGGGCTCGAGCGATTGCTCCCCGTCACTCTTCGCCGTGGCCGGCGTGGGATGTACTTCGACGATGAGTCCGTCCGCACCTGCCGCGATCGCAGCCAGGGCAAGCGGCGCAACCAACGAGGCGCGCCCGCCGGCATGGCTCGGGTCCACGATCACCGGCAGATGCGACTCGCGCTTGAGCACGGGAATCGCCGCGACGTCCAACGTATTGCGCGTTGCCGTCTCATAGGTGCGGATCCCACGCTCACACAGCATCACATCGCCGTTTCCCTGGGCCATGACATACTCAGCGGCCATCAGCAGTTCGGTGATCGTCCCCGACAGCCCCCGCTTGAGGAGCACCGGACGCTGCACCTTCCCGACTTCGGTCAGCAACGTGAAGTTCTGCATGTTGCGTGCACCGATCTGCAGAACGTCGGCATAGGAGGCCACCAGTTCGACCTGTCGCGGGTCCATCACTTCGGTCACGATCGGCATCCCCGTTTCTGCACGTACTTCAGCAAGGATCTCCAGTCCCGCTTCGCCCATGCCCTGAAACGCATACGGTGACGAGCGCGGCTTGAACGCCCCGCCGCGAAGGAGACGGGCACCGGCTGCCCGCACCTGCCGAGCCGTCTCATGCATCATCGCGCGACCCTCTACCGAGCACGGACCAGCCATCACGACAATGTCACGGCCGCCGATCACCGTGTCCGCGGGATCTCCGAATCGGATAGCGGTATTGCCCACCGAGAATTCCCGTGACGCGAGCTTGTATGGCTTGAGCACCGGCATCACCCGCTCCACGCCTTCCAGCTGGCTCAGCCCGTGCTCCTGCAGCTTCCCGTCATCTCCAATGCACCCGATGACGGTTCGATGCGTGCCGCGAATGACGTGGGCACGCAGGCCCGCCGTTTCGACGTGCTCGATGATGCGGTCGAGTGCATCGCTGGTGATGTCGCCGGATGTCACAATGATCATACAGTCCTCATGGGGTGGGGGTCTAAGCCACGAGGCACCGCGCTCGCCGGGCCCGAAAACAACAGAGGCCCGTGCAGTGCACGGGCCTCTCGGCGATGGAAGCGTCAGCGGTTAGCTGCGCATGCCAGTTGCGCCGGATCCCATGCGGGTCGGCACGTAATAAAATCGGCAGGCGTTGCTGAGAACGAAGGCGTGACGCGTCATATCCACGAGGCTATCCCAACACGGCCGAAAAGTCAATATGATCCGTGCATGACGAACCCGATGGTGCCCAGACCCGCTACCCCGACGCCGCGCGTGTCATTCCAGGGAGAAGCCGGTGCGTTCAGCGAGATGGCCATTCGCCAGTATTGGCCTGACGGTGCCATCGCGGTGGCTTGCCCGACGTTCACCGAGGCCGTGACCCGTGTCTGTGAGCAAGAGGTCGACTTCGCGGCGATCCCGGTGGAGAACGCCATCGCGGGAACCGTACATAGCGCCTGCGATGCCGTCCACGCCGCAGGGCAGCGGGTCCGGCAGATCGGGGAGACTCGGGTGCCCATTCATCTCTGCCTCATGGCAGGACATGGCGCTTCGCTCGCGGGCCTGCGGGAGGTGCGCAGCCACCCGGTTGCACTCGCGCAGTGCCGGCTCTTCTTCGCCAGGCACAACTGGCTGGCGTCCGTCCCGCACGCAGACACTGCGGGCGCCGCGCGGGACGTGGCCGAATTGGGCGATCTGACGGTGGGAGCCGTGGCCAGCGAGTCGGCCGCCACACAGTACGGTCTCGAAGTGATCGCGAGGAACATTCAGGACATTCCGCACAACTGGACGCGCTTTGTGGTGATCTGTCGGGCGTAAGGGCGTTCCGACTCCGCCTACCCCTCGACAGTCGGTGGTGCGCTGCCGAAGATGATGGTATGCGCCCTTTCTCTCTCCGTTCGCGCCATGGTGTCGCCTCCGTTCTGGCACTCCTGGCTTTTTCGTCGCTCACTGCGGCGCAGCAGCCCGCGCCGCGTACACCAGCCCGCGCTCCGCGAGCGGCAACCCAGGCTCCCGCACAGGCCTCCTCGCAGGCGGCATTCGTGCCGCTCACCCGAGCCGTGCATGGTGCCATCGATGGCACGCGCGCGCACCGCACCGTGGAGTACGTGCAGCGCTTTTTCCGCCTACCCGGCAACCGCGGATTCGACGCAGCGATCGATACAGTGGCTGCACTCCTGCGTGCGGCAGGCTATGCGCGGGAAGACAGTGCGCCCGCGTCCGCGCGTCTGGTGTATCGGATCGAGTCTCGTCAGATGGCGAACCCGGCATGGACTCCCATCAGGGCGTCACTGACGCTGGCCGGTCAACAGACGCCGCTGCAGCAGTTCTCCACCAATCTCAACATGATCGCCATCAACTCCGGGTCCACACCGGAGGGCGGGATCACGGCCGATGTCGTGGACGTCGGTGCCGGGAGTGAGGCGGAATTCGCTGCGGTGAACGTGCGCGGCAGGATTGCCCTCTCCACCGGCACGGCCCGCCAGGTCTTTCCACGAGCCATGCAGGCGGGAGCCATTGGCGTCCTCAACACGCAGAAACTCCCCGCGTACAATCAGCAGGCGAAGAACACGCGGGCCATCCAGTTCACGAGTGTGCCACGCGACACCCTCCGCAATGGCTGGCTCCTGTTCATCTCCACCGCGACGCACGAGGTGCTGCGTAGCGCCCTCCAGTCGGCCGGTCCCACCAATCCGCTGCGCGTGCAGGCCGATGTCCAGACGCTGTTCGAGACCCGACCTGAGCTGACGATTGTGGCGGAGATTCGCGGCCGCTCGCGTGCAGCGGAGCGCTTCGTCTATTCGGCGCACGTGCAGGAACCGGGCGCCAACGACAACGCCTCCGGCGTGGGTGCGCTCGCGGAAATGGCGCGCGTGGCCGCCGACCTCGTGCGGCGCGGTGTCAGCAACCCACAGCGCACAGTCACCTTCCTCTGGGGCGATGAGATCCGCTCCACCGACCGTTTCATCAAGGAAGACAGTGTGCGCCGTCGCGGTGTGAAGTGGGGCATGTCGCTCGATATGGTCGGGGAGAACACCGCACTCACGGGTGGTACGTTCCTGATCGAGAAGATGCCGGACCCGTCCGCTGTCTGGGTGCGCGGAGAGGATCAACATTCCGAATGGGGAGGCAAGCCCCTCGCCGAGAAGGACATCCGTGCCTACTGGCTCAATGACTTCGTTCGCCAGCGCTGTCTCGACCGTGCGCGCCAGACCAACTGGGTGATCAAGGCCAATCCCTTCGAAGGGGGGAGTGACCATACACCCTTCCTCAACGCGCAAATTCCCGCCGTACTGCTGTGGCATTTCACCGATCAGTACTACCACACCGACCTCGATCGCATTGAGATGGTGAGTGCGTCAACACTCGCCAACGTCGGCGCCTGCGCACTGACCACCGGGCTGCTGTTGGCCGACGGCTCCCGAGCGATCGTGCTGGGCGCACTCGACGAGCTGACCCGCGTCGCCGAACAGACCATCCGCACGCAAGCCGCCCTCAGTCGCGATACCCTGAGCCGCGGCGGCAACGCCGAAACCGAACGACACATCATCGAGACGTGGCGGACGTACTACCTCGCGGCCATCGACAAGATCGGTGATATCGCCGTCGGACCGCTGGACTTGAAGGCCGCCACCGATCGGGCCAAGGCGAGAGTCCGAGCGGCGCAGTAGTACCCCCATGTCGGCAGCAACATCCTATCTCTGGATCAAGGCGATGCACGTGATAGCCGTCATCGCCTGGTTTGCCGGTCTGTTCTACGTGTTCCGGCTCTTCGTGTATCACGTGCAGCAGCGTGATGAACCCGCCGTGGTGGCGACACTGGAAATCATGGAGCGGCGGCTCCTGCGGGCCATCATGGCACCGGCGATGATCGTGGCGGTCGCGATGGGCGCCTGGATGCTCGTGAGACAGCCGGCACTCCTGCGGATGCCATGGATGCATCTCAAGCTCGGAGCCGTCGCCTTCCTGCTGGCCTATCACGCATTCGCGTCGTACACGCGCACGCGTCTGGCGCGAAAAGACTACTTCCTGAGTGAGCGCGCCTGTCGCATGATCAATGAGATCCCCACGCTGCTCCTCTTCGCCATCGTGATCGCCGTCATCGTACGTCCCTGACCGGATCCACCTGGACACGCTCCTGCAGCAACATGGTGGTGGCATTCAACATCGTCTCGATGCGGAGAATGCGACCCGAGGTCGTTCCGACCCACACCACCGATTCGCGTCCCCGCGCGAGCGTGAGGATGACAACGTGGGCGTCTTCGCCCTGAACCTCCGTCCGGCCCGTGACCCGGATCTGATAGGCTCTGAGTCCGCCGTCCACATCGAACACCGCCAACCGCGCCGCGTAGCCCTTGGCGAGTGGCAGAGCTCGCACCAGCAGATCCCAATTCCCCGCGTCGAACACAGGAAGAGGCAGTACGGTATCGAAGGGCACGGTGGGCGCATCCACGGGGCCTACCCGTCCGCGCACACGGCGTCCGGTGAACTCCAGTGCAACGCGCCGCGTGGGCTGCAGGGAGGCATGTGAACGCGGAGCAAGGGTGCCGGCATCCGTGACGGATGAGTCGATCAGTTGCATGGATCCACGCTGAACACGCTGCACGCGCCGCAACCACACCCCCTGCGTGCTTGAATCACGCCGCATCTCATCAATGAGTTGTCCCACCGGGAATTGGGATCCTTCGCGGAAGAGTACGAGGCGGTACTGCGTGGTATCCGTTTGGAGATGACGACTGTCAAACGCTGCATCGCCAGGACGAAGCAGGCGGAGACTATCGGGTGTCGCCGCAGACGCGCCGGGGGGAGTCGTGTCGACTCCCGCCCGTGTTGCCTGCGCACGCAGCGTGACTGGCATGCCCAGCACCAAACCCGCCAGAACCCAGGCAATCGCGATCATCGGCATGTGCTCAGTACTTGTAATGATCCGCCTTGTACGGTCCGTTCACATCCACACCGATGTAGGAGGCCTGCTCTGCTGTCAGCGTAGTCAACTTCACCCCAAGCTTGTCGAGGTGCAGACGCGCGACCTTCTCATCGAGATGCTTGGGCAGGGTAAACACCCGCTTGCCATACTGTTCTGCATTCGCATGGAGCTCGAGCTGCGCCAGCACCTGGTTGGTGAACGAGGCGCTCATCACGAAACTCGGATGCCCGGTAGCACACCCGAGATTCATCAGGCGCCCCTCCGCCAGGACGAGAATGGAACGACCGGAGGGAAGCTGGAATTCGTCGTACTGCGGCTTGATGGTCACCCGCTGCACGCCGGCGACCTTCTTGAGACCAGCCATATCGATCTCGTTGTCGAAGTGTCCGATGTTGGACACAATGGCCTTGTCCTTCATGCGACGCATGTGCTCGACGGTAATGACGTTCTTGTTCCCGGTTGCCGAGACGAAGATGTCGGCCTGATCCACAATGTCCTCGAGCGTCGTGACCTGATACCCCTCAAGCGCCGCCTGCAGGGCACAGATGGGATCGATCTCGGTGACCACCACTCGGGCACCCTGCCCCTTGAGCGCCTGCGCGCACCCCTTGCCCACGTCTCCATATCCCAGCACCACGACGATCTTGCCCGCGAGCATGACGTCGGTCGCCCGGTTGAGGCCGTCCACCACTGAGTGACGGCAGCCATACAGGTTGTCGAACTTCGACTTCGTCACGGCATCGTTGACGTTGATGGCGGGGAACGCCAACGTGCCCGCCTTCTCCATCTCATACAGTCGATGCACGCCCGTCGTGGTCTCCTCCGACACGCCACGAATACCTGCCAGCACGGCCGTCCAGCGGCCCGGATGCCGCTGCTGTTCCGCACGGAGCAGATCGAGGATCACGCCCCATTCCTCCGGCTCGTTCTCGCTATCGAAGGTGGGGATATGGCCCGCCTGTTCATACTCGGCGCCCCGATGCACGAGCAACGTGGCATCGCCGCCGTCATCGAGCAGAAGATTGGGGCCCGTGCCGTCTGGCCACATCAACGCCTGCTCGGTGCACCACCAGTACTCCTCGAGCGTTTCTCCCTTCCACGCAAACACCGGTGTCCCCTGAGGGTGATCCGCCGTGCCATGGGGCCCCACCGCCACCGCCGCCGCCGCATGGTCCTGCGTGGAGAAGATATTGCAGGACACCCAGCGAACATCCGCGCCGAGTGCCACGAGGGTCTCAATGAGCACGGCCGTCTGCACGGTCATGTGCAGCGAACCCATGATCCTGGCTCCCGCGAGCGGTGAGCGGCCTGCGTATTCAGCCCGCAGCGCCATGAGACCTGGCATCTCCTGCTCGGCCAGACGGATTTCCTTGCGGCCCCAGTCGGCCAATGCAAGATCACGGACAGCAAACGTGGGACGATCGAGTGACGTCAGGAGTGCGACGCCGTGGTCCGTCATGACGGAAGTGGCCATGGCCAATGGTCTATCTGAGTGTGAAAGGGGAATGGCGCTGTGCGCGCCTCGACGACAAACATCAGGACATCACCAACAGGGGCGCCGGCAGCATCGTCGCAATGCAGGTGAAGAGTGCCGGACCCGTCGCGAGCGGATCCACAGGCAACGGTACATATCGGACCGAGACGAACCCCGCAGTCGCCAGCCAGCCCGTCAAGGTCTCTGGAGAGAACCCGAGCCACACATGCCCCATCGTGTCGCGATAGTGCTCCTGGGTGTGGGGGCGCATATCGACCACCAGCACGCGGCCGCCTGGCCGCAGGACTCGGTGTACCTCGCGGAGTGCGGCCAACGGATCCGGCAGGTGATGCAACACCAGCATCAGCACTGCGACATCGAGCACATGATCAGCCAGCGGCAGGTCTTCAAGTGTACCTTCGGCGACGCGGACATTGCCCGTACCTGCTGTGCGGTCCACCGCCGCAGCCAGCATTGCCGGTGACGCATCGATGGCATGCACAATCGACACATGCGGCGCAAGCGCGGCACTGAGTGCACCCGTGCCGCAACCCAGATCTCCGACGACGAGTGACGGATCGAGCAGTGCCAGCGACGCCAGGAGATCGGCCCGCCCACCAAACAGTTCGGCGCGCAGTCCATCCCACTCAGCACTGGCCGTCGCGAAGAAACTCTGGGTGACCGTGGGTCGCGCCGCGCGCACAGCCTCCACGCGCGCCGCATCCTGCAATGCCGCTGGGGTCGCCGCGAAGGCCTCTCGCACCAACACCCACAATGCCTCCATGCCCGCATCGAGCTGCGGGTGGCGGCGATACCATCGGCTCGCACCTTCCGCGCGTGCAGCGATCCACCCCTGATCGGCAAGGATGCGCAAATGGCGACTGACCGTACTCTGGGGCAACTGGAGCGCCGTCGCGAGCTCACCCACGGCGAGCTCGAAGCGATCCAGCGCCGCCAGGAGGCGACTGCGCGTGGGATCGGCGAGCTCGGCGAGCCGGTCGTGGATGGGCAGGCGTTGCATGGCCATGCTGCAATATATATCCAAACATCCGGATATAAGGATAGATATCGGTACGCCGAACTCGAACCCTCTCCCGTACTCTGGTCTCGCTGTACGTTGCCGATATGCTCGACCTGTCTCTCGCCTTCAACCTGCTCGTCGCCGCCCTCGTGGGACTGGCTGTTGGCATCGAGCGGGAGTGGTCCGGCCATACCGAGGGCCCGGATGGCCGATTCGGCGGTGCCCGCACCTTTGCCATGCTGGGGGCTGTCGGCGGTTTCGCCGGATGGTTCCTGCGTCTCGATCGTGAGGTGGCAGGAGCGTTTGCTGGTGCGCTCGCGGGTTCGATACTCATCGCCGGTGCGGTCGCCTTTGTGGTGGCTGCCTACGTGACGGCCATGCGGCGCCCAGGGACCTCCACCGATAGCACCACAGAAGTGGTGGCGCTGCTGGTCGTGGCATTGGGGGTGACCTCGGGATTGGGCTTCCGCGTCGCCGCGAGCGCCACCGCTGCCATCGTAGTGCTGTTACTCGCCGAAAAGTCGCAGCTGCAGCAGGCCCTGACGCGGGTGGCACCCAACGAGATGCGCGCGGCGCTGCAGTTCGCGGTCCTCTCGCTGGTCGTCCTGCCCCTCATTCCGGATGGTGCCTTCGGTCCCTATGCAGCGTTTCAGCCGCGACAGCTCTGGATCGTGGTCCTCATTTTCTCTGCACTCAACTTCGCCGGCTATATCGCGCGTCGTGCGATCGGGGAAACCCGGGGGCTGGCAGTCACTGGCCTCCTTGGTGGGTTGGTATCCTCGACTGCCGTGACACTGGCCTTCAGTCGGCGCAGTCGCGACACCGCGGCCGATGCACTTGCCATCCCCCTGGCCCTCGGCGTCGTCGCGGCCTGCACGGTCCTGGTGCCTCGCGTCCTGATCATTTCAACCATGTTGCAGCCTGCGGTCGGTCTCGCCGCGACGCAGGTGCTGAGTCCGGCTTTCCTCGCCGGTGCGGCCCTGATCGGGTTCGTCCTCTGGCGCGAACGCCGCACCACTCCCGGAGCCCGGGCGCTACCCGGCGGTGTCACCGCTGGACTTGGAGAAAACCCACTGGGATTGTGGTCCTCGCTGCAGATGGCCGCGGCATTTCAGGTCGTGCTGTTCGTGGTGGCATGGGTGCAGCAGACAGCAGGAGAGACCGGCGTGCTCGCGTCGGCTACACTCCTGGGCCTCACCGATGTCGACGCGCTGACAGTGTCCATGGCACGCTACGGGGCAAGTGCGGCGCATGTAGGCGTCGCCGCATCCGCGATGGCCATCGGCATCCTGTCGAATACCATGCTGAAGCTCACGCTCGTGCTCGTTCTCGGAACTCGTCGCTACCGCTGGTACGCCACCGCGGGCCTGGCGACGCTGGCTGCTGCAACAGGCCTCGGTGTCGCACTCAAATGGCCATGACTTCCGCAGGGTGACCAAATTACCATGACGATCCCTGTGGCCAGCGCCAACGGTCTCGGCGCGCGCGTACATCGCCACATCAGTGCCCTGGGGGGCGTGACACGACGGCTCATTGAACCCGTGGGAGCCGGTGCGCGGTTCGTCCTGGCCACCATCCGTGCCACGCGTGACATGGCGCAGTGGGTGCCAGAGTTCTCCACGCATGCTCGCATCCTTGGCGTGGAATCCCTTCCGATCGGCATCTTCATCGCGCTGTTCACCGGAATCGTGCTCGCGCTCCTGGCCAGCTACAGCGTGGGCGATCTAGTGCCACCCTATTTCGTGGGCACGCTGGTGCAGAAGACTGTCGTCCTGGAGCTTGCGCCGGTGCTGACTGGCCTCGCGCTGGCAGGGCGAGTGGGTGCCAATATCGCCGCGGAACTCGGCACCATGCGGGTGACCGAACAGATCGATGCGCTCGAGACGCTGACCTTCGACCCCATGAGCCATCTCGTAGTGCCCCGTGTACTGGCGTCGGCGACCATGTTTCCCATCGTGGTCGGCACCGCGATGCTCGTGGGCATGCTCTCCGGATGGCTCGCATCGCTCATGCTGCTGGACATCACGACACCCCAGTTTCTCAAGGGGGTACGACTGTTCTTCCAGTCGTTCGATGTGCGATACGGACTGGTGAAGTCCGCGAGTTTTGGGGCCGCCGTGGCACTCATTGGGTGCCGAGCAGGCCTGGAGACGGCTGGAGGTGCCCAGGGCGTGGGCCGCAGCGCCACCCGCGCCGTCGTCATTTCAGCCGTCATGATTCTCATCCTCGATGCATTCTGGGCTCTCGTCTGGCTGACTGGCCGTTCGATGCGCTGAAGCGTCCACTCCGCATCCCTCCCTCCCGATCATCAGGATCATGAAGCTCCCGCGCGCCGTCCCATGACTACATCCACTCGGACCAGCAATTTCGTGGTGGGCCTCACGGTCCTCATCGTCACGCTGGCGCTCGTCGCTGCCGTGCTGTGGGTGAAGCAAGCCGACCTCGGAAATCGCCAACAGCACCTGGTTGCCCGCAGCCGCGAGGTTGGCGGGGTCGCCCTCGGCAATCCGGTGATGATCCGTGGGGTGCGTTCCGGACGGGTCGAGTCGATTGCACTCGGCGCACCGGGCTGGGTCGTGATCACACTCGGACTCGACCGCGATGTGCAGCTCCCGCCAGACCCGGTCGTCCTGCTGGCAGCCTCGAGTCTCTTCGGCGAGTGGCAGGCCACCATCACCACGGCGGAAGGTGTGCCAGCCGACCGCGAATTGCGCGCGGCCATCGCCGAAGCTCGCACTGCGGGAGATACACTGGCCGGCGCGGTGATGCCGGACATCGCCCAGCTCACGACCGTCGCGGGCCGACTGGCCGGAGATGTCGCCAAGGTGGCAGACCGTATGCAGGTCGCCTTCGACGACACGGCAGCGAAGGAGCTCCGCGAATCGATTCATCATTTTGCACAACTGTCGGCTACACTGGCACGGACCATTGAAGTCCAGTCCAGAAACCTCGATCGGATGTCAAACGACGTGCACACGGGCATCGCGCGCGTCAACGGCGCGGCAGATCGCCTCAATGCCTTTTCGATCCGTGTGGATTCCGCAACGAGTCGTGGAGAGCTGCAGCAGATCGTCACGCATTCACAGCAGGCTGCACAGGAATTGCTGACCGCGACCGCCAACCTGCGCGAGATGACCCAGAAGCTCGATCGTACGGAGGCCCGCCTCTCTACCGTGATCGCCCGCGCCGATTCGGTCTTCACCAAGGCCAATGGCACCACCGGAACACTGGGCCTGATGATGAATGACCCCGGCCTGTACCGTCAGAGCGATTCGCTGATGCGGGAGCTGCGCGTGCTGGTAGAGGACGTCAAGAAGAACCCGCGGCGGTATTTCACGCTCAGGATCTTCTGAGACCAAGCGTCAGGTTCCGATCCGATCGCCGGGCTCGGAACTCAGGCAGCCGAGGCATGCACACCGTTTGGAGAGACTGGGTCCCTGGCCTGCGGGACGGCCAATACGCCACATCGTGCGGTGCGAAGCACGCGCGTCGCCACCGACCCAACGACCAGACGTTCGAACAGTGAGTGACGCTGCGTCCCCACCGCCACGAGATCGGCATGTGACTGCTGAGCGAAGGCGATCAATGCGGGAGCTGGATCGCCACGCACGGTGACCGTTTCCACGGTAATGCCGGCCGGAGCGTCGAGCGTCTCCTTCACCTGCTCGAACAGCGGGGGCAACGTCCGTCCGTACTCGGCATCCCAGGTCTGCCAATCGGACGACGGGTGTTCGAAGCGCGGCCTGACGTGCACGAGTGTCAGACGCCCACCATCGCCCAGCAGCTGCAGGGCCATGCTGGCCGCCCGCACACTGGCGGCACTGAAGTCGAGTCCCACGACCGCGTGCTGCGGCGTGACGGGGAAGTTCGTGCCCACGGCCAGAACAGGCACATGCGACTCCCGCAGGGTCGCCAGCGTTGTTTCGGTACCGAACAGTCGGTCGAGGGGATTGTGTCGGCCAAGCCCCATGACAATCAGGGACGCGTCACGCAGCGCAGCCTCACTGGCCAGTGTCCGGGCAGGCGATCCGGTCAGTACCGTGATGGGCCATGCCGGATCGCCCGTGGCGGCGATCGAAACCGATCGCCGAAGATCGGACCGCATCGTCTGTCGACGGGACTCGTCGAGTTCCGCGGGAATGGGGAGCACATCCATGCCACCAGCCACGCCGGTGATCGGTTCACACACCCCCAGGATCTCGATGGATGAACCGAACGCGGCGGCCGCCAGGCGCGCCGCGCCGAACAACGCGTCGTGTGAGACCGCCGTTCCGTCGCTCGCCACGAGCACCAGTCCCCGCCTATCGACGGTCGAAGCCCCCGGCTGGGCCGGTGCAGGGGAAACGGATGCGGTCATGGGCGAATGGTCGCATCCCACACCCCCTGGTCTCCATCGGGGAGTCCTGTGAGCCCCGTCAGGGAATCCACCACAAATACGGACCAACCCCCAGCCGGCTAATCATCTCAGCAGGGCAGATGCATAGGCCACGGCATGGCAAATGCGAATGCAAGAGCAAAGAGCGGCACATGAGACAGCCTTCCTACAGCGCCCAACGTAGCCCGCGCGCAGCACGGTCGAGCACCCGATGCATCACCGTTCGGCGCCTCCAGTGCTCCGTCGTGATCTCCGTGCTCCCGCGCAGATCTTCCAGGAAACTCGCATCAAGGTCCCGGGCGAACTGGTCATCGAAGACGAGCACGTTGCACTCGGCGTTCAACCAGAACGATCGAAAATCCAGATTCGAAGAACCCACGAGTCCGACGTGGCTATCCACCACCAGGGATTTTGCATGCAACGTGGCACGGTCATACTCGTAGATACGCACCCCCGCCGATAACAAGCGGTGATAGGCACCATGCGCGGCGTGGCGCAGGAGAGGCACATCACTCTGCGCCCCGGGCAGCAGGAGCCGGACATCGACACCGCGCCGCACGGCCGCCGCCAGCAGATGCAACGCCCGATTGGGTGGAGCAAAGTAGGGGGTCGTGATCCAGAGCCGACGGCGAGCGCCCCCTGTCAGTGCAGAAAGGACGGTGAGCATTTCCCGCTGGCCGCGTCCAGGTCGGGGATCCATCACCATGGCCACGGAGGCGGCAGGCCCCACCGCGGGTGCGTCCCGACGAACGCGCCTGCCGCGTACCCGATCCCGATGGTGCCCCCGCTGCATCAGCCACCGGGACTGCCAGGCGTGCGGAGTCAGTGTCCTGCGCCAACCCACCGGCGGATGCACGATGCCATCGGTCCAGCTCACATACTCGAGCCCCGGAAGATCTCGCCCCCCAGCACGATCCCACCCTTCGGCAAAGACCGCAGCCAGTTCCCGCACGACCGTGCCGTGCAGCGCGATGAAGGTATCACGCCAGGCGGCTCGCCAGCCCTCCCGTTCGACACGCCGACGTCGCATCACGCTCGAGCCATACTCCTCGCCGATGTTCATGCCGCCGGTAAAGCCGATGCGACGATCCACCACCAGCAGCTTACGGTGATCACGTCGTAGTGCTTCCAGCGGATGCGTCCACACACGCTGAAACAGACGGACCTCGACCCCTCCGTTTTCGAGGGAGCGCCAGAAGTCTTCAGCGGTGGACATCGAACCAACGGCATCGGCAAGCACGCACACGCGAAGCCCCCGTCGGGCCGCCGCGAGCAGCGCCTGCCGCACCGATTCGCCCAGCTGATCATCGCGGAGGATGTACGTCTCCAACAGCACTTCCTCCCGGGCGGACTCGATCGCCTCGCGCATGCGGGTGAACGCCGTTTCTCCGTCTGTGAGCAACGTCACGGGAGAGCAGAGGTGCAGTGGCCCGCCATCGATGCGCTGCACCAGGTCGCGGAAATGCGGATCGCGCACGCCGGCGACGAGGCGACGGGCAACACCCCACGCGCGCCAGGCACGGAGCTCACGCGGGATGATGGCCTCACCCACGTGCCCCCCAAACACTCAACGGATCCGCTTGAGAATCATGCCCTTGGGAAGCGATGTGTTCGCGTCGATGCCGTTGGCGATGTACACCTCATCGGCCGACACGCTGCTGGGATAGCGCTGCACGAACTGCGCTCCGGTCATGACCCGGTCCAACGTCACCAATTGGACACGCACGGGCTGCTTGTTCAGTGCCGTTGCGTCGGTGAGGGCGCGGAACGAACGCAGGGTCGCATCAACCTCCGCAACGCGCGCCGCGGGTGCCTGCGCCACCATCAGGCCCAGCAGGAGGTAGGTCTGTCCGTTGTGCGCGATCGTGAGCGCATGGCCCTGAAGAGCACCCTGCTGCGTTGCCGCATCGAAGGTGGCTGCGGCCGCGGCGAGTCCGTTCACCGTGGTCTGCCCCGACTGCCTCACAGTGATGCCTTGCTGTTGCAGCAGCGTCTGCAAGGCCTGCGCGGGCGTGCCGGTGGCAGGTACCAGCTGCAGTTGCGCGCTGTTGTCTGCGCTCATGCCCACAACCGCATCGGGCTGATTCGCGAACTTCCATCCCGTTGGAAAATCGAACTGGAAGCGGAGGTCGGGGTGTAGGAAACGTGTGCCTTCGAAGAAGCCGTGCCGCGGGTTCTCACCGAATACCATGCCATCCACCACGCGCAGATAACTGTCACGGTTCACCTTGGTGCCCGTGAGCGCCCCGGGGGCAAGCTCCGCCACCCGTCGCTGGGCACGCTCTGCGCGGTTACCGGGATCGGGATGTGTGCTCTGCCATTCGGGAACCCGTCCGGCGCTTCCACTCAGACGACCCAGCGTTTCGAACACCTTGGGTGCCTCACGCACGTCGAACCCCTGGGCCAGCGAATACCGGAAGCCCAGTGCATCCGCCTGCAGCTCGTCGTCGCGGCCAAACTTGAGGAAGAGCAGCGATGCGCCGCCGCCGATCAGATCCCCGTACTTCGCAACCGTCGAGGAGAATATGCTTGCCCCCACGAGTCCGATCTGCGCGAGTTGCTGCTGACTCATCGCCACCACGGAATGCTTGGCCGTCACGTGCCCGATTTCATGTCCGATGACCTCGGCCAGCTCTGCCTCACTATTCAGGTTGGTGAGCAGGCCGCGTGTCACGAAGATGAACCCACCGGGATAGGCGAAGGCATTCACCGCGGCATCGTCGAGCACGTGGAACTCCCAGGGGAGATTGGGACGCTCCGACTTGGCGGCCATGGCGGTCCCGATACGCCGGACGAGTGCCTGAACCTCAGGCTGCGGCACCTCTCCGAGTCGCTGGAGATCCGCCGAGGAGGCTTCGCGCCCCATCTGGATCTCCTGCGCCTCCGAAACGAGTGACAGTTCCCGACGGCCAGTCACGGGATTCGTGGCACAGCCGCTCATCCCAACTGCAGCCAGGAGCAGGAACACCAACGGCGTGGTGGAGGTGCGGGACATTCGGTGTCTGGTCTGAAGAGTCATGTGGGTCCTCGAGCGTGGCGTGCCTCACAATCTCGTGACGCACCATTCCTCGTGGCAAATACGTGAATTGCTTGATTCTATTCTATGCACCCCCCACATTCGCCACGTGGGCAAGTAAGCGCTCCCGCCGATGCATGCCACGACCGTGACGCACCCCGCAGACTGAACCCCCGTCACCGGCCGGCTCCGTCCTTCACTCTGTTCGCAATGCGCCCGCCATCCCTGCACATGCTCCCCGGTGTCCTTCGCCCGGCGTACATGGCCCTTGCCGCAATCCTCTCCGCTGGTCTGCTCGTCGCCTGCGGTGCCGGTCCCACCCCCACCCCCACTTCGCAGCCGGTCGCTGGCGACGCGCGAGCCATCGCCAGCGAACGGAGCCGCGGCCCCGCAGCGCGGGGAACGGTGGGTGTGCCCCCGTTTGCCGCACGCGGCACGGATACCACTCTCACGCCTCTCGCCTTCGCCCTCGCCGAGCTCGTCTCCACGGACCTGTCTCGCAGCGGGCAGGTTCGGATCGTCGAACGCACGCGCCTCGGCGAAGTCCTTCGCGAACTCGATCTTGCAGCCTCGGGCCGAGTGGATTCAGCCACCGCACCACGTGTCGGGCAGCTCGTGAGCGCTCAGCGTCTGGTCTTCGGATCGGTCGAGTCCCTCACCGATGGCCGCACGCTTCGGCTTGGCGCGCGCATCGGTGATGTGGAGCGTGCCACGGTCTCCAATGCGGTCGATGCGAGAGCCCCCTTGGCTGAGATCCTTGCCGCCGAGAAAGCGTTGGTCCTGCGGCTGCTGGAATCGCTTGGCGTCACGCTCACGCCGGCCGAACGTGCCGCCATCGAGGCGCAGCCCACGAAGAACATCAGCGCCTTGCTCGCCTACGGACGTGGCATGCAACACTTCTACCAGGGCGACTACGGGAGCGCCGCCGCCGAACTCGATCGGGCCTCCCGCCTCGACCCCGGTTTCCGCGAGGCCCGCACCATGGCGAGGCAGGTGCGCTCCTATGGCGCCATGCGGACCAGTACACCGATCGCCATCCCGGGCCTCCGGCCACTCGATGGCGCCATCTTCAGCACCATCGACCGTCTGAATCGCCCGCTCGACCTCGTCACCAATGTCTCGCGGATTGTCGGCTCTGCCATCGATCCGACCTTCCCGTCCTCGCAGGCGACCGTCATCATCACGATCTCCCGTCCATGACCTCGATGCCCTCTCCTCTCGGCAGGCTTGTGATTTCCGGACTGGCCATCGTCATGGTGGCCCTGCCGTCCGGCGCGAGCGCACAGGACCGACTCATCGGCACCGGCGTGCTCGCGGTCGGCGGCACGACGGACTTCCTTCGCTTCGGTGGCGTCGGGTTCCAGCAGCCAGGTGCCATGGGGCGCGACTCCATCCGACTGAAACAGATCGAGCAGTTCTCGGTGCCGGTTTCGCTCGCGCTCCCCATAGGCACGAAGTGGACCGTGGACATGCAGTCGGCCTACACCTATGCCCGTCTGACCTACGCACCCAGGCTCGGCGTCGGTGGCGCGGAGCGAACCGCCACGCTCTATGGACCCACAGATATACGGCTCCGGGCGACCGGCCGATTGTTCAACGATGCACTCGTACTGACAGGTGGCGTGAATGCGCCCACTGGTCAGACCGAACTGAACGCGAGCGCGCTCTCGGTACTCAGGGCCACGGCCGCCCCAGCTCTCGGTCTCAATGCGCCACCAGTCGGAGCCGGGCCCAGTGGCACGGCCGGCATCGTGCTGGCCAGGCAGGTGGCCGGCTGGGCCGTAGCCATCGGCGGATCCTACGAGATGCGCGGCACCTATCAGCCCATTGCGGCCATCACCGCTGGTGCACCGTCCACCGATTTCCAGCCAGGCAACGTGATCCGTGGTTCGCTTGGTCTGGACCGGCTGTTCGGACATCATCGCTTCACGCTCACCGGCTCGGTGGACCTCTACAGTGATGATGAGCTTCGGAATCCCGCACTGCCCGCCTCGGCGCCGGCCGTCTCGACCATACGGCTGGGACCCATCTACACCACTGACGCCCAGATCCAGTTCGGCGTGCCGCACCTGCGAGAATTCGTGCTCTGGGGCGTGAACCGTTTCCGCACACGCTTTGAGCGTGATGGTGTGGAAGTGCAAGGCACGAGCGGCAACTACTTCGATGGCGGCCTCCGGACCAGTATTCCGATCTCCGCGACCACGGACATCCTGCTTACGGCGGACGGCCGCATGCACAGCGGCCTCGCCATCGATCAGGGCCTCGCCACCTCAGGCGTACTCAGTGGCGGTGGCACTGTCGGTCTCATCAAGCGGGCGGGCGCCCTGACGTTCCAACCCTATGTGCGCGGCCAAGGTGGACAACTGCGGCCGCGTATCGGCGGTACCGCTCCCCGCACGGGCTTCTTCGGCGCCTCGGCAGGTCTTGTCGTCGTGACTCGCTTCTAATCGCCCATGTCGATCATGCCTACCATGTCCACGAGCGCGTCGGGTTCCGCTCTTCGTCATGCCGGGAACAGCGTACCTCGCCCGACCCGTTCCCGCATCCGCTCGCTGACGGCGTCGCACGTCGCCGTGGCGACGCTCGCGCTCACCGCATTGCTCGGTGCCTGCGCCGACAACAGTGCCGGTCCGGCGCGGCAACCAGCACAACTCCTCCTCTCTGCCTCGTTCCAGACCACCACGGGCAGCAACGACGATGTGCGGATCGCGTCCGGCTACCTCCTGCAGGACGGTAGCTACAGCCCGCTCTCGACGCAGTCGCTCCGTCTTTCAGGCGCACCCCAAGCCGTGCCGGTTGGGATCGACCTCGCGGCGTGCCTCGCCAATGCGCAGCGAGGTGCGCTGCCCGGTACGTCCATCGCCGCCGATGAATGCGTGGTGCGGCTCGAGATCCAGTTGCTCGTCGACGGATTACCGGTAGACCGGCAGTATGTCGGCCCCATCTCGCTGCGCCCCGGCGTGACCACCACGGTGCCCGGAACGATACAGCTCAACGACGTCGCGGAAGTGCGCATCAATGCCCCGACAGAAAACGTCGTCGGAGCAGGCCAACCCCTGCGAATGGAACTGACCCGTCCGATGAGCCTCACGACGCTGGTGCTCGACCGTCAGCAGCGTCCGATCGCGGGCCGCAGTGCGATCTGGACGAGCAGTAGCCCCAGCGTGGCGTCGGTCAGTGTCGGCGGAGTGGTTACCGGATTGTCTGTTGGAACCACCCGAATCACGGCGGATGTCGGCGGTCGCGTGAATTTCGTCGACGTGCGCGTCGTACCGCCTCCGGCGGCTGTTACGGTGGTGTCGGCTGGCGTGACGGGAACCGGTACGCTCACGTCGTCACCTGCCGGCATCAGCTGCGCCATCAACGGATCCATCACGACAGGCACTTGCGCCTTCACCTTCCCTGGCGATGCGAATGTCGTGCTGACAGCCACTCCCGCCTCCGGGACGGAACTCATCGGCTGGTCAGGAGACTGCTCGCTGACGCAGGGCGCCGCCTGCACCGTAAGCATGAATCAGGCGCGCAATGTGGGTGTGGTCTTCCGCGCGCTGCGCACGCTCGCCGTCACGGCGGCAGGCGCAGGTGGCGGAACCATCACCTCCGACGTCGGTGGCCTCACCTGTCAGGCACTGCAGGGCGTTGTGAGCGGCACCTGCTCCAACACCTTCCGTGACGGCACCGTCGTGACACTGACGGCCGCACCCAACGGCCAGAGTACCTTCGGTGGCTGGACTGGCGACTGTGCCGGCATCACGGTGCCCAGGTGCCAGCTCACGATGAATGCTGCCCGTTCCGTGACGGCGCGATTCAATGCCCCGGTTCCGATCTCCATCACTGGTATAGGGCTCGGCAGTGGTACGGTGTCTTCATCACCCGCTGGTCTCGCGTGTACCCTGACCGCCGCATCCGGCCAGGGCAGCTGCTCGACCCTCTTCGACGATGGAGCGACAGTCACACTCACCGCCTCCGCGGCCACCGAGCACAGCTTCCACAGCTGGTCGGGATGCACCACGGCGTCGGGCACCACCTGCACGGTCGTGGTCGCCAGCCCCGGCAAGGCCATCACGGTGCGCTTCGACCCTCCGACCCAGCTTACCGTCATCCCCAGCGGCACCGGCGACGGACAGGTGGTCGGCGGTTCCGTCATCTCCTGCAACCGCAACAATGGGCAGAACTCCGGTGCCTGCGCCCGGACGCTGGCAAACGGCTCGAGCATCCTCCTGAATGCGATCCCGGATGGGTATAGCACCTTCACCGGCTGGACGGGTGCCTGCTCGGGCACCGGGACCTGTGCGGTGACCATGGATCAATCCAAGACCGTGGGAGCCGTCTTCAGCCGCCGCCAGGTATCGCTGACGCTCACGCTGCAGGGACCCCAGTTCGGGAGCGTTCGCACAGGCGATGGAGTCACCTGTACCCTTGAGCAGGGGCAGAGTCAGAAGGCGTGTCAGATCCAGGTTGATGTCAACCGTCTGGTCACGCTCACAGCGCAGCCGGGCTCCGGGCAGACCTTCGGCGCCTTCGCGGGCGCCTGCCAATCGAGTCTGCCGTCGTGCACATTCCTCGCCATGAATCCGGTGGCCGTGACGGCCACCTTTGGCGCACCGACCATTACGATGAATATCGCCCCGGTCAGCAACGCCACCGGCGGGGGTTCCGTCGCGGTCTTTGGTACCGACATCAATTGCACGCTGATAGGCGCTACGCCGCCCAATCCGCAGGATTGCAGAGCGACCAGGAGCACTCAGGATTCCGTGATTCTGGTGGCCACACCGGACGGCACCTCGGCGTTCGGTGGCTGGGGAGGGGCCTGTGCGTCGGCAGGTACGTCACTCACCTGCGTGCTCAACAACCCCCAGGGCAACATCGAAATCACGACACGATTCGTAACCCTGCCCTCGGTGCAGGTCACGGTGACGCTCACAGGGGATGGCACCGGTGATGTGACAGCCTCAGCGAACACCTGGTATCGCACCTGCTCCCGCACCACAGGCGGTAGTGCTCCGACGAGCTGTATCTGGCAGATCCCCATGAACCAACCGTTCACCCTGCATCTCAACAGCCCTGGTACTGCGACTTGGATGGGCAGCCCCGGCGAACTCTGTTACCATGTGAGTGGGCCCTGCTTTTATCCGCTGGGCATCAACAGCAGCAACGCACTCTCGGCCTGGTTCGATATCTATTACCCGATTCGGCAGCAAGGGTCGATCCGAAGGTAGACAAGGCAGGCAGGGGATGAACGAGCGGGGGCGATCAAGTGCTTGATATCCCCCGTTGTGTTCCAGAATAATTAGTAAGTCTGGCGATTTCCGAGCAGGACCAGCGTGTACCAGGGCCGTCTGCCCATCGTATCGCCTACAACTGTGCTATTTGGTGCCACGCTCCAACGAAGCCAGAAGCGTCTTGGCGCGTTGATTGTCGGGGTTCGCCTGCAGCGACTCCTTGTACAGGGCCACCGCCTGCGCGTTGTTCTTCCGATCCTGCTGCTCCAAGGCTCGGCTGAGCAGCATCATCGACTTGAGTTGATTGGGCCCCTTCGCACCAACGGCCTTCCCCTCTTCAAAGCCCCGCTGCACCGCAGGCAACTTGAGTCCCGAATTCAGTTTGCTGCCCAGCTGCCCAAGCAACTCCAACATCCGGTCGGCCTTCCCCGTCACGGACGTGGCGTACTCCAGCTCCGACGTTTCGGTGTTGATCGCCCGCACATCCATGCGCATCGTGTTCTTTGGATCGATCACGAAGCTCCCCATGAGCATGTGCAGTGCACCCAGCGTCTTGCCAATCTTGGCCGCCGTTTCCTTCTCCACCCGTCCACTGGCACCGAGGTTCTGTTCCTCGAGCAACGCCTGCAGGCGGTCGCGCTCCACCACCCGGATATTGTCGTTGCCCGAAAGCTCGGTGATGAGCATCTCCGCCAAGCCCTTGCTGAGCGGGGCATAATCGGCATTGTTGCCGATCGCGCCGTTCGTGAAGTACATGACGGCCACGGTGGGCTTGGTGGCCGCAGTCTGGGCAGCAGCCGTCCCAGCCATACCGACCAGGGCCCCGGTGAGAACGGCCGTGCCAGCCAGCGCCGCGAACAGGGTACGGCGAGGACGGCGAGTGAGCGAAGCGGCAGACATGCGGGTATTCTCCCAGAGATAAGTTTCGAGGAGAACATACCGCCGAATTCCGTATTCGTTCAATATCACCCCTGGCACGACCCGTCTCCGCCCCACTTTTTCCGACCCGGCCGCCTCCGACCGCAAGTTCTCCGCACCACACTGATGCCCAAAGTCTGCCCCGTCTGCGGTTCCAGCTACCCGGACACGAATGTCTTTTGCCCCGCAGATGGCTCGACCTTGCGAGCCGCCGATGCAGACGGCGACCTGATCGGCTCGGTCGTTGCCGACCGGTACCTCGTCACGGACCTGCTCGGCGAGGGCGGCATGGGCAAGGTGTATCTCGCCCGCCACGTGCGCCTGCCGCTGCAGGCCGCCATCAAGGTGCTGCGCCCCGAGTTGATGAAGGACCCGGCCTCCGTGGCTCGTTTCAATCGGGAAGCGGCCAATGCCAGCAGCATAGAGCACGAACGCGTGGCCCGCGTCTTCGACTTCGGCGAGACGGCGGAAGGGCTGGTGTACCTGGCGATGGAGTACGTGAATGGCTCCACGCTCAAGAACGTGCTGGCGAAAGACGGCCCCCTCAGTGCACAACGCACCGCGGTCATCGTACGACAGGTCGCCGACGGCCTCGACGCGGCGCACCGCATGGGGATCGTGCACCGCGACCTCAAGCCTGACAACATTCTCGTCCAGCAGGACGACCAGGGCGTCGACAAGTGCAAGGTGGTGGACTTCGGCATCGCGAAGGCCGTGGGCAGCGACGAAAAGGAGGCGGGACTCACGCGCACGGGCTTCGTGGTGGGCACACCCGAGTTCATGAGCCCTGAACAACTTCTTGGGAGCCCCATCGATCACCGCAGCGACGTCTACGCGCTCGCACTGGTCGCGTATCAATGCCTGACGCTTGATCTGCCCTTCGACGGCAACACGCCAGACCGAGGCATGACCGCGCGCTTGGTCGCTGAACCGCGTGCGCTCGGTCTGGTACGACCGGACATCCAGTGGCCGGCCGGATTGCAGCAGGTCTTCACGCAGGCACTCGAACGGGATCCCGCCAAACGCACGTCCTCGGCAGGAGCATTTGCCAAGGCGCTCGAGGCAGCCTTGCTAGCCCCGGCACGACCAACCGTATCGGCAGCGCCGGCATCGGACAGTGCAGATCTTCCAGGTGGAACAACTCCACGTCCCACGCCCCCAGCCGCGCCGACACAGGGGAATACTCCGGGAGCGGCCCGAGTCATTGAGACAGTGGACAAGGAGCAGCTGCGCCGCGAGCTCGACAAGTCCGGTGCCAGACCGCGAAGTCCAACGCCCTCTGCCTCGCGAACGCCGCCGCGCGCCCTGCCTCAGCAACCAGCGCCCCAGCAACCAGCGCCCCGAGTTGATGTGCAGGCCGCGCCCCGTCGGCGCGTGTCCGTCTCCCGCATACCGCTCCCCAGCCTATCACTCCTGCTGGTGATCGGTGCGGGCTGGTGGTGGTACACCAAGCAGCGTGCACCACGCGCATCGGATATCGATCGATTGGTGAACTCCGCCACCAATACTGCTGGCAGACTGGTTGAGGAGGCGCAGGGGGCTGCCAGCGCGGTGACCTCCACCGTCACCGATGCAGCGCGCAGCACATCGGGTACTGGCACAACAGCCACCGGAACCCCCGAGTCTCAGGCGGCCGCCGCACCAGCCGGCGCAACGCCAGCTGGCGCAACGCCCGCCACCGCCAACGCGACCCCCAACAAGGCCACGGCGAGCCCTGCCTCGCCGGCGTCCTCCACACCCAGCACGACGACCGGAACACCGGCCGCAACTCGCGCGCTCGCAACACTCGACAGCATCACCAAGGCGCTTGATCCCGCTTCCGCGGATGAGAACGCGGCGCGCGCCGCCATCCCGGTCCTGCAATCCATCATTGCACGCCTGCCCACGGGCACCGACAGCACCTGGGCCTACATCCGTATCGCCGAAGCCCATCTTCTCATGGATGAGGTGCGACCGGCCTGCACGGCTCTCCGCGCGGCACGCACGTCCGCACGCTCCATGGCGCAAGCGGAAGTCATCAACCGCTACACAGGACAGCTGGGGTGCACGCAGTAACGCGATTATTTGGTTACCTGCGCCACACAACTCATACGGCCCAGCCAGCCGCGCCGTAGGACGGACGTCGCCTCCCGACGCAGCGCCTCGAACTGCACATGCACAGGCTCCGCATCCTTGCCCGTGGCGTTCCAGGTCACACTCTGCCCCTCGAAGGCGTCCGCGCTGGCCACGAGACGAAAGATGGCCCAGTCTCCACCGGTTTTTCTGATCGTCGTTGGCTTGTTCTTCTTGAACTGCGCCTGCAACTCTGCGTCACGCCCGTTGGTGGCCGGCCACACGACTTCGTTCTTGAATGACTTCTTGTCGAAACGCGCTTCCTTGCCGTTGTTCTTGAGGATGAGCAAGGGTGTCTGATCGGTGATCACCCCACTCGCCAGCCAGCGCACCATCGGTGTAGCGGGATCTTCGGCGAAAAGCGCCGCAGAGACTTCCGCCGCGCGATTGAAGAAG
>CAZPJX010000004.1:0-47590 GCA_964586985.1 uncultured Gemmatimonas sp. | reverse complement strand
TCGCATGAGTGATCTGCTGCTCGAGCGAGGGGTGTTTGTCACCGGCTTCGGATTCCCGGTTGTGCCACAGGGCCAGGCCCGGGTGCGCTGTCAGGTGAGTGCCGCACACACCATCGACGATCTCGATGCGGTGGTGTCCGCATTCAAGGAAGCAGGGCGGGTCGCGGGGATTCTGTAAGGCACTCTCGCCGATGAACGAGGGGCACCGATGCCGTTGCCATCGGTGCCCCTCGGTGCATGGGTTCAATTGGGAAGCCGCCGAATCACGCCTTCCTGGCCGCCTTCTTGGCCGGAACCTTGGCGGCTTTCTTCGCAGGGCCCTTCGCGGTCGGCTTCGCTGCGGTTTTCGCAGCAGCCTTGGTGGCCGGGACCTTGGCTGCCGGCTTTGCAGTGGGCGACTTGGCGGCTGCCGCCTTGGGCGGGGCAGACGTCTTTGCGGGCTGGGACTTGCTCCCTCCCTTCGCCGTGGCCTTCCTGGCCGCCGGCTTCCTGGCCGCGGCCGGGGAGCCCTTCGCCGCGGGCGGAACGGTCTTCTGCTTGTCAGAGCTCACAGGAACCTCGGCCGCCCCTTCGGGCACGGGAACGCTGCCCTGAGCCGCAACTGGCGCCACCACCGCTGCCGGTGTCACGGAAGCTGCCGGCGTCGCAGCACCAATCACCGGGGCGACCACGCCCACCATCAGCAGCTCAGGTGGAACCGCCGCCTTGCTTCTGCCCACGGCGGCTCGGCCGCCAATGCCCCGCGCACCCATCCCGCGCGGCGCGGGCGGCTGTGCCGCCGCCTGGGCTGCCGCAGCAGCCTTGTGGGCCTCATCAGCCGTCTTGAGCTGCTCTACGATGCTGGCCGCATCCGCAGCACGGGCCAGCTCCCAATCATCGCCCCGGCGGCGCAGATCAATGAGGTTGGCGTCATGCGCATCCTGAAGAATCCGCTCGAACATCCGCGGGGCCAGCGATTCGCTGTCGCGCCCCAGCAACTCGAACGCGCGCTGACGGGCGGCACTGGCACTCGTGACGGCCTCACCCACCACGAGGGTTTCCACCGCGCGACGCACGAGCTCGAACGCATCGCTGCGCGTGAGGCGCTCACCACTCCGCCCCACCGTCTCAGCCACCGGTGCGTTGAACGGCGCACCGAGCGACGTGGGTACGCCAGCCACCGGCGCGCTGGCCCCGGACTGACCGTCCGGACCGCCATGGGAGCGCGCGGCATCGCCACCGTCACGCGACGCGTCCGAACGCGCCGCACGATCACGGAAACGATCCCGACCGCGACCACGACGACGACCGCGGTCACGGTCGCGACTCTCGCCACCGTTCTCAGTCGCCGCATCTCGGGCCACGAGGCTTGAGTCGCTTTCGCTTCCCGCGCTGTCGCCGGACTCGGCCATCGGCAGCGGACGGATGCCAGTCGGCTCACTCAGCGCAGCGTCAAGGCGCGGAATGGGTATCTCCGCCGTTTCATCGAGCGGCACGCTGGCATCCGCGTCGGCAAGCACCGGCGTCGTATCCTCGTGGTCATCGGCCGACGCAGGTCCTCCCTCACGATCCCTCTCGTATCGATCCCGACCGCGGCCCCGGCGGCCACGACGGCTACGCCGATCGTCGCGGTCGCGATCGCCCTCGCGGCGTGCCTCCGTCTCGGCCGTTGTCGTGGGCACGGATGGGGCCAGCGCCGATGGCGTCCCATCAACCGTATCCACTTCGAGCTGGCCACTCTCGAGCTTCGTCACATGCAGCAGACCGCGCTGCTGTGCCTCCTGCACGAAACGGGAAAACTTGGGATGCCCGATGTTCTTCTCGTCGAACGAGGCGTCGATCTCCTGCATCACCTGCTTCAGGCGATCCGATCGCATGACATCGCCATTGCGCTTCATGCGGCCCACGGCCTCGGTCACGAGCTCCCAGGGATCCCAGCGCGTGGTCTCATCCTCGCCCGTCTTCACGAGACCGGCGAGGGCATTGTACGAGTAGTACTCGTCGCAGTTCATGACCAAGAGATCGCTCGAGGATTCGCGGATCCCCACACCGATCACGTACTTGCCGTACTCCTTGAGCTTGATGACCATGCTCGAGAAGTCGGAGTCGCCGGAGAGCAGCACGAACGTCCCGATCTCGGGGCGGGTGAACACCAGTTCGAGCGCATCGATCGCGAGGCGGATGTCGGTGGCGTTCTTCTTCGACGAGCCATAGGCAGGCGCGAAGATCAGATCAATCGACGCCTCGGTGAGCGGCACGATGTACTGCGGATAGCGGCGCCAGTCGGCGTAGGCACGACGCACCGCCACCTTGCCCTTCACGATATCCGAGGAGAGGAGATTCTTGAGCTCCATCTGCAGATCGGAGCGGATACCCATCGTGACGTTGTCGAAGTCGATGAGCAGCGCGGCATTGGGCGCATGCGCCGGAGGCGCGGCATTGGGCGACGTGACCGGAGCCACGGCCGCCGGCCCTCGGTGAAACGGCGCGACGGAACGGGTCGGCGCCGATGCGCCCGACCGGGAAATATGACGACTCATGTACCAGCCTGAATTCGAAACGGGGTGATCGAGCGCATCGCCTACAGCGCCGAAGCGCTCAAAGCGTTCGCACTCAGCGCGATCGCACGCGCGAGCTCTCGCCGACGCACCTTGCCGCTCCCGGTCATCGGGAACGCGTCGAAGAAGCGGACGAGGTCGGGAACCTTGTTGGCCGTCATGGTATCGCGGGCAAAGCGCTTGATTTCGTCGCCCGTAATGACGGCCCCTTCCACCGCTACGATGCATGCGCAGACCAGTTCACCCATGACGTCATGGGGAACCCCGATCACGCAGACATCGTCCACTGCCGGATGCGCCCGCAGGCGATCCTCGATCTCACGGGGATACAACTGCACACCGGCACGCGAGATCGTTTCCTGCCGGCGTCCGAGGATGCGTATGCACCCATCCTCATCGATGATGCCGAGATCGCCGGTGAGGAAATACCCATCCGGTGTGAAGACCTTGGCCGTTTCGGCGGGCATGCGGAGATAGCCCCGCATGACATTCGGCCCGCGCACGGCGAGTTCCCCAACCGCTTCCGGGCCGTGCAGGCTGCCGGAAAGGAGGTCCATCGCCATCACCTCGATCCCTGGCATCGGACAGCCCACCGAGTGCAAGCGGCGATCGTCCCCGTCGTCGAGGCGCGTGACCGCGACCGCCCCTCCCGTCTCGGTGAGTCCGTATCCCACCAGCACGTCACACCATCGACGCACCTTCCGCACGAGCGCTTCGCCCACGGCACTGCCGGCCATCAGACCGGTCCGGATCGCGCCCAGCGCTGCCGGATCGAAGGCCGGCTCACGCATGAGCAGGTGGAACTGTGCCGGTACACCCAGCACCACGGTGGTTTGTGACGCCACCATGAGTGGTAAGGCCTCCGCTGCGCTGAACGACGGGTGCAGCACGAGGGTGGCACCACTGACCATGGTCCCCACCATGGCACTGAAGCCGAAGATGGCACTGAACGACACCAGGGTCAGCACCCGATCGTCAGGGCTCACCCTCAGCGCCGTGGCCGTACGCGCCGCATTCTCCACGACCGCCCGATGCGAGAGCTGGACCGCCTTGGGCTTGCCCATCGTGCCCGAGGTATACATCAGCGCGAGATCCTGCTGATCGTCTTCGCTTGGGCCACGGCGTACCGGTTTGCCAGCTCCGCTCGAGAGTAGATCCTCGAACTGGAAGATCCGATCGTCGTACCACAGGTCCTCCTCCCCGACCGTGACCACGTACTGTAGATCAGGAAGGTCTCCCAGCAATTCCTCGAATCGCTGGAGATAGTCCACCCCGTTCCATCGCTCGATGGTGACCACTGCGCTCGCTTCGGCGTGCCGAAGCTGATACCGCAGGTCGTGCACATTGAGCTGTGGACTGACCGGAACCACGACGACGCCGAGCTTGGCCGCGGCAAGCGTCGCCACGATCCATTCGACACCGTTCGGCAGGTGAACCGCGACCCGATCACCGGCACCCAGCCCAAGCTCCGTGAACGCCGCGGCCAAGGCCGACGCATCGGCGTCGACCTGACGGTACGTCCATGTCCGTGCACCATCCGTGGCCAGCACGCGGTCAGGGGTATCCTGGGCATGCCGTTCGACGAGAGGGGCAAGGGACCAAGGTGTTGCCATCTCACTCCGGGATCGAGTACAGCCACGTAAATTACTGACTATGAACGAGATGCGGAAGCAGACCGACACGAAACCCGAAACCGGGGCCCCGCGTACGGCTTCCCGCACACCGTTTCGTACGCGGCTCTTCGCGATGTTGCTGCTCTTCGCCCTGGTCCCCACCATTGGGGTCACGGTGGCGTGGACAGGACTCGCGGCCCGCACCCTCTCGATGCTATCGGCCAAGTCGGCGTGGGAACGCGTGGCCCAGAGTGGCGAGGAAGCGCTTCGTGCTGTTCGGGGCGCTCCGCTCACCGCCGCGCAGCAACAGGCGCTGGCACGACACGAGGCGGAGCTTCGCGAATCGGCACAACTGGCCCGACGCTTCGATTTCGTGGCCGGTCGGTCCATGCGTCTGGTGTTGGTTGGAGCGGTGTTCGTGGTGGTGGTGGTGGCGGTGGGCGCCTCTCGCGTGGCCGGTCACCTGAGCCGGCAGCTCAGTCGGCCGCTCGATGAACTGGTGGGGTGGACGGGACTGATCCGCACGGGGCGACCGCTTCCTGCACAGCCGGAGCGCCGCGGGGCTCCGGAGTTCGAAGTACTCAGATCAGGAATGCGCACCATGGCTCAGGAACTCGAATCGGGACGACGACGCGCGCTGGAGGCCGAACGGGCTGAGGCGTTCCGCGAATCCGCGCGGCGATTCGCGCACGAGCTCAAGAATCCCCTCACACCGATCCGGTTCGCCGTCGATCGATTGCGGCGTCAGGCCCCCGAGGCGCTGCGCGATAGCGTTGAGGTTCTGGCTGAGGAAGCCGCTCGGCTTGAGGCCATGGCGCGGAGCTTTGCCCAGTTCGGGCGTTTGCCAGACGGCCCACCAGCCGAGATCGATGTCGCGGAGCTCGTCTCCCGGACCGCCCGAGCCGTCGTCCCTGATCGGTTGACCCTGTCGCTCACCTGTACGGATCCCCTCCCGCTTGTCACCGGCTTCCATGAACCGCTGGTCAGGGCCGTCACCAACATTCTCATCAACGCCGTGGACGCCACTGCGGCCGGAACCATCACCGTCGAGGTGTTCAGCGAACCGGATGCGGTGGGCATCCGCATCAGCGATACGGGGCCCGGCATGTCACAAGAGGTGCTGCAGCGCATCTTCGACCCGTATATGACGACCAAACCCGGCGGGACGGGACTCGGACTCGCCATCGCCCGACAGACCATCGAGGCGCATCGCGGTACGATTGACGCCTCCAGCATCGTCGGCCAAGGCACGACGATGCTCGTGTGGTTGCCTGTGGGGAACCAGATCGCCCTTGGCGACAACACCTCCGCTCCTCCAGGTGCATCAACATGAAACAGCAGACAGGGCAGGCCACGGGCTCCACCTCGCCAGCAACGCAGATTTCGCAACAGGTCGACGCCATCGTCACGTCCGCGATAGACGCCGCGCGAGCAGAGGCCAGCGCGCAAGCCGCCGGTTCGACGCCGAACGCCTCCACCGCCAGCAGCGCGGAGACGAGTGTCGAACCAGGGACGATCGTGATCGGTGGCGACGGCGTCCGTCCAAGAACCGTGCTCAAGGTCGATGCCGGGGGGATTCACCTCCAGCAGGGCAGCGCGGTGACCACCATCCCGGTACGGGACCTGGTCTCCAGGGAGGCCGTCCAGGTCTCGTGGGCCTTCGCTGCAGGTATTGGTTTTCTCTGCATCGGGCTTCCCATTGCCCGCGCCATTGCCCGCTTCATCGACCGGCGCAGTACGGCACTGGCACGGGACACCTCACTGCATCGGCAGTTTGACTCGCGCTTCGAAACCCTGGAGCGCAATCTCGACACCGTCGCTATCGAAATCGAAAGGCTTTCGGAAGCGCAGCGATTCGCGAGCCTCGTGCGTCCCAACCCCTCCGCGAACCTGGCGGTGCCGGTGCCGGTGCCCGAGGCAGTGCCCGTGCCTGGGCAGGAGCCCTCACCGATTCCCTCGCGCTAGACCGCGTCCGTGCCCAGTGTCCTGATCGTCGACGACGAACCGAATATCCGACGTATGGTCGGTGCCTTACTGGCCTCGGAGGGCTACGACGTGCGCGACGCCGCCGATGGCGCCACCGGCCTCGCGCTCGCGGAAGCCATGGAGCCGGATGTCGCGCTCGTCGACCTGATGATGCCCGGTGCGCTCGACGGTCTGGGACTGCTTGAGAAACTGCGCGCGCGCCGGCCCGATGTACCGGTCGTGATGATGAGCGGACGGGCGGCATTGACCGACGCCGTTCGAGCCACGCGACTCGGTGCGTTCACCTTTCTCGAGAAGCCTCTCACGCCGGAGGGGGTGTTACTGGCCCTGGCATCGGCCTTCGAGCTCCGCCAGGCGCGTCGAGCCGCGGCGGCGCTGCGCGACGACCTCGGAATCTCCGGCGAGATGATTGGCGATTCGCCGGCCATGCGCGAGCTCCGCGCGCTGCTGGCGCGGGTGGGACCAACGGACGCGCGCGTGCTGCTCACTGGCGAGTCAGGCACCGGCAAGGAGTTGGCTGCGGCAGCACTGCATGTCGGCAGTGGGCGTCGTGACCGACCATTCGTGCGCGTGAACTGCGCGGCCATCCCGCGTGATCTCGTGGAAAGTGAGATGTTCGGCCATGAGCGCGGCGCCTTTACCGGCGCGACCGAGCGACGCATCGGTCGCTTCGAACTCGCGCACACCGGCACCCTCTTCCTCGATGAGGTGGGTGACCTGGGCGCTGAGGCACAGGCCAAGCTGCTCCGAGCCATCGAGTCTCATGAGATCGAGCGCGTCGGTGGCGGGAAACCGATCACGGTGGACGTGCGCATTCTCGCCGCCACCAACAAGGACCTCACGCGTGCGGTACTCGACGGCAGCTTTCGCGAGGACTTGTTCTTCCGTCTCAATGTGATCCCCATTCACCTGCCGCCACTGCGCGACCGGCCAGGTGACCTGCCTACCCTCGTACGGCATTTCTCGGCGCGGCACCGTACGCGCACGGGGCGGCCTCTCGTCCAGTGGCAGGACGGAGCACTGGCCGCACTTGGTGCATACCGCTGGCCCGGCAACATCCGGGAATTGGCCAACGTGGTCGAGCGGCTGGCCATTCTCCACGCCGGCGATGAGGTGACACGGGCCGACGTGCAGCAGGTGCTCCCCGAAACTCGCTCGCGAGCGAGAGTCGAAGCATTCAGCGACGGTACGGCGTCCGGCAGCGCGTTGCTCGTTGACGCCGACGACACGGAGATCCCACCCGACTCCGAGGATGGGCAGATGGCACTCAGCGACGCACTCGATGCCTATGAGCGCCGGCTCATTTCGGCGGCCCTCGCGCAGAGTGACGGAAACGTGGCCGAGGCCGCCCGACGACTGCAAACCGACCGGCCCAATTTGTATCGTCGGATGCGGAGACTTGGTCTGGCCCCGGCCAGCGAATAGTTCCCGGTTCTTCGGCGTACACCCACTGGTACCGGCCTGCCATGTCCCGACTTCCCTCCTGCCAGCATCTGATCGTGCGTACCGTCGCTCTTCTGGGATCGATCGCGCTGCTGCTGCCATTCTCCAGCAGCGAAGCACAACAGAGCCGAGATCGTCAGGTCGGTGGTCTCCCTCGCGAGATCGCCCTTGAAGTGACCCGCACGTTCAACGCCGCCGCCACGCGCCGAGTCCGTGGAGACTTCACGATGAGCGCCAGCGACACCGTGCGGGGTGATCTTGCCGTCCTCAGTGGCACAGCCCGCCTGGGAGGGGTGGTCACGGGTCAGGTGATTGTGCTCAACGGTGACGTGCTCCTTCTCGAGGGGGCGCGCATTGATGGGCCCCTGACGATCCTGGGGGGCTCTCTGGAATCGCCGGATCGTCCCAGCGTCGGTGGCGAGATTCGGGTGTGGAGTGCCCGCTATCGCTACCACGAGGAGGCCGACACCCTCGTCGCAGAAACCGACTTCTTTGCGCGGTGGTCGCAGTGGGTGCGCGACGACGATTCGGGCGGTCCGCAGAGTCAGTTCTTCGTAGCCACCACGCATACCTACAACCGCGTGGAAGGGCTGCCGATGATCCTCGGACCGCGTTTCCGAGTTCGCGCGGAGGATACCCGGGTGCGCGCCGAGCTTTTCGGCATCTTTCGCAGCGGTGATGGCCTGCGCTGGGACAAGGAAAATCTGGGGCACCAGGCGCTGGTCGAAGTGCGACAGGGTGAGCGTCGGGGAATTGTGGTGGGCGGTCGTCTCTTCGACGAAGTCGACGCCATGGAACGCTGGCAGCTCACCGATGCGGAGGTGGGCCTCAACACCTTCCTCTTTACGCGGGACTATCGCGACTACTGGCAGCGGCACGGCGGTCAGGGGTACGTGGCACTCTTTGGTGGACGTGCCTCGGAGGTTCGCGCCACCTACGGGCGCGAGCGGTGGAGCAGCCGTCGCTGGCGCGATGTCTGGTCCGTCTTCTCGAGCGATGTGCCGTGGCGCGTGAACCCCCAGGTCGACGAAGGCGTGCTGAGCCTGTTGACGCTGTCGGCCACATTCGACACCCGGACGAGTCCCGTGAATCCGCGCTCTGGCTGGTTTCTGCGCGGCGAGTTCGAACATGGCAGCGGCACCATGGACCGATTTGCACCGTTGACGGTCGGCGTCCGTCGGGACCCTATGGGCATGCACGACGGGGTTCCCGGCACGCTGAACGATCTGCGGTATTCGCGAGCACTGCTCGATTTGCGCCGATACAATCGCCTTGCCCCGCAAGCCCAGCTCAACATGCGTGTGGTGATGGGCGGGTGGCTGAGCGGTGATCCATTGCCGGTGCAGCGCCGTCTGGCCGTGAGCGGCCTCGATGCCCTGCCGGGTTTCGATTTCCGACGCATGCTCGGCGCCTCTGATGCCGGCACCTGTGCCACCGGCCCCGAAGAGGCGTATGAGGCGCTCGGTCGGCCGGCGCAGTGTGATCGCATCATCCTGGCCCAACTGGAATGGAAGGGGGACTTCCGTATCAACCTGTTTGGCAACGATGACTCCGGCGATCGCCGCTGGAGATTCAACGGCGTGCGGGGCGACGGCACCTGGGTGGTCTTTGTAAACTCCGGACGAGGGTGGCTCGTGGACAATCGCCGCTCACCGGCGATGACCGGCCCCGATGTCGGTGCGACCCACGCGGATCTGCTCAGATTCAAGGGCATCCCGGCCCCGGGCACCTGGCGCAGCGATATCGGCGGCGGGTTCGACTTCGGTGACTTCGGGGTCTACACGGCACAGGCGCTCTCGCCCGGTGGACTTTCGCCAAACGTGTACCTGCGTCTCTCCCGTCGGTTCTGATCGACGCATCGCATGTCCGGCGTTTTCCAGTTTGCTCGCGCACGGCGGTTTGCTCTCGCCTGGCTGCTCGTGATGAGCAGCAGTGTTGCGGCGTGGGCCCAGGGCGGTGGGCGACCCGAGATCGACATTCGCATGAGCCCCGCGATTTTTCCACCAGTCGTGGCCGTGCGCGCAGTGCTCACCGAGCGACCTTTCGACGAGCTCCTGCGAAGCGGCTTCCCCTCGCGCTTGCACGTCCGCGCAGAGCTCTGGTCGGAGGGACGATGGTTCGACGAGGTGAACGCACGCGCCGAATGGGACCTCATCGTGCGCTACGATGTCATTGATCGCAGCTACGAGGTCGCGCGCCGGACCCGTGAGGGCATCACCCCGCTGGGGAGTTATGCGCGCTTCGCGGATGCACGTGCTGCCATGGAGCTCCCCTATGCGCCGGCCCTTGCGTCTCCACCCCGTGGGCGGAAAGCCTATCTGCTCGTGCAGGCCGAACTGCAGACGCTGCAGGTGAGCGACCTCGACGAGCTCGAACGCTGGTTGCGTGGAGAAGCGGGGCCGGCGGTCCAGGGAAAACGCAGCCCCGCCTCTGCCCTCACGCGCGGGATGCGCACCCTGGCCAGCCGCCTGCTTGGCGGAGAGGTCAGACGGCTTGAGGCCCGAAGCCCATCGATGGTGTTCTGAGCTCGATCTTCTGGAGCTCCCGCAGCGTATCCTCACCATAGAACAGGCGGATGTACTGCGCCTGAATCGGCGTAAGCCGCCGCACGGCCCATGACAGATGGACGAAATGCGGTTCGGACGGCACATGCATGGGCTGCATGCCAATCTCATGCGGCAAGCGATTCGCCTTGCGTGTATTACACGAGCTGCACGCGGTCACCACATTGGACCACTCATTCGTGCCACCGCGCGACATCGGGATGAGATGGTCTCGCGTGAGCGATTCACGCGCTTTCAATTCATTTGCCCGACGTCCGCAGTACTGGCACTGATAGTCGTCGCGTGCGAAGAGAAAGGTATTCGTGACCTGCCGACGGAATCGGCGGGGCACATGAACGAAACGCGTCAACCGGATGACGGCCGGGCGGGGGAACGCCCGCCGTTCCGAACGGATCGGAACCCCGGTGTCCGCCTCGACAATTTCGGCCTTTCCGTCGATAACAAGCCGCAGGGCCCGCCGCAGGGGGACCATGGTCAGTGGTTCGTACGACGCATTCAGTGCGAGGCACCCGGCGATCACGCCCTACCCTCCGCTGGATTGCTGAAGACGGGATGACTCACCGCAAAAAAAAATCCCCGCTTCCTGCGCCGACCAGGAAGCCGTTTGCAGAATGCGGGGAAGACGGGAGTCAGGAACGCGCCGTTCGATACATGACCGCGGGCCGGAGGGCAGGCTGCCAGGCAGCGTGCCCCCACCGCGCGCCGAAGGATCTCCTACAGCGATGCAGTGGTTGTGCGTTCCGGAGCAGCGGTCGACGAAAGCGCATGACGAAGCTTATCACGCGGAACCACCTCGACGCCACTCCTTGATGCGCTCGGCAGCGGCCACGAGCCGCCGTCGGCTGTCGTCGACGCGCCTGCGGTTCTCAGCGGTCGGGTATCCGTCCCGCCACCGCAGCACGCCGGCAACGGTCACCAGGGAGGCAACCGCTCGACCGGCCAGCACGTGCACCAGGGTAACGGCCGGATCGTACACGGGGCCAGTCTCCTCGAGAGCGAATGGGAACACCGCCAAGTCCGCGGCCTTGCCTGGTTCGAGCGTCCCAATCCGCTCCTCCATGCCAAGCGCCGCCGCCCCACCCAGCGTCGCCAGGGACAGGGCCGCATGCGCATCGAGCGAGTCCGGCTGTTCCGAACGCAGCGCGTGCAACAGGATGGCCTGCCGAGCCTCATCAACCAGATGCATCCGATCATTGCTGGCGACCGAATCCGTGCCCAGGCCAACCCGCACACCGTGCGCCAGCATGCGATCGAGTGGAGCGACTCCGTGGCCCAGCTTCAGGTTGGAGATGGGGCAATGCACAATGCTGGCACCGGCGGCAGCAATTGCTCGCAGGTCCTCGTCATCCACCCGGATGGCATGGATCAGCAGGGGTTGCACGTCCAGAACGCCACAGGCCTTGAGCAGTGCAATGGGCGAACGGGCCTGTGGGGCCACGAGAATATTTCGCGCACGCAAGCGTGCGGCGAACGGCCCCTCACCATGCCGTACGAACCTTTCCTCTGCCCCGCTCTCCGCAATATGCACGGCCAGGGGAAGCCCCTCGACGCGGGCCATCTCCGCTGCCGCACGGAAGAGTGCGGCACTTACCGTATAGGGGGCATGCGGTGAGATCCCGACGCGCACCAGGGAGGTGTCGAGACGGCGAAGCGACTCCACACGGCCCCGGAGCTGCTGCATCGCCGCGTCACATTGCACAGGATCGGGGCCGAAGACCTCGACGTAGCCGACGCCCCTCACCCCCATCTCTCGCATCGCGTGCAGCGGGGCGGCTGAATCGGTGGTATCGGCTAACGTTGTGATGCCGTGCCGGAGCGCCTCCGCAATCCCCACGCGGGCGGCGTCCGCAAGGTCGTCCGACGTGAGCAGATCGCGACGGAGCGCCGTGAGCGTCTGCAACCACTCGCGGAAATCGAGTCCCTCGAGAAGCCCCCGCAGCGTCGTGAGTTCGAGATGGCTATGGGCATTGACCAGCCCGGGCATGAGCACCGAGCGACCCATGTCCTCCACGGCCACGTCTCCGCTTTCGCCGTCACCGAGATCGCCAACGGGCGCCGCCGCACGCGGCCCGACCCAAGCGATCTTCCCATCAGCCACGAGCACCGCACCAAGACGAATGGGTGGCGAGACGATGGGCAGGACCCAATCCGCCGTATACAGCGTGGGACGCGCATGGCGGAACGCCGACCCTGCGTTCGCCTCCACGTCAGCCCGGCGGAATGCGGAACGGATTCGTGGTATCTCCCATGGAGCGGATGCGGGCACTATCCGCGCCGATCAGCGTCGGGCCACCGGCATCGGAACAACTCCGCGTGGGTTCCCACCCCTGCACAAAGAACTCCGTGACCACAGCGGCCATGCAACTGCTGTTCGCGAGCCGTCCGGTGACCGAATCGATCTCGCGGGTCACCACGCCATCGGGACGTGGCCAGTCGGGAGGCTGCGGCTTGCGTCGATACACTTCCGTCATGAACGCCGCCCACGCCGGCGCGGCCAGGTCGCCGCCCTGCGCATTGGCCTTGATCTTCTGCGGACGATCGAAGCCCATCCACACGCCGGCGACCAGATCAGCGGTATATCCGATGAACCACACATCGGCACCATCGTTCGTCGTTCCCGTCTTGCCGCCGGCCGGGACACGAAAGCCATTCGCCCAGATGCGTGCCGCACTGCCGCGGACCACGACATCCTTCATCATGCTCACCATCAGCCACGCTTCTTCTGGAGAGAGTACGGCGTCCCGATCGGGGACGGGCTTCCAGAGCAGCTTGCCGTCTGCGTTCTCCACCTTGAGGATCGCATGGGGCGTGGTGTGCAAGCCAAGGTTCGCAAACACCGAGTACGCGCCGATCATCTGCACGGGATAGACATCCGCGGAGCCGATGAAGATGGACGGATATGGCGGAATCGGCGTCGTGATGCCGAACTGCCGTGCCATCCCGATCACGTTGCCCACCCCAACGGCCATGCCGGTGCGGATGGCGGGAATATTCCGGGACTGATAGAGAGCCCGCCGCATGGGCAGGTTTCCCTGATACTTGAGATCGTAGTTCTGCGGCGTCCACGCTTCGCCACTCACCTGATCGAGCGAGAGCGGTGAATCATCAATGATCTGCGATGGCCCAAAGCCTTCATGAATGGCCGTCGCGTACACGATAGGCTTGAAGGTCGAACCCGGTTGACGCAGTGCCTGGACAGCGCGGTTGAACTTGGAGTCCCCGAAATCGCGCCCGCCAACCATGGCGCGCACGGCGCCGGTGCGGGGATCGATAGCCACGAACGCGCCCTGCAGATAGGGAGAGTTCGCCGCGCCACGTTCCCCGCCGTCAGCACTGCGCGCCAGATAGGCTTCGTACGTGAGGTGCTTGTAGGCCCCGTGCCGGCCGGCCTCGATGGCCTGAAGCTGATTTTCGAGCGACCGTTCGGCCGCCGACTGCATGTCCACGTCGAGTGACGTGTAGACCTTGAGCCCTTCGTCGTAGAGGCGTTTACCGAAATGCTCCTCCAGTTCCTGGCGCACCCACTCCACGAAGTACGGGGCGATATCCCCCGACTCACTGCGCTCGGCGAGCTGCAGCGGGGAGGCCTTGGCCAGCGACGCATCGGCATCACTGATCGCGCCACTGCGGCGCATGAGCTCCAGGACGGTGTTCCGCCGCAGGATCGCCCGATCGGAGAATCGTCTGGGATTGTACCGTTCAGGCCCTTTCAGCAAACCCGCCAGTACCGCCGCCTCGGCGACCGTCACGTCCCGTACGGACTTCCCGAAGTACCGCTGTGACGCGGTTTCCACGCCGTAGGCGCCATTCCCGAGGTAGACCTGATTCAGATACAGCTCCAGGATCTTGTCCTTGGAGTAGCGGCGTTCAATGGCCATGGCCACACGGGCTTCCTTCACCTTGCGCAGAATGGTCTTCTCGCGCGAAATGCGCTCCGGGAAGACATTGCGGGCCAGCTGCATGGTGATCGTGGAGAACCCCTGCGCATACCCACCGGCGCGCAGATTCCGGAGCGCCGCCCCGAAAATGCGGAAATAGTCGATTCCGGAGTGCTTGTAGAAACGCCGGTCTTCAGTAATCACGACCGCATCGCGCACATGCCTGGGAATATCCTGCAGCCGCATGAGCGTACGTCTCTCAAGCCCGAGCTCGGTGAGGAAGCGGCCATCGGCTGCGTAGACCTTCGACGTCTGTCGGGGGACGTATTCCTCGAGGGAGGCAATGGACGGACAGCGTCCTGCGCGACAGATCACCGCCCAGGCGCCGGCAAGCCCGCCGAACCCCAGCGCTCCGCCGAAGATCATGATCACGAACAACCACCCCAGCCAGGGGCGGCGTGCCAAGACAGATGAGAATCCCATGGGAGTCCTGAAGGCTACCGACGGGAACTGCCACGCGCCACGCATGGGAGCGGTTATCTTGCGCCCATGCCTGTACGCCCATCACTCCTCGACGAGCTCGCCTGGCGTGAGCTGATCCATCAACACACGGAAGGCCTGCCCGCGGCTCTGGCCGCCGGCCCGGTCTCGGGGTACTGCGGGTTTGATCCGACCGCGTCGAGCCTCCATGTGGGCAATCTGGTCCCGATCATGGGGCTGGTGCACATGCAGCGCACGGGCCATCGGCCGTTTGCGTTGGTGGGCGGCGCGACGGGCATGATCGGCGACCCGAGTGGACGCGCCAGCGAGCGGGTACTGCAGGGGCTCGACACGGTCCACGCCAACGCGGACGCCATCCGGAACCAACTGAGCCGTTTTCTCGATTTCGACGGCCCACGTGGCGCGAAACTGGTCAACAACGTCGACTGGCTCGCGAAGCTCTCGGTGCTCGATTTCCTGCGCGAGACGGGAAAGCACTTCTCGGTGAACTACATGCTGGCGAAGGACTCGGTGAAGGCCCGCATCGACGGCGGCATTTCCTATACCGAGTTCTCATACATGCTGCTCCAGTCACACGATTTCCTGGAGCTCCACCGCACGGAAGGCGTCACCCTTCAGTTCGGCGGGAGCGACCAGTGGGGCAACATCACTGCCGGACTCGAATTGATCCGCCGAAGCGGCGGCGGCGAGGCCCATGGCCTCACCTTCCCCCTCATCACCAATGCCGACGGCTCGAAGTTCGGCAAGAGTACGGGCGGGGGCTCCGTGTGGCTCGATGCGGCACGCACGTCGCCCTACAAGTTCTATCAGTTCTGGATCGGGGCCGACGATCGCGATGTGTCCCGCTATCTGCGCTATTACACGCTCTTCTCCCACGACGAGATTACTGCACTCGATGCAGAGGTGCGATCAGCGCCGGAAAAGCGGATTGCGCAGCGTGCCCTGGCAGCCGAAGTGACGACCCGCGTACATAGCCCCGACGCGGCACGCATCGCGCAGGAGGTCTCGGCTCTGTTGTTCGAGAAGTCCGATCCGAAGGGGCTCTCCCAGGAGGGGATCGAAGCCCTGCGTGAGGAAATCCCCTTCGCGACCTACGTGCCCCCTGCCGAAGGCGCACCTGCTCAGGGAATCGACGTATACGAATGCCTGACGCTTCTTGGCATTGCCGCCTCACGCGGGGCGGCCAAGCGCCTCCTCGAACAGGGCGGCATCAGTGTAAACGGCGAGAAACTGTCGACCGCCGATCGGGTGATCGGCGAGGATCGTCTGCTTCGCGGACGTCACCTGCTGGTCCGGAAGGGGCAGCGTGAGTTCGGGTTGGTGCATGTGCCCTGACCAGGGTGCAGGTGCAATACGCGTTCCCCCAACGGCGTGTGTTCCCTGGTGTCGGAACACCGCCGTTCAGCGATCGAGAATCGCGATCACCCGGTCAATCTCGTCGATGGTGTTGTAGCAGTGCGGCGAGAGCCGAATGGCGCCCTCGCGCACCACATGATTGACCGCCGCGCTCTTGAGGGCCGCGGCCATCGTCTCGATCCGAGTCGACGTGAGGGATAGCACGCCGGCCCGGCGCGAGGGGGAGACGTGCGTGACCATCCGCACATCGGGACGGCTCGCCGCCCACTCCACGACCCGAGTCCCCAGGCGTTCGAGATGGGCCGCAATGTTGGCGACCCCCACGTCGAGCAGCATGGCCGTGGACGCATTGGCTGCGGCGAAATCCTGATAGGCCAGCGTCACCACTTCGAAGCGCCTGGCATCATCGACGAATTCAAAGGCGTAGTCGGTAAGACGCGTGTAGTCGGCGGATGCCTGCATGCAGGCCCACCCCACGTCGTGGGGCTCCAGCGCTGTCACGAGTTCCCGACGCACATACACGAAACCGGTGCCCCACGGACTCAATTGCCATTTCTGGGCGCCCGACGCGAAGACATCCACCGGCAATGCGTGAAGGTCGATGGGCAGCACACCGCATCCCTGAATCCCGTCAACGATGAAGAACGCACCGCGCCGCTGGCAGGCTTCTCCAATTCGCGCGAGATCTGCCACGAATCCGTTGGCGAACTGCACCCACGAAACCACCACCGCGACTACATCTGTGCGATTGGTGATCGCTGCGATCAGCGCGTCTTCATCGGGGAGGCCATCGCGCTTCGGGATGAACTCCAGGGCGATACCACGTGCGCCAAGCGCCTGAAAGGGATAGACGCAGCTCGGAAACTCGCCATCGAAGGTGAGAATCACGCCCGGTCGGAGCGGTAAGGCCCGAGCTGCCAGGTTGAGCCCGTAGGTGGTATTGGGCATGAGCGCGATCTCGCTCGCATCAGCGCCAACGAGTGCGGCAAACTGGCGCCGCGCCGTCGAGGCTGCCTCCAGCATCAACGGGAACGGCAGGCGGTGTGGTCGGGCTCGCATGTCGGCCCACTGCGTCGTGACGTCCACCGCGCTCTGCGGCAGGGGCCCCACCGAGGCGGCATTCAGGTAGATCGTTGGATCGTCGGCCATCCACGCGTACTCGCGGGCCCGAAGCGCTGCAACATCGAATGGCATCGTCATGGAGAGGAACCGTTGGAGGGACTCGAGACAGGAAGCCGATGTATCAACTCCGGCGTTCAGCCCGCGGATCAAGTGCATCACGCAGGGCGTCGCCGAGCAGATTGAATCCGAGGACGGCCAGCCCGATGGCAAGCCCGGGAGCCAGGGAGGTCCACGGTGCGGAGCGGAGCTGGGCCAGATCCCGTCCATCGGCGATCATCGCGCCCCAACTCGGTGTTGGCGGTTGCACGCCCAAACCCAGAAACGAGAGAGCTGCCTCCGCCATGATGGCGCCGGCAATCCCCAGTGTTCCGGCAATCACGACCGGCGCCACGACATTCGGCAGGATGTGTCGGAACACGATACGCCGGCCAGGAGCTCCCAGGGCCCGTATGGCCTGCACGTATTCGAGTTCTCGCACGATGAGCACCTGCCCGCGCACGAGCCGCGCCATCGCAGCCCACCCCACCACACCGATCACCACACAGACCACCGTGAGCGACGGTTCGAAGGCCGCGGCCATGGCGATGAGCAGCAACAGGCTGGGGAAAGCCAGCGTGACGTCGGCAAGCCGCATGATGGCTTCGTCGGCCCATCGGCCCCGATACCCGGCGACCAGGCCAAGACCCACGCCGATAGCGAGTGCAATGCCCTGTGAGGCCAGACCAACCAGCAGTGACACCCGGGCACCGTACACCAGCCGTGACCAGACATCGCGCCCCTGCGCATCAGTACCAAGCCAGTGCGCTCCAGAGGGCGCTTCCAGCACATGCCGGAGATCGATCCGGGCGGGATCGTGCCAGGTCATGAGCGGCGCCGCAAGCGCCAGGAGCACCAACAACGCGACAACGGACATGCCAAGCCACAGGCGCCCGTCGTGCCGAAGCCGCTGCATTGCACTCATGGGCGTGGCTCCATGGCGAGGGGTTCTCCGTGCCCGTCGCGCGCATGTTGCCGGTTGGGTTCGCGCTCCTCTCGGCCGTCAGACCCGCCTGCGGCACGGAGCAACTGCGCCCGCGCCTCTTCAACGAACCGCTCCCATCCATACTCGCGGACCGCGCGTCCAATCGCGGCTTCGCCCATGACACGCCGCACGAAGCGGTCGCCAATCAGCCGAGCCAGCTCGGTCACCAGCGAGACGGGAAGCGGTGGATGCTGTGCGGGACTGCCCGGTAACGTCACGGAAAACTCCGGCTTCGTCGCCAGAAAACCGGAGGCGCCGGGCACAATCAGTCCGGCGAATGCCGCATCGTGCGGCACCACGGCGGGAACGCCATGCTGCAACCCGGCCACCACACACATGGCGGCTGCATCGTCCGCCGCCGTGACCCACAGCGCCGTCGCATCGGGGAATTGCCCGTCCAACAGCGCCTGCACGGGACGCACGTGCAAGCGGCCCGTCAACCCGAGCGATGCGGCGTGGACGCGGGCCGACTGCAACATCTCCACATCGCCGAGCAAGGTAAGTCGGAGCGTGTGGTGGCGGCGCCCGAGATGCGCGATCGTGCGTAGTGCCATGGCCGTCGATGTGTCGTAGGGCGAGTCGCGACCTCGCAGCGGCGGTAATACGAGCAGCTCAGGGTTCGCAGCATCCCGTGCATCGAGTGCGTCGGATGCATCGAACACACCGGATGCACCGCCTCGGGCATCGCCAGATGCCGGAAGCGGCCAGCTTACCACCGGAGCGCGCTGCCCCCACTCGATGATGCGAGCCACTGTGCCGAGGCCCAGACGCCACCCGCGTGGTCCTCGTCCACTCCCGGGCGACTCTCCGAAGGCCACCCGGCGCACGACGCCACCACGTCTACCCAGAGCGGCAGCCGCCAACGCTGCGTCCCTGGCGGAACCCACGAGCACGACATCCGGGCGCAGCGCGGAAATGACGCCGCGCGCACCTGACCCAGGTCTCGTGGTTCCCGCCGCGCCAAAGGTGCGGAGTGTGAGGCGCGGCCAGTGAGCCGCAACGGACTCCGCCGTCGCGCTGCCCTGCACACAGGCAACTCCCGCCACCTCACCCCGCGCCCCGAGTGCCACGACCAGATGCATCAGCATCTGCACATCGGGGGTGAACGCTGACGCGGTGGTGAACAGCAGGATGCGCACGCGCTACTCCCCGTCGTCGTGCCGAGGATCAGCACTCCGGTCCGCACCGGCATCGGCATCGGCATTTGCTTCTGCATTTGCTTCTGCATTTGCTTCTGCATTTGCTTCTGCATTTGCATCGGCATCGGGATCGGCAACCGGGCGACGATCGAATTGCAAGGCATGCAGTCGCGCGTAGGCTCCATCCGCCGTCAGCAGGTCCACATGCGTGCCCTGCTCGATGAGCGCGCCGCCGTGGAACACGAGGATGCGATCCGCATGCTGAATCGTGGCCAGCCGATGGGCGATGACGAAAACAGTTCGTCCCACGAGCAGATTGTCGATGGCCTCCTGCACCAACCGCTCGCTCTCGACATCCAGTGCCGATGTTGCCTCATCGAGAATGAGAATGGGCGGATCCGAGAGGAGTGCCCGTGCGATGGCCAGGCGTTGGCGCTGCCCACCGGAAAGCCGAGTCCCACGCTCACCAAGATTCGTCTCCCACCCCTGCGGGAGCGCCTGGATAAACGTCAGGGCGTTCGCCGCACGTGCCGCCGTATCGAGCTGCGCCTGCGTGGCATCCGGCCTTCCGAAGGCCACATTGGCGCGCACCGTGTCGTTGAACAGCACCGTATCCTGACTCACGATGCCGATGAGCGAGCGGAGCGCCTCCAGGCGAATCTCGCGCAGATCGACACCGTCCAACAGAATACGCCCCGCCGTGGGATCGATGAACCGCGGCAACAGGTCGACCAGGGTGCTCTTGCCGGCACCGCTCGCGCCCACCAACGCGATGACTTCACCCCGGTGGGCGGTGAAGGATACCCCGGCTAACGCCCTCGCGTGCGCATCGTACGCGAAGTCCACGCCCTCAAAGGCGATGGATTCTGCAAAACCGGTTGCCGTGCGGGTCCCACGATCCCGAGCCGTTTCGGTGGTGGCGTCGAGGACCTCGAAAATGCGCTCGGCACTGGCCAGCGACTGCTGTGCTGCGGCGGGCGCCTGCGACAACTGCTTGAGCGGCTGCAAGAGACGCATGACCTGCACGAGAAACACCAGCAGTTCCGCCCCGGTGAGCGTCCCCTGGATCAGTACCAGCTGCGCCCCATACCAGAGAATGGCTACTGCCGTGAACGTGCCCAGCGTCTCGGTCACCGGCCCCGAGAGCAGCGCCAGACGTCCCACACGCACAAACCCCTTGGCGTAGGCCTGACTCTGAGCCACGAAGCGCTGCTCCTCCCGTGCTTCGGCGCGATAGGACTTCACCAACCGCACCCCACTGACCACTTCCTGCACCAGACTGGTCATCTCGCCCTGTTCGTTTCCCAGACGGCGATAACCAAGACGCAACCGACGCAGCACCGGTTGGATGGCCCCGATCGTCAACGGCGCAATGACCAGCGCCGCGATCGACAGGCGCCACGACGTGGCGAACATGGCCACCAACGTGGCCAGCACCTGCGCGGCACTCCACATCGTGCGGGTCACCAACTCGGTCACCACCGTCTTCGCCGTGGTGGTGTCGTTGAGCACCCGCGCAATGATCTGCCCAACCTTGTTGCGCGTAAACCACGGCAGCGGCAGTCGCAGAAGATGGGCGTACAGCCGATTCCGCAGATCGCGCACCACATACTCCTGCAACTGCACTCCAACCTGTCCGCTCAGCCAGATCAGCACATTCTTGAGTACGACCGCCCCGATCACGATCAACATCACGTTACGGAGTGATCCCATCCGGTCCTGCTCGTTCAGCAGGAAGCCGATGGTCGCGTGCAACACGCGCCCGATGGTGCCGGTGGTTGGCAGCAACTGATCGGTCTTGAAGAACGCGTTGAAGAAGGGGACCAGGAGCGTGAACGAAAAGACATCCGCCACGGCCGCTGCCGCATTCAGCACGACCACGGCAAACAACTTGCCCTTGTGTGGCCCCACGAAACGCCAGAGTCGCCGCCACAACTGCGTCGCCGGCGTCTTGAATGTCCCGGTAGCAGAGGCGGCGCTCATTCCGGTCCCATGCACGCCATCAGCGCTTCGGCGTCAGCAAGGACACCGGCAGGATGCACTCTTCCGGCGAGACCCCGCCGTGCAGGAAGGAGCCGCGATAACGCCCCTGATACTCCCGCAGTTTCGTCGGATAGACGAAGAACGTATCCCCTGCCGCCAGCAGCGTATTGGTCCCGGGCGTCCGGTGCGGCAGACGCAGATCATCGGGGTTGCTGAACAGCAGGGCATAGTCGGCACGTTCCGCACGAATGTCTTCGCCGAACTTGTAGCGCAGGTTGGCGGTCGCGTCACGCTTCGCGAATACGGTCGCCGGCGTATTGCAGTGGAGTGCCCCATGGTCGCTGGTGACGACCACCGAGATATTGCGCCGCGACGCTTCCTTGAGCAGTGAGAACAGCGCCGATCGCTCGAACCACTGACGGGTGAGAGCCCGCAGGGCGATCTCGTCGCGGGCGACTTCGTACAGAATCATCGACTCCGAGCGCCCATGCGTGAGCATGTCGACAAAATTGAACACGAACGCATGTACCCCCTCGCCGGCGATAGCCGCCGGAAGATGCCGCTCGAGATCGTCGGAATCGGCCGCAGTGGTGAGCTTCTGATACCGGACGTTGGCCGGCACCCGCAGCTCCTCCAGGTGCGCCACGAGCAGATCCCGCTCATGGGCATTCAGCGCTTCGTCGTCCCGCTCGCCCCACCAGTCGGGGAACCTGGCGGCGATCTCCCCGGGGAAGAGTCCGCTGAAGAGCGCGTTGCGGGCGTACGGCGTGGCCGTGGGCAGGATCGAGAAGTAGTGCGTCGTCTCCACATCGAACAATGCCGTCAACAACGGTTCGAGCGCACGCCACTGATCGAGTCGCAGACAGTCGATCACCACGAAGATGGCCTTGCGATCCCGCTCGAGAACCGGCTGCAGGAACTCCGAGACCACGTCTACCGACAGCGGTGGCCGATCCCCGTCAAGCTCCCGCAGCCAGCGGGGATACTCGTTTCGCATGAAGATCGCGAACTCCCGATGCATATCGGGATAGAGCCCCCGCAGGGATTCGTGCAAGCCAAGTTCGCCGGCATCGGCCAGATCCACGTCCCACTGCATCAGCTCCGCAAACCGATCGATCCATCCCCGCCAATCGAGCCCGGCATAACGCTCGGCTTCGATGGCTCGGAAGCGCTCCACGAAGGCACGCGCCAGCGCCTGCGATCGGATGAGGGGCCCGTCGAGAATGCGGGTGATGACTGTGAGGACCTGCCTCGGCGTCACCGGCTTGACCAGATAGTCACGGATATTCGCGCCGATCGCCTCCTTGAGCGTGGTATCCTCTTCGCTCTTGGTGACCATCACCACCGGAAGCGTGGGCAGGATCTCGCGGATATCCCGATAGGCGTCCAGGCCGCGGGTGCCGGGCATCTGCTCATCAAGCAGCACCAGGTCGCAGGGATGCCGACGCAACAGCTCCAGGGCGTCGTCGGCGTTGGTTGCCGTCGTCACCCGATAGCCCTTGTCTTCGAGGAGCAGCCGGTGCGGTTCCAGTAGGTCCGCTTCGTCGTCTACCCACAGAATCGTCTTCGCCGCCTGCGCCATCGGGACAAGATACCCGATACGCCGAGCGAGGGGCCAGCGAACGATGCACAATCGCACCCCGGACCATGAGCCTCGCCTGCACTCACCGAACCCCAGGCGGGCGTTATGTTCCCTGCCGTGCATATCGAGACGCTCCCCTACGCGCTGGAAGCCCTGCAGTTCCGATTTCCTGCCCTCGCCGCGCTGGCCGGGCGACTGCCCCTGGGCGGTGGCCGCGAGGTCGCGCTGGCCGCGCTGATGACGGCACGACTGGCGCGGGGGCTGCTGCCCGATGACACCCTGCCCGCGGTCGACCGCGCCTCACGCGCGGCGGCGGCGAAGGTGTGGCTGGCATCGCTCGCTCTGCCGCAGGCCACCCGGGCACCGTTCGTGCGCTGTACCGAGTCGACGACCAGTACGGCGCTCCAGACGGCGGGGGCCCTGCGCAGTCTGGTGGCGGCCACGAACAGCCATCTCGACCGTCCCTCCATTCAGGAGCTCGAGCGCCTCGCTCGGCAGCTCGCAGGCGCCTGAAACCGATGCATCATGAAAGCGACATCTCACCGCTCACCCGCGTCGTGAGCCGCCTCGATCGCCAGCGTGGTGATTTTGAACGGACGAGCGACACCGGCGAGAGCGATGCGGTCATCGTCCCGAGTGGCTTCCCCTCCATCGATCGAGCGATTGGTGGCGGGTTTCGGAGGGGGGAGCTCGTGGTCCTCGGCGGTGATGTGGGGGTTGGGTGTTCGGCACTCGTCCTCGCCATGGCCCTGCGAGCCAACCGCCGGGTGCTGCTGGTGACCAGCGAAATGCACCCCGAGCGCACCTACGAACGTGCACTCTCGCTGTCCGCACGGGTCTCGCTCGAGACCCTTCGGCTCGGCGTGGTCTCCGCCGACGAGCGTACACGCCTCGCCACGGCAGCGCTCATGCTGCGCGACAAGGCACCGATCGTGGAGACGCTCGTCACTGGTGGCGTGGAGACCGTCGAACAGGCACTCGACGCATCACCCGAGGCAACTCTCGTGGTGGTCGATGCCCTCGAGGGTCTGCTCGACCGTGACCACACGCCATCCGATGCGCTGGCTCATGCAGTGCTGATGCTCAAGCGACTCGCGTTGCGTCGACGGGTCGTGGTGCTGCTCACCACCCATCTGCCCGCCCTCGACCGGCACCGTGCAGACCTGCGCCCCCGTCTCGCCGACTTCGGGCTGGGAGGCGCCATAGGAGCCCACGCGGATCTCGTCCTGGGTCTCTATCGCGATGAACTCTATGAGACTGACCTCGGTGTCTCAGGTGCCACGGAATTGCTGGTCCTCAAGCACCGTGACGGCCCACGTGAGTACATCGACCTGTACTTCGATGGACGCTTCGGCCGATTCGAGGACGTCCTGGAAGAGTAGCGGCGTAGGCACGGCAGCGAGTTCCCCCCATCTCTGCGACGGTTCGACTCTCCCGGCAAATTGCCACCACCTGCACCAGCCCAGACCTCAGCCCAGACCTCGGGGATCGCCTTCACCGCGCGTGGCCGGACCCGCATATTTCCAAGGTTCGCCTAGAATAACGACTATCCCGGTAGCGAGACAGGACGATGGCTGGTCACAGCAAATGGAAGCAGATCAAGCATTACAAGGCGGCCACCGACAAGAAGCGTGGCGCGCTGTTCACCCGCCTGATCCGGGAAATCACGATGGCGGCGAAGCTGGGGGGCGGTGATCCTTCAGGGAATCCGCGCCTCCGCACGGCTATCGACAACGCCAAGGCCAGCTCGATGCCCAAGGACAACATCGAGCGCGCCATCAAGAAAGGCACGGGCGAGCTCGAAGGCGTCGACTATACCGAGGTGCTGTACGAAGCCTATGGGCCGGGAGGCGTGGCCATCATGATTGCGGCGGTCACGGACAATCCCACACGCACCGTGGCTGACGTCCGCCACAAGCTCTCGCGCAACAACGGCAACATGGGCACCGCCAACTCGGTCGCCTTCATGTTCGACCGCAAGGGTCAGATGACAGTCCCTGCCGATGGCGTGAACGAGGATGCGCTCATCGAAGCCGCGCTCGAAGCCGGTGCGGAAGATGTCGTGAATGAGGGTGAAGTCTTCGTGGTCACCACCGATCCCGCCGCGCTGCACGCCACTAAGGAAGGCCTCGAGGGGGCGAAGTACACGGTCGAGAACGCCGAATTGGCCTGGGTTCCCCGCAGCACGGTGAAGGTGGACGGTGAGAATGCCACCCAGTTGCTCAGGCTGCTGGAGGCGCTCGAAGAGCTCGACGATGTGCAGAAGGTCGACGCGAACTTCGAGATGGACGAAGACGCGATGGCTGGCGCGTGACCCGTCCGACGCTGGTGCTGGGGATCGATCCCGGCACAGCGGTGACCGGATTCGGGCTGGTGGCGTTCGATGGACGGGTGGCCACCCTCGTCGAATGTGGTGTGCTCCGTACCACCGCGCGCGATGCCCTGCCCGTACGCCTCGCGGAAATTCACCGGGGCGTCAGTGCACTGATCGCCCGGCATCAGCCGGACACGCTCAGCGTCGAAGACATTTTCTACGCCCGCAATGTGCGGACGACCGTCGTGTTGGGTCACGCGCGCGGCGTGATTCTGCTCGCCGGCGAGCAGGCCGGTCTCGAAATTCGAGAATTTCCCCCCGCCGAGATCAAGAAGGCCATCGTGGGGCGCGGGGCGGCCACCAAGGAACAGGTGCAATTCATGGTGACAAAACTGCTTCGACTCACGCGTGCTCCTGAACCGGCTGACGCTGCGGATGGCGTAGCCGCTGCGCTCTGCGCCTGTCTGTCGAGCCACCGCCTGCATCTCCCTGAGCTGCGGCAACCGAACCTTTCCGCTGTGATTCGAGTCCCCCGCCGATGATCTCCCAGGTACGCGGAATCCTCGTCCATCGGGCACTCGAGCGCGTCGAAATTCTGACGGCAGGCGGTCTGGCGTACGAGTGCCTCATCCCCCTCTCGGTCTTCGAGTCGCTTCCCGCGGAGGGTGAAACCGTCGCGCTGCACACGCACCTCAGTGTCCGGGAAGACGGCTGGCAGCTGTACGGGTTCTCCCACGCGTACGAACGGGCCGTCTTTCAGAGACTATTGGGGGCCAAGGGTGTTGGCCCGGCATTGGCGCTTGGCATCCTCTCCACGCTGACGCCGGAGCGGGTGGTGCGGGCCCTGCGCGACAAGGACGTGCTCACCCTCATGCAGGTACCGCGGGTGGGTCGCAAGAAGGCAGAGCAGATCATTCTCGATCTTGCCGATAAGATCGACGCCGTTGGCACCGCCCCCGCCGTCAGCGGCGCCGCATCACCTGGAAGCGACGACGCCGTTCGGGCACTCCTCGCTCTTGGCTACAACCAGGTCGAGGCCGAACGGGCCGTGCGTGCCGCCGTGGATGGCGGCACGCACGGGGATGTCGGGGCAATCGTGCGTGGTGCACTGGCGAGACTCACCACGAAGTAACGGCCGCGCCTGATCGTGCAGGAGTCGTCCACCCGCGCGATTGTCTGTCCGTTCAGCGGCGATATCCGGTCGATTCGCGCTGTGCAGGCGTGCAGTTCGGGATCGTCGTCGGCTGTCCGTTGGGACCATTCGGCATCGGGCTCATCAGCGTACGCGAACTCTTCTCGGGATCCTCGCTCGCGAGGTAGACGAACATGGCAGTGAGCGTCGCGTTCTGCCGGAGGTCGTCCATCACGATCTTGTCATACGAATCGCGATTGGTGTGCCACGTGGTATTGCTGTAATCCCAGCCAAGCGCGCCAAGGCTCGCGGCCGGTGCGCCATGACAGAGAAATGATGCATGATCCGATCCGCCACCAACGCCGGACGGCCCCATCAGGCGGATCGTCTCCGTCAGCTGGGCCGGCATCTGCTTCATGTACTGCGCCAGCCGCGGGCCGTTCTCCGGCAGAATGCTTGGGCCGGTATTGACAATGCGCCCTGTTCCATTGTCCTGGTTGAACGCGAACTGCAGGCCCTTGATGACTTCGGGATGATCGGCCGCATAGGCCGCCGACCCGTTGAGACCCTGTTCCTCACCACTCCAGTGTCCCACGACGATGGTGCGGGATGGGTTGGGCAGCACGGTCTTCAGGATGCGTAGTGCCTCGAGCATCGTGATGGTTCCTGTGCCGTTGTCGGTCGCACCGGAATGCCCCTCCCAGCTGTCGAAGTGCGCCGACAGCACAACGTACTCGTCGGGCTTCGACGATCCCTTGATCTCAGCCAGCACGTTGAAGACCGGCTGTTCACCGAGCGCCTGCGATTCGGCAAGCATTCTGACCCGCGGCCCCTGATGGTTCTGGGCGAGTCGGAAGAGCATGCCGTAGTCCTCGCAGCCGATATCGATGGTGGGCAGCGCAGCGTTGCGCGGTGAGCCGAACACCTTGTTGATCCCGGGGAACTGCGACCAGTTGGATTCGAAGACGGCCAGGGCACCGGCGGCCTTCATGTCGGCGTAGAACGTCGGCACCCGCTGTGTGAGACCGGCGTACGTCGCCGAGAGCTCGCGTTGCGCCGCATCGAGCGCCGTCAGCGTGCTGGGCATCGCATACTCCTGCATCTGGGCCGGCATCCGGCACGTCAGGCGCGGAGCACTCGCCAGCACGATCTTGCCCTTTACCGTTGGCAACCACGCCTTGAACTCATCGGGCGACGCATACGGCTTCAGGGCGATTACCTCACCGTCGACCCACTTGCCTGCCGTGTTCCCGCTCCACGACATCATCGTGGCCTCGAGCGGCTTGACGCGGGGCGCGCTGAGCTGCACGAACGTCGCGCCACGATTCCAGGAATTCCAGGTGCCGTACCGCTCCTTGCGCGCGGACACACCCCATTTCCTGTAGGTGGCGAGCAACCAGTCCTGGCCGCGATTCATGTTGGGAGATCCGGTCAGACGCGGCCCGATGGAATCCATGAGCTGCTGTGCGAGTGACGCAGCCTGGGATCGCTGCATCCCTTCATCCCAGATCTTCTGGATGACCGGATCGGTGGGTGCATCCGTGCGCACATAGTCGGGTGCCGGCGAGATGGGGAGTCCCTGCGGATTCCGCACGACGGGCGGTGGCCCTCCACGGCCACCAGGTGGTTGCGCCGACAAGGACGACGCAGCAAGGGCGAGAAGAACGACTGATTTCTTCATGTCCGAAACCCAGGTGGTAGGGTTGAAAGGAACGGAGAGGCGGCCCGTTCCCTCGAGCAGGTGCTATTCAGGGTACCTCGTTACTACCGACATGTCGGCGGACCCTTCGCCGATCATGCCCGTGGACTCAGCCCGTCCACCAGGCTCGTGCGATAGGCCTTCCAGGCCGGCACGAAACCGATAAGCATGCCCGAGACAATCACGATCGCGAGATACATGTACTCCGTCTGCCCGAGCGGCCGCAGCGCGAGGTGAAGGCCGAAACGCTGCTCGACTGGTGCCTGCGCCAGCGCCAGCCCGGTGTACACAGCGGCCACACCGATCACGCAGCCGATGATCGCGAGCATGGTACTCTCGATGACCAGGAGTGCAATGATGGTCCTCGGACCAGCACCGACGGCCCGCAGGATCGCCATCTCGCGGCGGCGTGCTTCGAGCGACGAGTACAGCGCCACAAGCATGCCGGTGATACTGATGGCCACCGCGAACATCGCGATGACACGCAGACCAACCTCGGCACTCCCGATGTTCTGCCAGAGCTCACCGAGTGCCACACCGGGAATGATGGCCGTGAGCGGTTCCACCAGGTCGGTGTTCATCTCCCGCTGCAGCATCAGCGCTTCAAATCGGTTCTTCGTCCCCACGAAGAACGCCGTGATCTGGTCGTCGCGGTGATCGTGGGCTTCGGCTTCCTCAGGCGCGCCGCCCGTTGATGCAGCGTTCGGCGCAGGCGCGGTGCCAACGCGGGATGCGGGCGCTGCTGCGGTGGCCGCAGTTCGCGCCTCCGCTGCCGCCTGTTTCACCTGCTCCACCACTGCGGGTGGAGGTTCTGCCCCTGGCATCACCAGGGGCGTCCCTGGTGGCGGCGCTGCACCTGGCATCACCGTAGGGGTGCCCGGCGGCGGCTCGGCGCCCGGCATTGCCATCGGGGTGCCCGGCGGCGGCTCGGCACCCGGCATCGCCATCGGGGTGCCGGGCGGCGGGGCCGCCGGCAACTGCGCTGCGCGCCGCCGGTTGGCTTCCACAACCGCCGCGGATGCCGCAGCCGCGCCCTGCCCTGACGATGCCCGACGCTCGGTACCGGCCCCCCCGCTCTGTACCGCGCCAGAACGCGGAGCCGCTACGACCGACGGCGTTGCGGTTCGTATCGCAGGGGCTGCCGTCTCGACACCTTCGTGCATCGCTTCGATGCCTTCCAGCGTCACGTACACCGACCGATCGATCGGGGTGAATGTCCGTTCGAGCACCCCCACGACGCGAAAGGGGTGGGCATCGTGACTGGACGTTCCGATGTCGCGAAGCCCATGGGTCACCACCACGGGGGTACCGACGGCATACTTGAGGCGCTCGGCCACTTCACTGCCGATCACGACCTCCGAGTCCGCCTGCGCAGCCCGGCCGGCCGCAAACACAATCCGATTGTTCTGGCGATAGCGATATCGCTCGTAGAACTCGGTGGTGGTACCGACGACCCGGAAGCCACGGTGGCTATCCCCAAGCGAATACGGAACCACCCATTTCACCGCCGGATGTTCCGCCCACCGTTCCATGGTCGAGAGCTTCACGGAACCGGCCGGTGAGCCGATCCCGAACACCGTGCTCAGGAGCACCTGCAGCGAGCCACCGCGGGCCCCAACAATGAGATCCACCCCACGAATGGTGCCTGCGAAGCTCTCACGCACACCGGCCCGAACGGTCTCGATCCCCACCAGCAGGGTGACCGACAAGGCGATCGATGCCACCGTCAAAGCAGTGGTCAGGAGCCGACTGCGCAGTGACGCCATGGCCAGACGCAGAATGAGCATCATGTCGCCCCCTGCGAGGTGGTAGCCGCGGCCGTCAGATGTTCTGCCCGTGCCGCGCGATTGATCTCGGTCAACTCGACAATACGGGAGAACAGCGGCATCAACGTATGATCATGACTGACGAAAACCAGCGTGGCACCAGCCTTCTCGCAAGAGCGAAAGAGCAACTCGAGAAACTGCTCCCGCCGGTCCGTATCGAGGGCGCTGGTGGGTTCGTCGGCGATCACCACTTCGGGGTGCCCGATGAGGGCACGCGCTGCGGCAACCCGCTGCTGCTGCCCAACGCTCAACTCCGTGATGGGCGCGTCAAGGAACTGCGCGATATCCAGCTGTGTGGCCACATCCCGCACCGCTTCATCAAAGGACTGCGCACCCAAGCGCTGCCTCCGCAGTGGTTCGAGCCGGATGGGCAGCAGAATATTCTCCCGTACCGGGAGATACGGGATGAGATTGAACATCTGGAACACATACCCCAGATGTCGTGCCCGAAAGGCGTCACGCGCGCCGCTCGACATGGTCGAGAAGTTCTCGCCGAGCACTCGAACTTCGCCGCTGGTGGCCTGCAGGACTCCTGCGAGAAGGCCGAGCAGCGTGGTCTTGCCACTGCCGCTCGGCCCATGCAGGAACACCGTCTCGCCACGAGCGATGCGCAGCGAATCAATCGCCAGCACATCGCTCCCCGCCCTGTAGGCGAAGCGCAGCTTCGAGAGCTCGACGGCCGGAGTGGCCGTCGCGTCAGTCATTTCGAAGAGTACGGTTCGACCTTCATCCCTTCGAGCTGGTATCCCACGGTGCCGTACGGACTCTCGATCGAGGAAATCTTGAGGCGACCCGACATCCAGACCGCGTCAAACAGGTTCAGTTTGATCGACTTCCGGCCCGACATCTCCACCATGACGATCTGGTTGGGCGGCGGCGGCGGGGTGTGCACGCAGGCGCCGTAGTAGGGCACCAGCAGGAACTCGGCCCCCTCTTCCTGGAAGTCATCAAGGGGCACCACAAACCCCGGAAGCCGCACGAGCTTGCCGTCGAGCTTCTTCAGAGTGTCGGACGCCTGGCCGTTGGAGTAATCGAGACCGGCCAGCACACGCCAGTCTATGTTGATGGCCTCCTCCGGTGCGCCCGGCGTCGGCGCCGCCGTGACCGGGACCGTGCCGGCGGCCCTGGTCACCGCCCGAGCGGGGACCTTGGACGGTACCGGCCGATCCGGCTTGACCGGGGTCGTGAACGCCGACGAGGTCACCACGAGGGCGACGAGGCCGGTCAGGGAGAGCAGGGCGCTGGAGCGACGTGACATAAGGAGCAGGCTCGCGGTCGAGAAGAGGATTTCAACAAGATACACAGTCACGGCCGGCCGCGCTTGGGTATCTTCCGGCCATGAGTCGCGCGGAGATTACTACACCGGACATGCTCTCCGAGGAGAGCGCCGTCGAACTCTCGCTGCGCCCCCAGCGCCTGGCGGAGTTCATCGGTCAAGCCAAAGTGAAGGCCAGCCTCGGCATTGCCCTCGATGCCGCCAGGGCTCGCCGGGAGCCACTCGACCATTTGCTGTTCTTCGGGCCGCCAGGATTGGGCAAGACCACGCTGGCCGATCTGATCGCCCGCGAACTGGGTGTCAATCTCACCGTGACGTCCGGTCCGGCGCTCGAGAAGCCCAAGGATCTGGTCACCCCGCTCACGAATCTCCGCGAAGGGGACATCCTCTTCATCGACGAGATCCATCGGCTGCGCCCGGTCATCGAGGAATTTCTCTATCCCGCGATGGAGGACTTCCATATCGACATCCGTCTGTCCGAGGGCCCGAACGCCCAGACCGTGCAGGTTGGTCTGGAACGATTCACGCTGGTGGGGGCCACCACCCGCCTGGGCATGCTCACCGCGCCGCTGCGCGCGCGCTTCGGACTCGTGCATCAATTGGGGCTCTATCCGGTGGACGAACTCGAGGTGATCGTCCGGCGCACGGGTACCGTTCTCCGTGTGGAGATGGACGCCGAAGGGGCGCACGAGATCGCGAGACGCTCCCGTGGCACCCCGCGCGTCGCCAATCGGCTCCTGCGTCGGGTACGTGACTACGCCGAGGTCCGTGCCGACGGCCGGATCACGCGCGCGGTGGCCGAAGCGGCGCTCGCCCTGCTCGATGTGGATCATTTCGGTCTCGATGATATGGACACCCGCCTCCTGCGTGCGATCATCGAAAAATTCGACGGCGGTCCGGTGGGACTCTCGACCATCGGCGCGGCCATCGGCGAGGATCCGGGCACCATCGAGGACGTCTACGAGCCTTTCCTGGTGCAGCACGGTTTCCTGCAGCGCACACCACGGGGACGTGTGGCGACGGCGCATGCCTATCGACATCTGGGCTTCGTTCCTCCCAGGGGCAGTGCAGATCACCCCGGGCTGTTCCAGACGTGACGCCACGTGCCATCGGAGATCGTACTGCCGACTACGACTATGTGCTCCCACCGGAGCGCATTGCCCAGCAACCCGTCCAGCCGCGTGACGCGAGCCGCCTGCTGGTGGTTGACCGAAACCGCGGCACTCTCTCGCACCGCCGCTTTCGTGACGTCCTGGAGCTGATTCCGCCGGGCGATACGATCGTGCTCAACACGACCAGGGTCTTCCGTGCCCGCCTGCTCGGCCATCGGGAGAGTGGCGGCCCGGCGGAAATCCTACTGCTGCGCCGCCTGCATGACGCCCACTACGAAGCCATGATCCATCCCGGCGGCAAGCTGCGGCCCGGTCGGGTCGTGACCATCGCCCCGGGCTTCACGGTGGAAATCGTGGAGACCACGCCACGGCGCACACGCATCGTGAAATTGCACGCACCCGACTTCGTGTCGGAAGCCGACGCGATCGAACGGCACGGGCATATCCCACTGCCGCCATATATCGAGCGCTCCGACACGGACGCCGATGTCGAGCGTTACCAGACGATCTACGCGCAGCAGGCAGGATCGGTGGCCGCACCGACTGCCGGGCTGCATTTCACCGATGACCTGCTGGCGGCACTCGAGGCCCGCGGCGTGGAACGTGTGGATGTCCTGCTGCACGTCGGTGCGGGCACGTTCCGCCCCGTGGCCGACGAAGACCCATCCAGTCACGTCATGCACGAGGAGTGGTGCGAGATCACGTCCGAGGCGGCCGAACGCCTCAACGCCACACGCGCACGGGGCGGACGCATCTGGGCCGTGGGCACAACCTGCGTCCGGACGATCGAAACGGCCACCGATGCCGAGGGAGTCATCCACCCTTACCTCGGTGAGACCAGCATCTTCCTGCGACCGCCATATCGTTTTCGCGGTGTCGATCATCTGCTGACCAACTTCCACCTGCCCCGGTCCACGCTGCTCATGCTCGTGGCCGCCTTCGCGGGCTACGAGATGACCATGCAGGCCTACCGCGAAGCGGTGGCACGGGAATACCGGTTCTACTCCTACGGGGATGCGATGGTGGTGCTGTGAGCAGTTGGCGTGACGCAATGACGTGGATGCCGTCGCAGTGGCCGACGGATGGTGTCTGGTGACAGGCTTCGCATTCACGGTGCAGCGCACCGACGGGGAAGCACGAGCAGGTCGCTTCGACACCCCGCATGGACCGGTCGAAACCCCGCAGTTCATGCCGGTGGGGACACTCGCGTCCGTGAAGGCGCTCGACCCCGACGACCTGCAGCGACTCGGCGCCACGATGGTGCTGGCAAACGCCTATCACCTGCGCCTCAGGCCCGGAGACGAGACGGTGCGAACCTTCGGCGGCCTGCATCGGTTCATGCAGTGGTCCGGTCCGCTGCTCACCGATTCGGGTGGGTTTCAGGTCTTTTCACTCGAGGGATTGCGCACCATCGCGGAGGACGGCGTGGAATTCCGCAGTCACCTCGATGGGTCGCTGCAGCAGTTCACCCCGGAATCGGTGATGCGCATCGAGCGCAATCTCGGTGCCGACGTGATTATGCAGTTCGACCATGTGGTGCCGGGGCAGTCTCCGTACGATCTCGCGCGCACCGCGATGGAACGCAGCGTGCGCTGGCTGCGGCGTTGTCAGGCGGCATTCGCGCAGTTGCAGGCTGAGGATACGCTGGCCCCCACACCCGTCCAGGCCTTGTTCCCCATTGTGCAGGGCGGAATTCACGCCGAGCTGCGTCAGGCTTCCGCACGGGCGATCCAGGACGTAGGGGACTGGGTGGGGTACGGCATTGGCGGACTCTCGGTGGGCGAGGCGAAGCCGGACATGTACGCCATGCTCGACGTGGTCAATGGCGCCCTGCCCCGGAACCGGCCCCGGTACCTCATGGGGGTCGGATTCCCCGAGGACCTGGTGGAGGGTGTGGCGAGGGGGGTCGACCTGTTTGACTGCGTGGCCCCGACGCGCATGGGGCGCACCGGCGCGTTCTTCACCACCACGGGCCGGCGCAGCATCAAGAATGCGGCCTGGCGCCTGGACACCACGCCCCTCGATCCCGGTTGCGGTTGCGTGGCCTGCGCCCGGTTCTCCAAGGGGTATATTCGCCACCTGTTCGTCGCCGAAGAGATCCTCGGACTCCGCCTTCTGAGCCTCCACAATGTACATTTCTTGGTTGCGCTGATGCGCGAAGCTAGGGCCGCCGTCCTGGCTGGTACTTTCGCGGGCTGGAGCCGTGACTGGCTCGCCCGCTACAACACCCGCAATCACTCCCGCTCCACCAACTCATGACCGCCTCCGTCATCGCCAGCTTCGCTCTCCTGCAGGCCTCGCCCACCACAGCGATCCCGCAGATGATTTTCATGTACGGCGCGATCTTCGCGATTTTCTATTTCGTGCTCATCCGCCCCCAGCAGCGGCAGCGGAAAAAGCACGACGAAGTCGTGCGTGCGCTCAAGAAGGGCGATGAGATCGTGACCACCGGCGGCATCGTTGGCGAGGTGGTGCACATTGCTGTCCTGGGTGCCAATGCCGTGGCCTCGATGGAAGACCGCATCACCATCAAGTCGGCAGAGTCACGCCTGATCATCGAACGCGGCCGCATTGCGCGTGTGAACGGCCCGGAATCGGGCAGCACCGCGCCGACCCGGACCTGATACCCGACGCTCCGGAGACACTGTGTCGCTGCTTGATATTCATGTCCTCGGTTCGCCCATTCTTCGACAGGAGACGGAGCGGGTGGATCAGGTTACGCCTGAACTGCGCCGTCTCGTCGATGACATGTTCCACACGATGGAAGCCGCCAATGGCGTCGGCCTGGCCGCGCCACAGGTCGGCCGCTCCGAGCGCCTGGCCGTAGTCGATGCTGACGAGGTGCGCCTTGTCCTCATCAATCCGGAAATCATTCTGCACGAAGGCTCGGAACGTGGCGAAGAGGGCTGCCTGTCCATCCCGGAGGTCTATGCGGACGTCGTCCGTCCGGGCCGGGTCATCGTGCGCGCCCAGGACATCGATCTGAACTGGTTTGAGGTCGATGCCGCCAACCTGCTCGGCCGCTGCCTGCAGCACGAGATCGACCACCTGCACGGCAAATTGTTCACCGATCGTCTGAGCCTGCTCAAGAAGCGATCGGCCATGCGTGACTGGGAACAGGAAAAGACAAAGTACCCCAAGCTGCTGCGCGTGCTTCCGGTGGGTGACCTCCCGCCGGAACGCTGAGCGCGCGTCGCCCCCATGCGCATTCTCTTCTGGGGCACGCCCGACTTTGCCGTGCCGGCCCTGCGTGCCCTGCTCGGCGAAGGCTACGATGTCGTCGGCGTTGTCACCCAACCCGATCGACCGCGAGGGCGTTCGCGAAGCCAGCTCGAGCCTTCACCGGTCAAACGCGTGGCGCTCGCGGAAGCTCTACCGGTTCTGCAACCCGACAAGCCGCGAGGCGAGGCATTCCTTGCAGACCTGCACACACTCGCGCCCGACATCTCGGTGGTGGTGGCCTATGGCCACATCCTCCCCAAGGTCGTTATCGACCTGCCACCGCGCGGCACGTTGAATATCCATGCCTCGCTGCTGCCAGCGTTGCGCGGTGCGGCACCGATTCAGGCAGCGATTCTCGAAGGCATGCCGCAGACGGGCGTCACCATCATGCAGATGGTGCCTGCACTCGATGCCGGTGACGTGTTGCATGTCGTGCGCATCCCCATCGACAACGACACGACCTACGGCGAGCTGCACGATGCCCTCGCCGAGCAGGGCGCGGTCGCCATTGTCCAGGCGCTGGCCATGATCGAGACCGGCGTCTCGCACGCGGTGCCGCAGGAAGAGGCGCTGGCCACCTACGCCGCCAAGATCGATCGGAGCGCGGCACAGATCGACTTCGGAGCATCGGCTGAGCAGGTGCACCGCGCAATCCGTGCCTTCGATCCACGCCCCGGCGCCTGGACCGTGTTGCATGAGACACCCGTCAAGTGCTTCAACGCTCATCTCGAAGGCGACGGAAGCGATGGGGCGCTCGATGACCCTACGCGAGAAAGCCCGCCGGGGACGGTGCGCTTCGTGGATGCTGGCGGCATGCTCGTGCGGTGCGGCGTGGGCGCCGTGCGAATTGGCGATGTGCAGCCCGGTGGGAAACCACGCATGACCGCGCTGGCCTGGGCACGCGGCCGCGGAGTCACCATCGGCGATCAGTTCGTGGCAGCAGCCTCTGCCTCGGGCGACTCGAACGGTGAGGGGCGTTCGTGATCGTCACTCCCTCTCGCATTGCCGCCGCCGGTATGCTCGCCGACCTGCGCACAGGGCAATTGCTCGACGCCAGCTTCGAGCGGCGCACGGCCTCGCTCGACGCCCGCGATCGGCGCTGGGTCCAGGAACTCGTCTGGGGCGTGTTGCGTCATCGCGAGCGCCTCGACGCGATGCTTGCATCACGCATTCGCGGGGGCCTTGGTGTCCTCGATGACGGAGTCCTCGATGTCCTGCGACTCGGCACCCAACAGTTGCTGGCCATGGACAGCGTGCCAGCCTATGCCGCCATCGGACAGTCGGTCGAAGCCGTCAAGCGTCGTCACGGCCAGGGAGCCGGCAAGCTGGTCAACGCCGTGCTTCGCCGCGTCGACCGGGAGCGTAGCCACATTGAGCCCACCGTCCCGACCGATCCCATCGACGCCCTCGCCCTGCGGTACTCGCACCCGACGTGGATTGTGGCGCGGTGGGTGGAGCGCTGGGGGCTGAATGCAACGGAAGCTCTGCTCTCCCTCAATAATGCGCCGGCGTCGGTGGTCGTCCGCCCACATGGCATCGATACGGACAGACTGGCACGGGATCTCACCGCGTCAGACGTGGCCACCCGTTCGGTGACGCTCGTACCCGACTCGCTGGAGATCACTGGCCCGGTGCTCCTCACCGAACTCGACGCATTTCGACGTGGCCACTTCTACGTGCAGGATCCGGCCGCCACGCTCGTGGCACGCTATGCCTACGTTGAAGAACACAGTGTGGTCGCAGACCTCTGTGCCGCGCCAGGCAGCAAGGCGCTCGAACTCGCACGTCGTGCCCGACTCGTGGTGGCCGCTGATCGCAATGCCGCGCGGGTCAGGCGCATGCGCGCAGGACTGGAGCGACTGACCGCTGCCGCTGCTCCGCGTCTGCTCCCGCTGATCGCCGACGCCGCGCGCCCAGCGATCGGCGCGGTGGATGCCGTCTTGCTGGATGTGCCCTGCACCGGGACGGGAACGTTCCGCCGTCACCCGGATGCCCGCTGGCGCTTGCAGATCTCGGATCTCGCCGTACTCAGCGCCGTGCAGCGTCGCATCCTCGACGCCGCCTCGACGGTCGTGCGGCCAGGCGGTCTCTTGATTTACAGTACCTGCTCAATCGAAGCGGAAGAGAACGATGCGGTAGTCGACGCCTTCCTGGCCACCCACGCCGAGTTCACTGTGGAACCCCCGCCCCGTGGCGTGGTACCCGACAGTGTCATCGACCACGGGCGCCTCCGCGTACTGCCTCAGCAGCACGGCACGGATGGCGCGTTCGCTACCCGCCTGCGACGAGCCGCCTGAGATGGCCGCCAAGACGAAGACCAGGACCGGGTCGACCGGAAACGCCATGCTTCGCCCCTGGGCGCTGCGCGTACTCGTGGCAATCGTGATCGGCGTCGCCGTGGGCGCCGCCGCCGGGGTCATGACTGTGAACACGCTCGAACCGGGTCGCGCCGACAGCGTGGACTCCCTCGCTGTCATGCTCGACTCGCTCTCCGGGAACAACCGGGCAAAGCCTGCCGCCACCACAGATGGGGAGCAGACTCCCGCTCAGGCGGCTCAGGACACCCAGCCGAATGAGACGCTCGTCGTCGTGCCCGCCGTGGTCGGACTCGAGGAAGGTGCGGCTCGTTCTGCCATTCTCGATGCGGGGCTGCAGGTGGGCGAGGTGCAGTTCCAATCGTCGGCCAAGCCGGCCGGCATCGTACTGGCCACCTACCCGATGCCCGGAGCGAGGGCCACCACCCGCAGCGCTGTGACCCTCGTGCTGAGTGATGGCCGAGACCCTGCGGATACCTTACAGGCTCCATCACGCTGAATCGCATGCCCCAGAACTCCGCAGATCTCCGATGACCGTCCGTATCGCTCCCTCCATTCTCAGTGCCGACTTCTGCAAGCTCGGTGACGAGATCGCCATGTGCGAAGCCGGTGGCGCCGATTGGATTCACGTGGACGTCATGGATGGCCGCTTCGTTCCCAACCTCTCCTTCGGGGTGAAGGTGATTGAGGCCACGCGCCGGGCAACCAGCCGCGTGGTGGATGTCCACCTCATGGTCCAGGAGCCGGAACAATACTTTGACGACTACGTGAAAGCCGGAGCCGATGTGCTGACGCTGCACGTGGAGGCCGCGCCGCATCTGGATCGCCAGCTGATGCGCATCAAAGAACTCGGTGCGAAGGCCGGCGTTGCGCTCAACCCCGGCACGCCGCTCTCGGCCATCGAGGAAGTGGTGCACCTGCTCGATCTTGTGCTGATCATGAGCGTGAACCCCGGGTATGGCGGCCAGCAATTCATCGGCTACTCGGTCGACAAGATCGCACGGATGCGCGCCCTGCTCGACCAGGCCGGCAGCGCGGCCGTTCTGGAAGTGGACGGTGGCATTTCTCGCAATACCATCCAGCGCTGCTGGCGCGCTGGTGCCGATACGTTCGTGGCTGGCAACGCCATTTTCGGTGCCGCCCATCCGCAGGCCGAGATCTCGGTGCTGCGCACTCTCTGCACGGAGGCGGTGTGACCGTCAAACAACAGTGGCTCGTCGTTCTCGGTATTGTTGCGCTGCTCGCCGGCGGTGCGTTCACCGCATCGCATTTCCTGAAGGACGAACTCACGAGCGTCACCGTCGGCTCGGACGCTCCGGGGTTCGTGGCACAAACGCTCGACGAACCCGCTCGGCCCAAGTCGCTCACCGACTACCGGGGTGATGTCGTGGTCCTGAACATCTGGGCCACCTGGTGCATTCCGTGCCGCACGGAAATGCCGAGCATGGAAGCCCTGTACAAGGAACTCGGACCGAAGGGCCTCAAGATCGTGGCGATCAGCATCGATGACGCCGACGCCGGGCAGAAGATCCGGGACTTCGTGAAGGAGTACGCCCTCACCTTCGACGTGCTTCACGACGGAACGGGCTCCATTCAGGGGATCTATCGCACCACCGGTGTGCCCGAGACCTTCGTGCTTGACCGGAATGGAGTGATTCGGAAGAAGTGGATCGGCGCTGATGACTGGGCCTCTGAAAGCAATCGTCGACTGCTCGAACAACTGCTGTCGCAACCAAAGTCCTGAGCGCCATGCCCCGTCGCGTACTGGGCATCGAAACGTCATGCGACGAAACGTCAGCGGCGGTGGTAGTGGGGACCCCCGAGGTCATGCGGCTCGAGTCCTGCATCATTCTCTCGCAGGACGTGCATCGGCTCTTCGGCGGGGTGGTCCCCGAGATCGCGAGCCGCCAGCATCTCGTCGGTATCGTGCCGGCGGTGGATGCGGCACTGCGTGACGCAGGCGTCAGCATGGCGGACTGTGATGCGGTCGCCGTGACCCAGGCCCCGGGCCTCGTGGGTGCATTGCTGGTAGGGACCAGCTTCGCCAAGGCGCTCGCATTTGCGCACGGCAAGCCTCTGGTGCCGGTACATCATCTCGAAGGGCACCTCTTTGCCACGCTGCTGGAAGAGCAGGAGGCGGTGCCACCGTTCACCGCCTTGCTCGTGAGTGGCGGCCACACCCTGCTGCTCGATGTTCCCGAATGGGGACGTTATCGGCTCCTCGGCCAGACGCGTGATGATGCCGTCGGAGAAGCCTTCGACAAGGTGGCCAAGTTGCTCGGGCTGCCGTATCCCGGTGGGCGTCCCATAGAGGAGCTGGCGGCCACGGCCGAGTCTCCCGTCCACCGCCATCCACATCGCTTCGCGCGTCCCATGCTGCGGAGGTCGGCCCGGCCGGGTGACGAAGACTACTACGACTGCTCGTTCAGTGGTCTCAAGACGGCGGTCCTCCATGCCGTGCGCAATGCCGAGCAGGAGGGCACACTGCCCCAAGCGCGAGCCTCCATTGCTCGAGGCTTTCAGGACGCCGTGATCGAGACGCTCGTGGAGAAGGCCATCAGGGCCGTCCGGCAGTTTCGGCGCAGCCGTGTAGTCCTGGGCGGCGGTGTGGCCTGCAACCGTGCGTTGCAGGCCGCAATGCGCGAAGCCATGCAGCAGCGCCAGGGCACGGTGCATGCGCCCAGCCAGCGGCTCGCCACCGACAACGCCGCCATGATCGCAGCGGCGGGCATATTCCGACTGGCGCGGGAGGAGTTCGCCACGCCTGACATGACCGCTTCTGCTTCACTGCCGCTCCCCGGACTCCACCGCTGCGAGTAGACGCCGGCAGCACCTGGTATCAGCTTCATCTTCACCGCCGCCTTCACGCCCCACCCACAGACGCGTGCCCATCGTTCATCACCCGACGGCCCTCCACCTCGGACCGCTCGAAATCACCGGTTTTGGTCTCGCGGTCCTGGCGGCCTTCGCCATTTCGCAGATCATCTGTCAGCGTGAACTCTGGCGGAGAGGACAGGACAAGGAGGCCGAGGCCATCCCAGACCTGGTGATGGCGGCCCTGATCGGAACGCTCATTGGCGCAAAGACCTACTACGTTGTCCTGACCGGCGACCCGTCCGCGTTTCTGAGTCGGGGAGGATTTGTCTTCTGGGGCGGGTTCATGGGTGCGGTGGCACTCTGCTTTGCCGTGATTCGCTTCAAGCAGCTGAATTTTCTGCGGATCGCCGACGTGGCCGGGATCGCGATTGCCGCAGGATATTCTGTGGGCCGGACGGGGTGCTGGGCCGTGGGCGATGACTACGGCCGCCCCTGGAATGGCTTCCTCGCCACCCAGTTTCCCGAAGGCGCACCGCCGAGCACAGTGGCGGTCATGGCCGACCAATTCGGCATCACCTTTCCGCCGGGTATGAGCCCGTCCGAGGTGGTGGCCGTGCATCCCACGCAGCTCTACGAGACGGCCATGGGATTCGGCATGTTTGCCATTCTCTGGGCCTTTCGGAAGCACGAGCACCGGGAGGGCTGGCTCTTTGGCCTCTATTGCGTCGTGGCAGGCGTGGAACGCTTCATCGTGGAATTCTTCCGTGCCAAGGATGATCGCTTCTTTGCCGGCCTGACCATGGCACAGGTCATCGGTGTGGCGATCACGCTGATCGGAGTCACCCTCATGGCGTCCCGCCGGAAACCCGCCTGATTGCCTGTTCCGGACGGAGAGGGGCGAAATAGTAAGCCGATTCATCATCTCCCCATTGCATTTCCGGGATCAATCCTGATAGCTTGCACGTGTCGCCTTTGAGAACAATTCTCAACAAACACCGTGACCGCCCTTTCCTACCCCACCTTGCCGCCTGTCGATGCCTCCGCGCACAGGACGTGCGCGCTGAACACCTGCTGCCCTGGCACGCGCGCGACCGTCGTCGATATCGACTGCAGCGGCGACGAAGCCTGTCGCCTGCGTGCGCTGGGTCTGTGTGAAGGGACTGCGGTCAACGTGATCGACTCACGTGCCGCCATGCTACTTGATGTACGCGGGACCCGCCTGGCGCTCGGCGCTGCCCTGACCGCCGGCATCACCGTTCAACTTGCCGCCCGCGTCTGATTTGCGGGTTGCCATCATTGGCAATCCGAACACCGGCAAGACGACGCTCTTCAACGCGCTGACCGGACTCCGGCAGCGCGTCGGCAACTTCGCCGGCGTGACCGTCGATAAGGTGGAAGGGGCATTCAAGGGACCCGATGGGAGGCGCATCGTCGTCCTCGATCTGCCGGGCAGCTACTCGCTGTCGGCCGGTTCCCCGGACGAGCAGATCGCCCTGGATGTCCTGCAGCGTCGTGCCGCAGATGGCTGGGCCCCGGACGTCATTCTGGTGGTTGCCGATGCCGTGCATCTGGAACGCAATCTCTTCCTCGCAGGGCAGGTGCTCGAACTGGGCATCCCCGTGGTCATCGCCCTCAACCAGTTCGATGCGGCGCAGGCGGAAGGAATCCAGATCGATGTGCCGGAGCTCATCCACGAATTGGGTGTGCCCATCGTGCCCACGGTGGCCAAACGCGGCGAAGGGATCGAGCCATTAAAACAGGCGCTGCTGACTGCAGCGACGCTGCCCGCACCCGCTCGTCGCTTTACGCTGCCGGAGCCGGTGCAGCAGGCCTTGGCACCAGTGGAGGCCGTACTTACCGCCAATGGGTTTGCCGCCAGCACGGCCGCCATGGAGGCCCTGCGCGTGCTGGGCGCGGAGCGTACCGATGCGCATCTCGCAGAAGTGCCCGGACTCGCGGCTGCGGTGCGGGAGGCAACCGCAGCCGTGCAGCAGGCGGGATTCAAGGCAGCACGTCTCGAATCGGAAGTACGCTTCGCGTGGATTGCGCAGGTGGTGGGTCGTACCGTGACCCGGGCTGGGACGGCCGGCAACAGTCTCTCCGACCGCATCGATCGTATCGCGCTCCATCGTATCTGGGGCCCCGTACTGTTTCTGCTGCTCATGGCCGTGGTGTTCCAGTCGGTGTTCACGTGGGCCACACCGCTCATGGATGGCATCGAAGCCCTGATTGCCAGCGCGGGCAGCGCCGTGGGGGCGTTCCTCCCCGAGGGTGACCTGCGTTCACTGATTGTTGATGGTGTCTTCGCGGGCGTGGGTTCGGTGCTGGTCTTCCTGCCGCAGATCGCGATTCTCTTCACGTTCATTGGCGTGCTGGAGCATTCGGGCTACATGGCCCGCGCCGCATTCCTGATGGATCGGGTCATGCGCTCGGTCGGCCTCCATGGCAAGAGTTTCATTCCGATGCTGTCGGGCTATGCCTGTGCCGTGCCGGGCATCATGGCCACGCGCACGATTGAGGACCGCAAGGACCGGTTGGCCACGATCATGGTCGTGCCACTCATGAGCTGCTCGGCACGCCTTCCCGTGTACACGCTGCTCATCGGTGCCTTTGTTCCAGCCACGGCGCTGATTCCGGGGCTCACCCTGCAGGGGGCAACCATGCTGGGGATGTATCTCCTCGGAACGATTGCCGCGCTGCTGATGGCCGCGATTTTCAAGCGCACGCTGCTCAAGGGCCCCGTGCGGCCGATGATCCTCGAGCTGCCACCGTATCGCTGGCCAAGTCTCAAGTCGCTTGGCGTGTCGGTCTATCAGCGCTGCCTCATGTTCGTGCAGCGCGCGGGAACGGTGATCCTGTCGCTGTCCATCGTGCTGTGGGCGCTGGCCACGTACCCGCGCAGCAGCCCGGACGAGTCCCTTCCGCCGGAGGTGCAGCAGGAGCAACAGCTCGAGCATTCCATCCTCGGTCGGATTGGGCATGGCATCGAACCTCTCGTACGCCCTCTGGGGTATGATTGGAAGATCGGCGTGTCGATTGCGGCGAGCTTCGCGGCGCGCGAAGTGTTCGTGTCCACCATGGGCACCATTTACGGCGTCGGCAGTGAAAACGAGGCCGCGCTGACCGAGCGGCTTCGCGAGGAAAAGGACACAACGGGCCAGCCTGTCTATTCACCCCTGGTGGCGGTGGGGTTGATGGTGTTCTACGTCTTCGCGCTCATGTGCATCAGTACCACGGCCATCACGGTTCGCGAAACAGGCGGTGGAGCGATTGGGTGGAAGTGGGCAGGTATTCAGTTCACCTACATGCTGGTCCTGGCGTATGGTGCAGCGTGGCTGGTCTACGCCGGCGGACGAGCACTCGGTCTCGGAAGCTAGGAGGAGAGGCGCGTATGTCGACCATCATCGTAGTCCTGATCGTGTCCGGCGCGGTGTTCTACGCAGGCTCGCGGGTCTGGAAAGCGGTCGCGACATCACGGAAGCCGAAGGGCGACGGCTGTAGCGGCTGTGGGCACTGAGTCGCACTCACTGAGTCGCACTCACTGAGTCGCAGGCACCGAGTCGCTGGAGCTGCAAAAAGGCGCGGAGCGGTGATGCTGCGCCCTCGGCGCGTCGCGCGTCGTTCCTTTCAGGATTCGATGAGCAGTTCGCGAACACCCTGCCACGCTTCATCCGCTGCGCCGTAGGCTTGCTGCACGGCGTCGATCCACTGTCGCCAGTCGGCGAAGCGGGTATCGGTGGCGCCGCCACTCAGTACGTTGCCGGCCAGCGCTACCCGGTCGAGCGCTCTGAAGAGGCCTTCAGCCTCATCTTCCAGTGCGGCTCCCAGGGCCCGTTGTCGTGCCTGCTGTTGCACGCCGGCGCCCGGCGCCGCCACCGCCGCGATCTCGGCAAGACACCGCTGCATTTCGTCAGCCAGCCTCGTTCCATCAAACAACGCGACCTGTCGCTCAGGGTCGCTGATGCCTTGGAGCGCCCGTCGTGCGGAGAGCAGCGGGGCAAGCCAGCGATCATGCGCCTGGCGTAGTTCCGGGTTCTCACTGTGTTGCAGTGACAGACTGCTGCTCCGTCCGCCACGCATCACTTCGGGCACCTTACAGGCAGCCTCCGTGAGGGCCGCGCCCAGGGCCCGCAGCGATCCTTCCCCCGAAAGCTCCAGCACGTCGTGATCGCGGAGGTACAACGTGAGTGAGGTCTCGCCGACGGCCATACCGTCCATGCCCTCAAGCGCGAGCCGCCAGGGAGCCGCTGGTGGCCAGCTGATCACCAACTCATCGGATTCCAGCACGGTGACGCCCATGGCATCGACCTCGCGCCCGCGCACAATGCCCACAACATGGACCGGGAACGGGCCGGGCGGGTTCACGCGAGCATCGCCTCGATCACCGCATCGGTGTCCTCGAGTGTGGCAAAGACAGCCGCCGGGACATGGTCGGCCAGGGCCTCAACGGAATAATGTCCCGTCGCCACCCCGATGGCCCTGACTCCGAGCGACCGACCACAGTGGATGTCTGCCGGCGTATCTCCGACAATGACAAGCTGTTCTCCGCGCACCGGATACCCGAGCACCTTTTCGGCGCGCTGCCGTGCGATATCGGGAAGTTCCGGGCGATGCTCGTGGTCGCAGCCGAACGCGTTGACGGTGAACTGGTCGAAATCGACACCGACGGCGCGCAGTTTCTGACGAGCGCCATCGCGCACATTGCCGGTGAGCAGTCCCAACAGGACATCGTCACGTGCGCGCAGCCGATTGAGCAGTGGCATCACGCCGGCACACAATACGGCCCGCTCGGGTTGGTCGCGCAGTTCCGCGCCCAGATACCCGAGATAGTCGGCGAGCAACGCGTCCATCTGCTGTGTAATAGCATCCGCGCTCACGCCCATCGCCAGCATCTGCTCCCGCACGATCTGTCGATCCGTCTTGCCATCGTAGCGATAGCCGGGATCGCCAACGGTACCGAAGCACTCGCGTAGCGCCCGCTCCAGTGCCCGACGTCCTGCGCCATCGGTACGCAGGATCGTGCCATCGATATCGAACAGCACGACCTTCATGGCACTCATGCCTGCCCCGTAGCGACCGGGGTCGCAGTCGTGGCGTGTGTCGCGGCCGTGGATGATTCCGTGGGTGACCCCGGGAGTGTGCCGGTGGAGTTGCGAGGAATACGCGTGAACAGAAGGCCACCAAGAATGAGTGCCGTGCCAAGCGCCTGCCAACCCGTTGGGCGCTCATGGAGTACCATCCATGCCACGGCCAGCGCAATCACCGGCTGCAGATTGCCGTACATCGCGGCACGCGTGGGCCCGAGCACGCGGACGCCATGGTAGTAGAGCAGATAGGCGATCACCAGCGCGCCAAGCCCGGCATAGACCACTGCGGCCCAGGCGACCACTGGCACCGCCGTCCACTCGAGGCGCAGGAAATCCGGGAGCGCCACAAGGACGATCACGCTTGCGCCGCTGATCATGGTGACGGCAGAGAGATGCAGGGGATGGGAACTCGTCGTATGCGGTTGCAGCATTACGGTGAACAAGGCCCAGCAGAAGCTTCCCGCAGCCATGAGTGCCGCGCCGAGCAGCACCTGCTCACCGCCCTCGAATCCGCCGGCGCTCCCGACCACGCAGGCAACACCCAGCAACTGCAGGCCGATCCCCACCCCGGCCACCTTCGTCACACGCTCACGGCCCAGGATGTGTGAGATGATGGCGACCCATGCCGGCGTCGCGGCCACGATGAGCGCCGCAACACCGGCGCGTGTCCGCGAAAGTCCGAAGATGAAGAAGAGTTGATAGAGCCCATTGCCGAAAAGACCGATCAGCAACAACTGTCGACGCTGCCGTGCCGAAGGCCAGGGCACGCCCCGTACGAACAGCGCAACGGCGAACAGCACGATCGCGGCCAACGCCAGGCGCGATCCATTGAATGCCAGCGGTGAGAGGGACTTGAGCCCGACCTTTACCACACTGTAGTTCACCCCCCAGATCGTGGCCATGACGACCATCCACGCATCGGTGGTGCCAAAGCCATGGTGCGCAACTGCTGGAGACCCGGAATGAGGCGAAGAAGGCATGACGAAATGTAGACGGCCCCTGCCGACCGCTGGTAGCGCGGTTAGCTTGGGGCATGCATGTCATCTTTGCCCTCTTCGCCGACGCCGCCAACATTTCCCAGGAAGGCAAGCTCAATATTCTGGGCATCTTTGACGCCGTGCATGTCGGGCAACTTCCCAGTCTGCATCCACGCGCCACATTCGTCCTGCGCCTCAAGGCCACTGCCAGCGACCGGGGCAAGCATCCCATGGCCCTGCGCTGGATCAACCCTCGTGGCACCGAGCTGTGGACCTCAGAGGCAGAACTGGAGATCGGCACCGTACCCCCCAACGCCACCGATCTCGACATGCCGGTGATCCTCCAGCTCGACCTGCCGCTCGACATGTTGGGCGACTATCGGATGACCGTCACCATCGATGAACGGCCACAAACGATCGCCGTGCTCCATGTACGCGGGGGAGCGCCCGTAGTGCCTCCGGCCTCTGGTCAGATGATGAGTTGATGCGACCCGGACACCCAGCGCGCGTATCACTCATGCGCCGTTGTGGCGGCCGCCCCTGACAGGAGCGGTTGCGGCGGAGTCCCGCAATCAGCGCGGTCGCAGGCGGTGCACGCCGATGCAGCTCGCGCGCAGTTGGGCCACATACGAATCACGGGCGTCGAGCTGTTCAATGGACACCCCGCCGCGCCGGAGTGCGCTGTGCACCATGCGGCCATCGCCGAGTGCCAATCCGACGTGGGTGATACGCCGGTCGTCCCGATCCGAGAAAAACAACAGGTCCGAGGGAGCATGATCCGCACAGGCATCGCTCGCGATCAGATCGGTAGCCTCAGCCTGCTGCCAGGCATCGCGGGGTAACGTCACGCCATGCAAGCGCGCGGCGCGCTGCACTAGGCCCGAGCAGTCCACGCCCCAGGGCGTCACGCCACCCCAGAGATAGCTGGCTCCCGAATAGCGCTCCGCAGCGGTTGCGGCGATCAAGTGCAGGTCCAACGGGAACAGCTTCGCGAGCTCATGATCCGCAACCCACGCGCCATTGCACACGGTGCCCAGCGGGGCGAACCGCGCACCCAGCGGCAACGCTCGTGTGCGCCCTGGCTGCTC
>CAZPJX010000003.1:0-48815 GCA_964586985.1 uncultured Gemmatimonas sp. | reverse complement strand
CCTGCTGCCCCGTTTCAATGGGGTCGCACGGTACGACTGGAACTCGCCGAAGGGCTTCTATGCAGGTCGTCCCAACTGGACTATCGGCGTCATGGCTTCGTGGTCGCTCTTCGGCGGTGGCAGTGAGCTCGCCGACGTGGCTGGGGCCCGCGCTCGCCTGAGCGCCGCACGCACGGCAGAAGCCGCCGCCACGGCGACGGCGCAGCTCGAGCAGCAGGCAGCCATGCGGCAGGTACAGGTCTCGATGGCGCAGCTCGATCTCGCGACACAGAGTGCGGCCCAGAGCCGGGAGGCGCACCGCCTCGTCCAGCGCCGCTACCTGGCCGGGCTCACGACGATTGCTGAACTCCTGGCTGCCGAAGCCAGCGCAACGACTGGCGCACTCCAACACGCAGCCGCCCGCTACGCCGTCATCGAAGCGTGCGCTCAATATCGCCTTGCCGTTGGGGCTGATCCCGGTGGGATCGCGTCTCAACTCGATCCTCTGCCCGGGAACTGATACATGTTGACGCGTCTCTCGTTCGTCCACTCGCGCATTCCGGCCTTCACGCGGGCGCGATTCGCCCCGCTCATGCTGCCTGGCGCACTGCTCCTCGTCCTGACCGCAACCGGCTGCGCTGATGAGCACGCGAGCGGGCAGCTGCAGGATGCGGGTCAGCGCTTCACGGCGTCCTCCGGCGCAGCGCGCGCAGGCACGTTGTCCGACACGACCGGCGTGCTGCTCACCGTTGCTGATACCGCCTACATGGGGACATTCCATGCGGCCGGCATCGCCCATCCATTGGAGGAGGCGACACTCAGTACAACTCTCATGGGCACCGTCACGGACGTGCTGGTGCACGAAGGTGATCTGGTGCGCGCCGGTCAGGTGCTGCTGCGCATCGATGCCGGCGAACTTGCTGCCCGCGCACAACGTCTTACGGCATCGGTTGCAGACGCCGACGCCCTGTATCGGGACGCCGAGACGCAGGCTCGTCGATTTGCGGCCCTGTATGCTGACAGTGCGGCCACGCGAGCACAGTCCGAGGCCGCCCAGACCGGCCTCGCGCGAGCCGACGCTGCCGTGAGGGCCGCCAGGGCCGCTGCCGCAGAACTCGAGGCGGCCTCGCGATACGCCACACTGCGTGCCCCGTTCGATGGCATGGTGGTCAGACGTTCAATCGATCGAGGAGGCATGGCGGCACCAGGCGCCCCGTTGCTCACCATTCAGAGCGCGCGCACGCTGCGCATCACGGCCACAGCGCCCGCCGAAGCCACGCGCCGACTGCAGCGCGGACAGCGCCTCACCGTGACCATCGGGACGACACCGGCCATCGCCAGCATCGAAGGGGTGGTTCCGAGCGGCAGCAGCAACCTGTTTACCGTCAACGCATTGGTGGCGAACGCCAATGGGCAGCATGCGGCCGGTACGAGCGCCACGCTGCAACTGCCCACCGACAGCGTGCGCGGTATCATGCTCCCCACCCGTGCGCTAGTGCGGGATGGGGACTTGGTGGGTGTCATCGTCGACCAGGACGGGCGACGTGAACCGCGTTGGATTCGTCTCGGCGAGACCATGGGCGACCGCGTCGAAGTCACCAGCGGAATCCGCGTGGGAGATCGAGTCGTGATGCCGCGCGAGACGCGCACCCGCACCCGCACCGGCGGGGTATGAACGTGCCTGCCTCGTGGGGAATTTCCGGACGTATTGCCCGTGCCTTTCTACACTCCAAGTTGACCCCGCTGGTGACCGTGGCGTCGCTGGCGGTGGGAGCGTTGGGAATCATGGCGACTCCGCGCGAAGAGGAGCCACAGATCTCCGTGCCAATGATCGATGTCATTGCCGCCATGCCAGGGGCATCGCCCGCCGAAGCCGAGCAACTCGTTGCCCGTCCGATCGAGCAGCGCATGATGGAGATTCCTGGCGTCGAGCATGTCTATGGCTCAGCGGGTGACGGCTATGCCATGGTCACCGTCCGCTTCGCCGTGGGTGAGGACCAGGAGCGCAGCATTACTCGCGTGCAGGCCAGGCTGGCCGACATCATGACGACGGCACCTGTCGGGATGCACCCGCCGGTGATCCGCGCGCACTCCATCGATGATGTCCCGGTCCTCGCGCTGACACTGCACGGAAGCCGCGTGGACGCCAATACGCTCCGCAGCATCGCCGTGCACCTCCAGGATGAAATCCGGACGGTGCCGGAGGTCGCAGAGACCTTCGTGATTGGTGGAGCGCCGCGTCAGGTAAGTGTGATACTCGATGCCGCGCGCCTCGCGGCAAGTGGCGTCACCCCGGGCGAGGTGCTGATGGCCCTGCGGCAAGCCAATGCACAACTCCTCGCCGGAGAGATGACGACCGGCGACCGCACCCTGCAGATCATGGCGGGAGCGCCCATCACGAACGCCCGCGACGTGGCAGGGCTCGTGGTGGCCACCCGTGGCAATACGCCGATCCTGCTGCGCAGCATTGCCGATGTGCGGGACGACCACGGTGAGGTGGAGAGCTATGTCACGCATCAGCGCGCCGGCGAAGCTCATGTTGCAGGCACTGGAGCAGGCACTGGAGCAGGCGATGCTGCCGGCGAACCCGCGGTCACCATCGCGGTGGCCAAGCGCAAAGGTGCCAACGCCACCCATGTCACCGAAGCGGTGATGGAACGCGTCGATCAGGCTCGCGCACGACTGCTGCCGTCGAGCGTCGCACTCGAGGTCACCCGCGACTATGGCGAGACCGCTGGCGAGAAGGCACGGGAGCTCATTCTCCACCTGATCGTCGCTACGGTGTCCGTGACCCTGCTCATCTGGCTGGTCCTTGGCTGGCGTGAAGCCGTGGTGGTGCTCGTGGCCGTGCCCGTCACGCTCGCCCTCACGCTGTTTGTCTACTACGCCCTGGGCTACACCCTCAACCGCATCACCTTGTTCGCGCTCATCTTCTCCATCGGGATTTTGGTCGATGACGCAATCGTGGTGGTGGAGAACATCTACCGTCATCTCACCATGAACGATCGGCCAGCCGATGTGGCGGCCATCGATGCGGTGGATGAGGTTGGCAACCCCACGATTCTGGCGACCTTCACCGTGATCGCCGCGATCGTACCGATGGCCTTCGTAAGTGGGATGATGGGGCCGTACATGCGACCCATCCCGGTGGGCGCCTCCGTGGCGATGCTCGCTTCACTGGGCGTGGCGTTCGTGGTCACACCCTACCTCGCGTATCGCCTGCTCAAGGGACATGTGGGGCCCGCCCATGGATCCGTGGCCCATCCTCCCGAGGAGGGCGGTCGCGTCGACACGTTCTACCATCGCCTCATGACGCCCCTGCTGCAGCGGCCGGCTCGGCGCCATGCCTTCTATGTCACGGTGCTACTCCTGCTGTTCGGCAGCGTCTCGCTGGTGGGGCTTCGTGCCGTCCAGGTGAAGATGCTCCCCTTCGACAACAAGAGCGAATTTCAGGTGGTGCTCGATCTTCCGGAGGGTACCACGCTGGAGACCACGCAACGCGCCGCCTCGGAGATGGCATCCTGGCTGGGCACAATTCCCGAAGTAGTGAGCACGCAGGTCTACGCAGGTACCGCCGCGCCGTTCAATTTCAATGGCCTCGTCCGCCACTATTTCCTACGCCGCGGTGCCAACGTCGCCGACGTGCAGGTGAATCTCGCGCCCAAGGGCGAGCGCTCGCGCCAGAGTCACGCCATCGCCGTGGCGGCACGCGTGGGAGTCGATTCCATTGCGCAGCGCTATGGGGCCTCCGCCAAGGTCGCGGAAATCCCGCCGGGTCCGCCCGTGCTCTCCACGCTGGTGGCAGAAGTCTATGCCGCGAACGACAGCACACGGCTCAAGGCGGCGCAGGCCGTGAAGCAGGTGTTCGAGGAGACTCCCGGTGTGGTGGATGTGGACTGGACCGTGGAGGCACCACAGCAGCGACTCACGTTCCAGGTCGACCGCGATCGCGCCGCCGAAGTCGGTGCCAACGTGGAGCAGATTGTGCAAACGATCGCCCTCTCCGTCTCTGGTTCGGCGGCTGGCGTCATGCCGTCACCCACCGCCCGGGAGGCCGTGTCCATCATTCCACGCCTTCCTGCGGCAGACCGCTCCAGCGCCACGGCGCTACTTGCGATTCCCGTGCCCACAAGGATGGGTGCGCAGCCACTGGGCCGATTTGTCACCGTGCGCGACGGCGTGCGTGAAAGCACCCGCATCCGCAAGGACTTGCGTCCAACGATCTATGTGACGGCGGACGTCGCCCGGGAAATCGAGAGCCCGGTGTATGCCATCCTCGAAATGAACCGGAAGCTGGCACAGGTGCGGATCGACGGCGCATCCATCGGCATCTACAACGCGGAACCACCCGCCTCGCTGGATGAGACGGCCATCAAGTGGGATGGCGAGTGGCAGGTGACCATCGAAGTGTTCCGGGATCTCGGGATCGCATTCGCGATTGTACTCCTGCTGATCTACGTCCTCGTCGTGGGCTGGTTCCAGAGCTTCCGCGTGCCGCTGGTGATCATGGCACCCATTCCCCTCACCCTGATCGGCATCCTGCCGGCCCATGCGATCGGTGGCGCATTTTTCACCGCCACGAGCATGATCGGCATGATTGCCCTGGCAGGCATCATCGTGCGCAACTCCATCCTGCTGGTGGACTTCATCCAGCTCGAGGAAGGTCGCGGGCGTCCACTCACCGATGCGGTGCTTGAAGCCGGCGCAGTGCGCTTCCGCCCCATTGCCCTGACTGCTGCGGCCGTGGTCGTTGGCGGTTTGGTCATGGTACTCGATCCCATCTTCCAGGGACTTGCGGTAGCGCTCATGAGCGGTGCCGTCGTGGCGACACTGCTCACCATGGTCGTCGTTCCCCTGCTCTACTGGGAGCTTCGCACACGCGAAGCTCGTCGGTCGAGCACACCTTGACACTCCGAGGGCCCGATTCATGTGTGCTGATCACCTCATCCGCCGGATTGCCGGTGTTTTCATCCTCGTGTCGGTGACACTGGGCTTCCTGGTCTCACCCGCATTCTTCTACTTTACGGCATTCGTGGGGTTCAATCTGCTGCAGTCGAGCTTCACCTACTTCTGCCCGCTCGAGAAAATGCTGGCGGCGGGGAGGTTGTTCGGCTGCCGTCCCAGAGCCGGGAATACACCGTGACACTCGAGAACGCACGCAAGCAGCCTGCCGTGCTGCCCTGCGCCGCCTGCGGCAAGCTCAATCGCGTCGATCTGGCACGCATCGACGCGAAGCCGGCCTGTGGCTCATGCCGGACAGGGCTGGTCTTTGACGCGCCCATCGTCTTGACGGAAGCCACCTTCGACACCGTCGTTGCACAGAGTTCCGTACCGGTCATGATTGATTTCTATGCCGACTGGTGCGGGCCCTGTCGCATGATGGCGCCGGTCTTTGCGGACTTCGCCAAACGTCAGCGCGGACGGGCGCTGGTGGTGAAGGTCGATACCGACGCCAACCAGGCCCTGTCGGCACGATTCGGAATCCGCAGCATCCCCACCCTTGCGGTGATGCGTGACGGCAAGGAGACGGCGCGGCAGGTGGGCGCCGTCCCCATGGCGATGCTGGAACAGATGATCGGAGCGTGACGCCGGCGACCATGGCGCCGCCGGACGAACCTTCAGGCAGCAGGGGCAGTGGCGGCCAGCACTCCAGTCGACGGGGCGGGACTACTTCCCCGCAATGACCTTGCGGCGCTCACTCAATTCCGTTTCGAGTCGGCCGCACACGAGCTCACACAGCTTGAGCACGTCCCGATCAGCGAGCTGGTAGCGTACGTACACACCATCGCGTTCGCGGGACACGAGCCCGTTGGTATGCAGCAACGCCAGGTGTCGCGAAACATTGGCCTGCCCCATGCTGGTGGCTTCCACCAGTTCGTTGACCGTGAGCGGGCCACCGCGCAGTGCCTGCAGCAAACTCAGACGCGCCCGATCGCTCAGGGCCTTGAACCGGTCGGCGACGAGATCCAGAAGCTCCGGCCCCATATGCTTCACCACGGCCGCCTCGTTGAGATGCGTAAATACATACATAGGAATATATTCGCATACAGAACGGCGCGCCATCGCTGACGCGCCGTTCTGACGCAGCAGCGCTGCGCCCTCGCTCCCGACGCCAGATCTCAGACCAACGTGGCGTCCAGGGAGATCTCCGCATTGAGCACCTTCGACACGGGGCACCCGTCCTTGGCCGCGGTCGCCAGCGCCTGGAACGCCTCCTCGGTGATGCCCGGTACGGTGGCGGTCAACTGCAGGTGCACCTTGGTGATGGCGAATCCGCTGGGCTGCTGCTCCAGTGTGAGCGTGGCGTTGGTCCGCAGCTCCGTCGGTGTATGGCCGGCGCGAGTCAGTTGGCCCGACAAGGCCATGGAGAAGCAGCCCGCATGCGCGGCCGCGATGAGCTCCTCCGGATTCGTCCCGCTGCGGCCGGCCTCATCCTCGAAACGCAGCTTGAACGAATACGGCTGGGCGTTCAGCACGCCGCTGGGGGTCGTGAGAGTGCCGCTGCCCTCGCGGATGCTGCCCTGCCAGACGGCGGTCGCCGTACGTTCCATGTGTCGTTCCTCCACTGGGTGAACCCCGCGCAATGGTGGCGGGACGAGGGAAGGATAGCCGCACGCCGGGAGGTCGCCAACCGGCACCGTGGGCATTCCCTGCCCTCGTGGTATGCGGCAATTTGCAGTGTTCCTTCCCCACACCCTTTCTGCCCATGCGTCGCACACTCTCTCCGAACGCGGCCCTCGGCCGCCCCGTGGTCGCGGCGGGACTGCTGGCCGCGTCATTTGCGCTGGCCGCCACGCCACTCGACCTTGTTGCGCAGTCGCGCGTGCTCACAGCCGACGACTACGCGCGCGCCGAACGGTTTCTCGGTTTCAACACGACGAATCTGGTGTCCAACACCGGTGTGCAGCCGTCGTGGCTTCCGGACGGCCGTTTCACCTACCGCGTGCGCCACGCCGACGGCTCCCAGCCCGTCATGCTCGTCGACCTAAAGGGCGTGAAGACCAACTGCGCGGCGGCTGGCACCGTCTGTCCGCCATCGGCCGGTACGCCTGGTCCAATGGCGCGCCCGCTTGGGCGTGAGCCCGTGGTGCTCTCTCCGGATCGCAGCAAGGGCGCCTTCGTGCGCGACTGGAATCTCTGGGTGCGCGATATGGCGTCGAATCTGGAGACGCAGCTCACCAACGATGGCGTCAAGGATTTTGGCTACGCCACCGACAACGCCGGTTGGGTGCACTCCAACCGCGCCATCCTCATCTGGTCCCCCGATTCGAAGAAGATCGCGACCTTCCAGCAGGACCAGCGCAACGTCGGTGAGATGTACCTCGTACGCACGAAGGTGGGGCATCCCGAGCTGGAAGCCTGGAAGTACCCGCTGCCAGGGGACAGCGTGGTCTCCATGATCCAGCGCGTGGTCATCGACCTGAGCAGCACACCCCGCGTGGTTCGCTTCCGCATGCCGCCCGATGAACACCGCAGCTCCGTCTGCGACCATATCGCCTGTGGGGGCAAGCTGGCGGATGTGGAATGGTATCCGGATGGCAGCAAACTGGCCTTCCTCTCCAACTCGCGCGATCACAAGATCGCGACGCTGCGCGTGGCCGATGCCGCCACCGGCGAGATCCGCGATGTGCTGCGTGAGGAAGTGGCCACCCAGTTCGAGAGCGGCGACGGCGATCAGAACTGGCGTATCATGCCGGCCAGCAACGAAGTGATCTGGTTCTCCGAGCGGGACGATTGGGGACAGCTCTACCTCTACGATCTCACCACCGGTACGCTCAAGAATCGCATCACCACTGGTGAGGGCGGCGTCCTGTCCATCGAGCGGCTCGATACCAAGGCCCGCATGATCTGGTTCACCGCCTCGGGCAAGGAGAAGGGGCGTGACCCCTACTTCCGCCATCTCTATCGCATCGGGATGGATGGCAAGGGGCTCACGCTGCTCACGCCAGAGGACGGTGACCACAACATTTCGCTTTCACCCGACGGTGCTCGGTTCGTGGACAGCTGGTCTCGTCCGGATCTGCCACAGACGGCTGTGCTGCGCGATGCGCGCAGCGGTAAGCTGATTGCCACCTTGGAAACCGGCGATATCAGCAAGCTCACCGCGACGGGATGGAAGCCTCCCACGCGCATCACCGTGAAGGACCGCAACGGCAAGTGGGATCTCTACGGGCTCATGTGGACGCCCACGCAGCTCGACTCCACGCGCAAGTACCCCATCATCAACTACATCTATCCGGGGCCGCAGGGTGGTTCGGTGGGCAGTCGGCAGTTCACCGCCGCCACGCGGGACAACCAGGCGCTGGCCGAGCTGGGCTTCATCATCGTCTCCATCGACGGCACGGGCAATCCGATGCGATCGAAGTCCTTCCATGATGCCTACTACGGCCGCATGGGCGATAACACACTGCCCGATCAGATCGCTGGCATGAAGGAACTGGCCGCGCGTTACCGCTTCATCGACCTCGATCGCGTTGGCATCTGGGGACATTCAGGCGGCGGGTTCGCCACCGCCGGTGCCCTGTTCCGCTATCCCGATTTCTTCAAGGTGGGCATCGCCGAGTCGGGCAACCACGATAATCGCAACTACGAAGACGACTGGGGCGAACGCTATCAGGGGCTGCTGACTCGCACCGGTACCACGGACAGCTACGACGCCGAAGCCAACCAGACCGTTGCCAAGAACCTCAAGGGCAAGCTGTTGCTCGCGCATGGCACCATGGATGACAACGTGCCACCCGATAACACCCTGCTGGTCGTGGATGCGCTGATCAAGGCAGGCAAGGACTTCGATCTGATCATGATCCCGAACGCCGCGCATGGCTTCGGTGCCGCGTCCAACTACATGATGCGTCGTCGCTGGGACTATTTCGTGCAGCACCTCCTCGGCGCGACACCGCCGAAGGAATATTCGATCGGACCGAAGTAAATGGACAGACTCTTCCTGACGATCGGGGCACTCTCTGCCGCCATCAGCGTGGCCGCGGGAGCCTTCGGTTCGCATGGCCTGCGCGGGAAACTCGAACCACGCCTGCTCGAGGTGTTCGAAACGGCCGCCCGGTACCAGATGTATCATGCCTTGGCGCTGTTTGCCGTGGCTTGGGTGGCCAGTCGGTGGCCGGGCACAATGACTACGGCAAGCGGCTGGCTCTTTGTGGCGGGCACCGTGCTCTTTTCGGGGTCGCTCTACGGCTACACCCTTTCCGGGGCTCGTGGACTGGCGATGATCACACCCCTGGGCGGCGTTTGCTTCATCCTGGGCTGGATCTGCCTCGCTCTGGCTGTCCGCAACGGGTGAGGACCACGACAAGGTCCGTTCGAGGGTGCGCGCGGCGCCCCGCGATGTTGCATCGCGGGGCGCATGCCGCGACGGGGCGACGCGCATGATCGTCGCATCCAGCGCCATGGCAGCCGGAGCCCAGCAGCTTGGCGCCATGCATCTCGCTGCGATTGCCGCAGTCTCCGCCGTTGGTGGTGCCGTCAACTCCATCGCGGGGGGCGGCACGCTGCTCACATTCCCCGCGCTCCTGGGGCTCGGCATTCCCGCGGTCGCGGCAAACGCCACCAGTACGGTGGCCCTCTGGCCGGGTTCGCTCGCAAGCATGCTGGGGTATCGACGGGAACTCGCCGGCGCCGAGCGCTGGGCGCTCCGCCTCGCGGTGCCCAGCGTGCTTGGCGGGTGTCTCGGGGCGTGGCTGCTGCTCGTGACCAGCGAAGCCCGGTTTCGTGCCCTGGTCCCCTGGCTCGTGCTGGGTGCCACGGCGCTCTTCGCGGTGCAGGGCCCGGTCATGCGATGGCTGCGCGCTCGGACCATGGCCCATCCCGATGCCACCCGCCCCATCGATCCCACCGCCGGCATGCTCGTCGCTCAGTTCGCCGTGGGGATCTACGGCGGCTATTTCGGCGCGGGCGCAGGCATCGTCATGCTGGCCGTATTCGGTCTGATGGGGTTGACCAATATCCACCAGATGAACGGCCTCAAGAATTTCAATGGCATCTGCTTCAATGGAGTGGCGGCGCTCGCCTTTGCGTTCATGGGCCTGGTGAACTGGCCGGTCGCGCTGGTCATGGCGATCGGATCGAGTGCAGGCGGCTATCTCATGGCGGGCATCGCACAGCGGGTACCGCAGGCATGGGTGCGCAGTGCGGTTTCGGTTATCGGGTTCGCAAGTGCCGTCTGGCTGTTCTTCAGTCGGTAACTGTCCCGCGAGGCCCCTCCGCAGCACATTGCGGAATGTCCAGGGCATTCGTGAACGAGGATGCCGGCCCCCCGGAGCGGCGTCCCACCTACGACCTCCCGCCCAGGGGTGCGCCGGAGTTTGATCGCGCAGCGGCGCGTACCCTACTCGAAGGTGCCCGGGTCGGTGATACCGTGGGCGCGGAGGCGGTGACGGAAATTGGGTGGGGGGACCCGCGTCTGGTCCCTCATGTTCAGCACTGGCTCACCGTCGCCCGTCGGGACAAGGACGAGCGCCTCGAACAGCTCGCTGAACGCTACCTGCGCGCTGCCGCAGCCGGGAACTGACCGATTCCCCGAAAGAAATCAATTTGTAATTAATCCCGATTGATTTTGTCGGAATAGCATACTAGCATCAGGAATCGTTACATGATAACGGCTCTCATCTAATATCGCCACTGATGCCCCTCACAATCCTTTCCGGCAAGGCTCCCATCATTGCGGCCGCCACATTGCTTCTGGCCGCCTGCACTACCAGCGATGTCATCGCCCCCCCTGCGCCTACCGGCGGGGCGTTCACCGTGGATGCCTCCACACGCTGGGTGTACGTGAGCCTGGCGGACAGCGCCGTGGTCACCCCCACGCCTTCGAGCGGGGAATCTTCCGCATGGGACATCGCGTTCAGCGGCAGCAGCGTGATGCTCAACGGCGGCCAGGCGGGCCCCGGTGGTGTGACGGGCTACTGTCTCTGCCAGAACTCTTCGGCCAATCCGACCAACGCCACCTGGCTCGCGATGACGCCCGACGGCGAGAAAGCCGAATTCGACGCCCTGAGCCGGACACCAGCGACGGCCACATTCGTATCCGATAAACTCACGCCAGCCATCGGTGGTCTCTACAGCGGCACGGGCGCCAGCGCGACAGCGAACGCCGACTCCGTGTACTTCGTGCGCTACGCCGACAGTACCGGGTTTGCCAAGGTGCGGGTCACGGGATTGGCATCGCCCACGACCACCAACCCCGGTCGCATCACCCTGGAGTACGCACTGGCAGGCAACACCGACGCCGCCTTCGGCACGGTGCGTACCGCGCAGATCGATCTGGCAACGGGCGCAAAGAACTTCGATCTCAATACAGGCGCGGTGACGAGCAGCGGAACGGATTGGGAACTGCGATTCGATGGATACTCGGTTCGCGTGAACGGCGGCGCGAGTGGGAGTGGCAAGGCGGCGGCCGCCAGGATTCCCGACGAGTCCTTCGCCACGGCCACACCTAACAGCACGGTCGCCAATGCCTATCGCCGAGATGTGTATGCGGGCGTGTTCAGCACGGCGCCGTTTTACAAGTACAACCTCGCGGGTGACAATCGCATCACGCCCACCTTCGATGTGTACCTGATTCGCCGCGGCACCCGCACGTGGAAGGTACAGATTCTCAACTACTACAGCGCCACAGGCGCGTCGCGGCACATCAGCTTCCGGTACGCGCAGCTCCCCGAATGATGCTGCACCCCTGGATGGTGGCCCTGGCGCTCATGACCCGCGCCGGCGATCTGCCCCCTGCGAGCGTACCCCTGTCCGCCTCTGGCAGTGTCCAGGGGCGCGTGATCGATGCATCCGATCGCCAACCGCTCTCCGGTGCCGATGTGCAGTTCCTGGGCCCCGACACCCTGCGGCTTCGCACCGACGCGCAGGGTGGCTGGCGCGTGCAGCGCATCACGCCGGGTCGGTACACGGTCCAGACGCGCCTGCTGGGCTATGTCCCATCGAGATTCACCCTCGAGATCGGTGACAACCAGCAGATCGAGCGCCTCATTACCCTCGATGCCGCGCCGCTCGCGCTCGACCAGATGGTGGTCACTGCCGCCCGACGCGAAGAGCGTCTCAAGGACGCCGTCACGACCACGGAGCTGATCACCCGATCCGACATCGAACGCACGGGGGCGAACGACATCGCGTCAGTGCTTCTCGAACAGACGGGCATCGAATTGCAGGGTGGACATCCCGCTGGCGCAGGCGTGATGCTGCAGGGCATCGGATCCGAGCGTGTGCTGGTGCTGCTCGACGGCCAGCCACTCGCCGGACGCATCTCCGGGGTCTTCGATATCTCCCGTATTCCGGTGACGATGGTCGATCGCGTGGAAGTGGTGCGCGGTCCGCAGTCCACACTCTACGGCACCGACGCCATGGGCGGTGTGGTGAACATCATCACCCGCAGTGCCCCAACGCTCGACGGTCCATACTACGGGGTCGCCCTGCTTGGCACGCTGGGCACGCAGGCCCGCAGCGATGGCTCCGCCGCGCTCACGTTCTCCCGCGGCGCCATCAGTCTGGCCACCGATCTCTCGCGACGCCAAACCGAAACCACTCCGGGCATGTCGGGCACGTCTGGCGCCCTTACGGCCCGCAGTGATGTCTCCACCAAACTGCGCTGGGCACCCGACAGCAGCCGGTCCGTTGAAGCGAGCCTGCTCGGCCTGGATGAGCGGCAGCGCTGGCTCGCGGGCTCCCTGTACAACTTCGGTGACAACCGGCAGTGGAGTGGGCGCGTCAATGGCAGCCTGCAGTTTGGTGCCGTGCGGCAGCACCGCATCAGCCTCACGCTCTCGGGCTCACATTACGATCACCTGCAGCGGGCCAGCATCGAAACCCGCCCCATCGCCGGTGATACGGGATCGCGACAGATCCAGCAGGTCGCACAGATCGATGCGGTCTACAACGGGCGCCTGAGCGAAGCGATGGCGTTGGATGTGGGCACCCAGGTACGGCGGGATGTCGCGGAGACGGACCGAATGCTGGGCGGCACCCGCGATATCACACTGTTCGAGCCCTATGCGCAGATCGAAGCCGCGCTGACGCCAGCCCTCTCGATCGTCCCGGGTGTTCGCCTCACACAGAGCACGCAGTGGGGCACGCACGTTACGCCTCGCCTCGGAGCGCGGCAGCGTATCGGAGAACATCTCACGCTGCGCGGCTCCTATGGCACCGGCTTCCGTGCGCCGGACTTCAAGGAGCTCTACATGCGCTTCGTGAATACCGGCGCGGGCTATGCGGTAAACGGCAACCTCGATCTGCAGCCCGAGTCATCACAAAACTTCATGGGCGGCGCGGAATGGACCGCCAGCCGCACGTACCTACGCCTGCAGGCCTTCCACAACCGCTTCGTGGATTTCATCGAGGCGCGCGCGGTGAGTGCGCCAGGTGAACCGACGGTATTCCAGTACGCCAACGTCGACAACGGCTCCACGCGAGGTCTTGACCTCGAAGGTGGACTCGTGCTTCACGGCGTTCGCACCGAAGGCAGTGTCTCGCTGCTCACCACGCGCGACGATGCCACCGGCAACGAGCTGCTGGGACGCCCCCAGGTCTCGGCGCGTGCCACCCTGAGTCTGCCCGCCGTATTCGGCGTGCGCATCAGTACGACCGGCGTCTTCACGGGTCGTACACCGATGGAACGTGACACGACCAGTGGTCAGATCACCAGTTGGCGTGATGCCTTCCCTCGGCTCGACCTTCGGCTGGCCCGTCGGATCGGAGCGCTCACCGGTGCACCGGAAATCGTCTTTGGCGCAGACAACGCCTTCGACACACAACCCACGCAATGGGCCGGTTTCAACCGACGCCAGCTCTATGCATCCCTCTCCTGGACCTTCCACCACACTCCCGCCCGATGAATCCGATGATGTCCTTCCCTGCCAGTCTCCGCCGCGTCGCCACCCTGGCCACCTTCACAGCCACGGCGGCCCTCACGCTGGCCACGCTGCCCGCTTCCCTCTACGCGCAGGCGAGTGGAAAGACCGGGGTGGTGGTGCTCGCCCACGGCGGCGACTCGCTCTGGAATGCGCTCGTGATCGATGCGGCCTGCAAGGCCAGGACCGATGGTCCACTCGAGGTGAGTTTCCTCATGGGTGCGGGAGCGGCAACGTCCCGCTTCCAGGACGCTGTGGCCCGCCTGGAATCCAAGGGCGTCTCCAGAATCGTGGTCGTGCCGATGCTCGTCTCAAGCCACTCGGGGCACTACGACCAGGTGCGCTACCTGGCCGGTGAACCGGTGGAACTCGATGCCGACATGACGCATCACCTGCACATGTCCGGCATCGAGAAGCCGAAGACCAAGCTGCCAATCATCGTCACCCCAGCCATGGATGATGCGCCGCAGATCGCACGCGTGCTGGCAGATCGCGCCAGGGCTCTGGCGCCCAATCCGAGCGAACGGGCGCTGCTGATTGTCGGCCACGGCCCCAACTCGGCGGAAGACTATGCCGCGTGGATGGAAAACCTCCGCCCCGTAGCGGACTCCGTGAAGGCCATGACTGGCTTCCGCGATGTGAAGGTCGAACTCGTGCGAGACGATGCGCCGGTGGCAGTGCGCGCCGAGGCCGTCACACGAGTGCGCGAGCTCATTGCGCTGCAGCAGATGGCGACAGGGAAGGACGTGATCGTCGTCCCGGTGCTTGTCTCAAAGGGTGAGGTGAGCCGCGACAAGGTGCCCACGGATATCAAGGGCACCCCATCGGTCTACTCCGGCGAACCCTTGCTGCCGCATGCCGCAATGTCGCAGTGGCTCGAGGTGCGCGTGCGTGAAGCCGGCAACGCCAAGCGGAAAACTGCGAACACGGCAGGGAAGGCCCAGCAGTCCCACGAGGGTCACCGCTGAATCCGTATCGTCAGCGATAGAGACGGTACTTGTCCGCCCGCTGATGGAATCGCGCCAGCTCCGGCTCCCATGACGCGAAGATCTCCTGCGGCGAACGTCCAGCCTGCAGCATGTTCTTGAGGCGCGGCGTCGCCGCGAGGCGATCCAGCACCGCATCCTTCCACTCCAACTTGTCCGCGTGCAAGGCGTTCACGGCCCACATGAGTGCGACACCCGCACGATAGGGCCGGAACGTCGTGCGGTCGGTGATATGCAGGCGGATGCCGGGCAGCGATTGCCCGGTGTACGCCGGCGGTCGGCCGTGAAAAGGCCGCTGCAGTGGAGTGAACTGATCCACAGTGAACCACACGCCCGGAAGCTTCTGGGCATTGAGCATCGCCACGGCACGCTGGTTGTCCAGCCAGGGCGCACCAATGAGTTCAAAGGGCGTGTCGCTGCCGCGTCCCTCTGACAGGTTCAGCGCCTCGAAGAGGCAGGTGCCGGCATAGGCCACGAGCGACGAGAAGGCGACGAGATTGGGCGAGGGCTTGTGCCAGGGGAGCCCGGTGTCGTCCAACCACATGTCGCGGGTCCATCCCTTCATGGGCACCACGTGCAGCTCGCCCCGCACACCGCCTCGCAGCATCCGCTCGCCTTGATAGAACCGGGCCAGTTCGGCCGGGGTCATACCGTGCAGCGCCGGAATCGCGGTATAGGAGCCGAACCGGTAGAACGCCGTGCTGTCCGCCAGGAATCCGTCGGCGCCCAGCCCTCCCAGGGGATTCGGACGATCGAGCACGATCACCGGAATCCTCTGCTCGGCCGCCGCTTCCATCACGAAGCCAAGAATGTTGACGTGCTCGTAGAACCGGGCACCAACTTCCTGGATGTCATACACGATGACGTCGACCCCCTTGAGCATCTCCGGGGTCGGCTTATGCAATTCCCCATAGAGACTGTACTTGGGAACACCCGTGGCACTGTCCACAGTCTGCTCCGGATCGCGCTGGATGGAGTAGTCGTTGCTGCGGATGTTGTACTCCATGCCGAACAGCGCCGCGAGCCGCACTCCAAGTGCCCTGCCAGGCCCCGCGTGCAACGCGTCGGCGAGATGCATGCCGTTGGCAAGGCGGCCGCTGTGATTGGAGACCAATGCCACCGCCTTCCCGCGAATGAGCTGTGGGTATTCGGTGAACAGACGGTCCGCACCCATGACCAATGGAGCACGGGCTGGCGGCCGCGCCATCGCCCGTTGCGCCGTGGCGCGCTGCACTCCCGGCACGACCTGCGCCGCCAGCACGCTCCCTGGCGTCATGACAGCCGCAGCGACGAGAACTGCGAGTGCTGCTGCGGTCGTCGTCGCGATCCTGGGCCGGATCGAGGCACCACGACGAGGGGGTGCCGGCAGCGCTGCCAGCGTCGAAGTCAGGTCTACAGCAGGGGCGGGAAGGCGCATGATGCGATACGAAATGTGACGGAAGCAAGCAGGCCGAATACGGAAAGCCCAGAGGGTGCTTCAATGCTCATGGATTGGAAGCGGGAATGCCAGTACGAGTCAAACCGCCTGTCGAGGTATCTTATTCGCGATACTGTAGGCTCGGTTCGACCCGCCTTCTCGCCCAGGAGTCCTGATGTCCGCCACAGCCCGCGCTCGCTCGCTTCCCGCCCTGCTGATGCTCTGGGTGGCCGCATCCCCCCTCGCTGCGCAGTCAACGCGCAGCGATTCGGCGTCTGCAGTTGCCACGGTCACGCAATTCCACAGTGCGCTCACCGCCGGCGACTCGGTGCGCGCCACCGCTCTCCTGTCCGCTGACGTGATGGTGCTGGAGGCCGGCGCGATCCAGACGCGCGCTGAGTACCTTGGCCACCATCTGGGTGCCGACATGGCGGCCAGCAAGGATTCAAAGGCCACCCGCAGTCTCGTGCAGGTCCGCGTGCTCGGCGACGTCGCCTATGTGGTCACCAAGTCCGTCACGCCACCCAACGGCACGGAGGGTTCGACGGGCTCGGAGATGGCGGAACTGATGGTCCTCTCACGCAGCACCTCTGGGTGGACCATTCGCGCCGTGCACTGGTCCTCGCGCCGCCGCAAGGCCTGAGCACCGGAGGCATCCGGCAACGGCGGGGTTATACCGCGCCGTGTAGGAACCTGTCGAGAGGCGCTTGCTCACAGGCAACACCAGGGTCTCAGCGGCATCGCGAGCAGGATCACCGAGCGCCGGGATGTCCTGCACGCCCTGTAGCCAACGCACGACGGAAGGCCGGCCACTCAATGTCCTTGGTGCGGACAGTCCTTGCCGCCGTCCGGTAGCAGCGGCCCCTCCACGCCCCAGCGACAGAAGAGGTGACGAAATGACGCCATGCCGTCGTGTGCGCAGTGCACATCCGCAGCATGCGTCATGTTGTGGGATGGCAGGGCATGCAGGTCCACAACGCCTGACAGTGTACTGATCGTGAGGATTGCCACGGCGACCGCGATGCCACTACGCGTCAGACGTGGGCGTGGCACCACATGTTCGCCCAACAACCGTCGCACGCGTCGATCGAGCATATCCTTTCGTAGAAACCCCACACCTGCACCAGACAGTACAGCGGGCGTTGGCGCGTAGCGCCACGCCCCGAGCTTGACCAGCGCGCTGGCCAGGGCGATCGGGTCACTGAGGCCTCCGGCAGCATCGTCGGCCGCAATCTCCGCCTCATCCGCAATATCTTCGGCCAAGTGGCGCAAGGCGGGCACCCAGAACAACACCTGCGACAGCGCACGTAGCACGGCAAACCGCAGTGGGTCACGCCGCCGCACGTGGGCTGCCTCGTGCGCCATCACCGCCGTCAGCTCCTCCTCCGTCAAGGCATCGGGACCACGGATGAGAGAGGAGGCGAGATACACGACCGGCGCCCTCGCACCAGCCGTGAACGCCGGGAATGGCAGCGCGTCAACGACACGTACACGACGCGCGTCGAGACCGACGCGCTGAGCCGCCCGAGCGAGAAGGTCGTTGCCCTCACGAGCGACGACACCGCGCAATGTTCGATGCACATGGACGGCAAGCCGCAGACGATCCACAACCGCCCACGCGACACCCATCGCAACCACGACATGCAGCGCGCGGTGCGTCGGCGCCATGAACACATGCAATGCAATCAGGCAGAGCGCGCCAACGTGATCACTGCCAGAAAACGGCCGGTCCACGAAGCCGAGCATGTGCGCACCGACGACGGGTGCAAGGGAGCCAAGCAGTACCACCGCGAGCGCGAGCACCAGGCCGCGCTGATACCGCCTCTCTCTTGCTCCAGTCTCGCGGCGCAACCACTCTCGCTCCAACCGCTCAGCCACGGCGCTCCTTCGCTTCTCGCACCAGCCGAGCCAGCTCGTCGAGATGGGTGGGATCTCGTTCTGCCAGGACGTCCACGAAGGATGCCGCGAGACGGGCAGGCGCAAAATCGATCACGCCCTCCACCATCCGCCGCGAAGCGTAGTCTCGAAATGCCTCGCGGGTCATCAACGCCCGATAGTGCAGCAGGTCGTGTTGTTTGCGTCGAGCCAGAATCTGTTTTGCAACCAGCTTGTTGAGAACGGTGACCACGGTCAGCAGCGCGACATCGTGCTCACGAATGACCTCTTCATGGACCACGCGGGCGGGCGCCGGTTCGCCAAGGGTCCACACGGCCTCGAGCACGCGCGCCTCCAGGTCGCCAAGAATTTTCCCCAAGCCCTCGGCAGACAGTCGCACGGAGTCCTGCAGCTTTGGGCCCTGCTGTCTGCGAGCGGTCATCGGGACTTCGGTGGCGGCGGATGGTGATGGGCTGCGGGTTGGTCCGACGGGGCAACGTCGACGGCAATACCGTCCTCCGAAAGCTCCTCCGTCGTGGCCGCCCGCGCGAGCGTGCCCGGCGGTGGGTCCCACCAGCCGTGTTCGTCGTGTGGACCAAGCTTCGGACGCACCTTGAGGACCGTGAACATGCCGCCCATGTCAATGTAGCCATGCGGGCCCGGCGCGCCGAACATGGGCGTGCTGTTGGCGGGAACCTTCATCCCCATCGCGCCCATGTCACCCATGCCATCCGTTCCCATGGTCATGTAGGCCGGCAATATCGGTTGGACTGCCCGATCAATCGCCGCGGCATCGACACCCAGCACGTTGACACCAGCGTGCCCCATCTGCGTCATCGTATGATGCGACATGTGACAATGCAGCGCCCAGTCACCCGGATTGTCGGCAACGAAATCCAGGGTTCTGGTGTTCCCAACCGGCACGAGCTGCGTCACCTCGGGCCAGCGAGCCGACGGAGGGATGACACCGCCATCGGTTTCAGTCAGCGTCCAGGCATGCCCGTGGATATGGATGGTGTGGTGACTCATCGCGCTCAGATTGCCAAGCCGGATGCGCACCCGGTCGTTCTGCTGCACCATGAGCGGCGCCGTACCCGGGAAGGCCTTCCCGTTGAAGGTCAGCACGTTGAACTCGAGCATCTCGTTCGGATCGGGCCGACGCGCACCAGGCAGCACCTTCCATTCGCTCGTGAGCAACACGAAGTCGCGCTCGGGCCGACGAGCATTGACGCGTGGGTGGATGACGAACATGCCCATCATGCCAAGCGCCTGCTGTGTCATCTCATCGCGATGCGAGTGGTACATGTAGGTACCATGCTGGCGCAGCGTGAACTCGTACCGGAACGTGGCCCCCGGAGGGATCGGCGCCTGACTCAGCCCCGAAACCCCGTCCATTCCCGACGGCAACAGGATGCCGTGCCAATGCACCGTGGTCGCCGCAGGGAGCTTGTTCGTCACGTAGATCCGAACCCGATCTCCTTCCACCGCCTCGATCGTAGGCCCTGGTGTACGGCCGTTGTAACCCCAGCACTCTGCCGTGAGTCCCGGCGCGAACTCGTGCGTGACAGGTTCCGCAACCAGATGAAAAACCTTGACGCCCTTTACCACGCGGAATGGCAGCGTCTCACCGTTCGGCGTGACGACGGGAGTGTAGTCGCGGCCCGGAACACCGGGGGCATATGCGACATTCAGACTGTGATCCACACTGCGATTGGACAGCGCTGATGCCACCCGAGGTCCGAGCGCCGCAAGACCCACCGCAGCGGCGCCGGCCTTCACCAGGCTGCGCCGGTCGGCAGACGCGGGATGGGACCTATCAGTGGATGGTGTACCGTCATTCGAACGGGATGCTGGACCAGGTGTTGGACCGGATGTCGGGCCGGATGTCGAACCGTACGACGGGCCGTATGTCGAATCACTCATGGGAGTCTCGTGCCAAGGGCGCGCTCGAGTTGGTAGCGAGCCGTCCAGTAGTCTCGGAGGGCCTCGATGTAGGATTGACCGGCCGCGAGTTCGGACTGTTGGGAGTCCAGGAGCCCAAAGACCCCAACGGCCATCGCGTTGTATAGCAGTTGGGTCTCCTGCGTGACACGCTGCCTGAGTGGTACAATGCTCGTGCGATACGCGCTCACGCGCCGCTCCGCAGCGGTCAGGAGTGCGAGCGCCTCGCGCACCTCCGACCGAACCGTGCGCAGCAGCACCTGGTGTCGGGCCATGGACTGTCGCAACTGACTCTCCGCACGCTGCATGCGCGCCTGCCCCCGGTCGAAGAGGGGGATGGGAAGCGAAAGGCCAAGACCGCTGCGCGAGCGCTCCCCACCCGATTCACCCGAATAGGAGAGCGATCCATCGGCCAGATAGCGAAAGCGGGCCGTGAACCCGGCCTCAAGTGCACGGGCATTGATGTCCTTCAACGCCGCCGCCAGATCCAGGCGAGAAGCCACGGCGAGCGCCACGAGCGAGTCCTGCGTCGGGATGGCCTGAAGGGTATCGATCAGCCGCGCTGGGAGGCGCAGGGAATCGCCAGCTACCATGACACCCAGAGCCCGGGCCAAACGTTCACGGGCGGCGAGCGCCGCGCCTTCCGCCTGGATTGCCTCGGCATGTCGCTCAGCGGCCCGCGCTTGTTCGCTCGCCAGGTCGAGATCCAGCAGGTTGCCCGCGTGATGCACCTGCTCTGCCGCCACTGCTGCCGCTGCTGCAGACTGCCTGGCTCGGCGTCGCAGATCCAGGATCTGTTCGGCGGCTGTTGCGTCAGCGAGCGCAGCACGCGAATCCGTCAAAGCGCGAAAGACGGCGTCGGCCACCTGCAGAGACACCGCCTCCAACTGCGCGGCGGCCACGCGCTTTCGAAGCGGGCGTTGCAGCAGGTCCACAAACGACTGCACCACACCGAACTCCTCAAAGCGGCCCCCGGTGAACCGATCGACCGAGACCAGGGGGTTGCTCAACAGACCGGCTTGCAACACGTCCGACCGAGCGAGCCCCACTTCTTCATAGAGCGCGAGCAGCGTCGGATTGCTCAGCAAGGTGACGCGCACCGCCACGTCGGGGCTGAGTGGACGGCGCAGCAGCGCGGCCACACTGTCGGCGAGCGCGGCTGTATCTGCACCCCAGACCACCGCGCCGACTACACCGGTACGCGGTGCGAGCATGGTGTTCAGTGACCCCGCATCGAGTGGCGCGTGGTACGGCGCACAGGCCGTCAGGAGGCCACTCCCGAGTGCTATGGCACCTACGGCTACGCGAATGGCGGTGCGAATAGAGGTGCGAATGACGGTGCGGGTGCGGCGACGCGAGGGCACGGGCCTCAAGGAGGCTGAATTGGGCATCCGAACTTGGCGAATGTGAGAGCGTGCGTCCTTTACTGAGCATAAAATACACGCAAGCGCGATTTCGCAACCGGAAGCGTAGACTCCCCCCCTCAAACCCGGAGCTTGAGTGTTCGACAAGCGCGGCAAGCTCCAACGCTTGATCCCCATCCCTGCGCTGCACACGACCAAGTCATACAAAAGTGGCCACTATTGACCACTAACCACTGTAAACGCACATTTATTGGTAACATGCGACCACTTGTATTTACATCGCTAGGCGCTGTCCAGCGCCAGATTGCCCGCCGAGCGGTGGCTGGCCGATTGGCGCGCGGCTGGACCCGGGGAGAGCTTGCAGAGCGGAGTGGAATCGCGGTCGACACCCTCAAGCGGTTCGAGCAGACCGGGCAAATCTCGCTCGTGCGTCTCCTCAAAATCGCCGTAGCGCTCGACTCGCTACAGGAGTTCAGTGGGCTTTTCCAGGAGCCCGCCGCCTCGTCGCTGGACGAGTTGGAGACGCATGTGACCGCACGGCGCCGTATTCGGGCGCGAGGGCGTCGAGCCCAAATGAGCACGCCCAAGGGGACCGCGACGTCGGCGGCATCCAGCGTCGGGTTGGCCGGCGCAGTGGTCCGACTGGTGAAGTCCTCTACTTCAGAGCAGGTGGGCGACGATGCGACGCCTTGAGGTCTGGCTGGAGTTCAGCCACGCGGCTGACGGAATACCCCTTCTCCCTCGGCGTGTGGGGACGCTCGCCGAAGACGGGGCGCGAGTCGCATTCGAGTACGACGTAGAGTTTCTGGCGGCTCCCCTTCCAATTTCCCCGCACCACCTGAACGTGCGTGCCGGACTCTTTGAGCATCCGGAGCGCGACTTCGACCGGCTGCCCGGTGTGTTCGCGGACGCCCTGCCGGATGGATTTGGCCGCCTCGTGCAGGACCGCGCGTTCGAGGCGCTGGGCCGCCCGCGTGAGCGTGTAACGCCCATCGACCGCCTTGCCGCCCTCGGCGAAGCCGTGATGGGTGCCCTGACGTTCCGACCGGCGCAGGTCCTCGCGTCAGACGAAGCACGCCTCACCCCGTGGGACCTGGACCTCGCCGCGCTCGCCGCACAGGGTGAGCGACTGCTGGAAGGCAGTCCCGAGGAAGTCCTCCCGCAATACGTCGCCGCGGGTGGCTCTCCGGGCGGTGCACGGCCCAAAGTGCTCGCTGGGGTCTCGCGCGACGGACGCGTGATTGCCGGCGTGATGCCGGCGATAGTGGCTACCCGGACGCCGCCGCTCTCCGATGAGTTCACGCCGTACCTCATCAAGTTTGCATCGCGCGAAGACACGACCGCCTACGGCCGGGACGTGGGGGTCGTGGAGCTCGCGTACTGGCAGCTCGCCCGGGCCGCCAAGATCGACATGCCCCCCGCACAACTCTTCACGGCCGGGGACGGACACCGGTGGTTCGGCGTCCAGCGTTTCGACCGGCATGGCCCCGGCGGGCGCGGACGTCTGCACATGCACACATTGGGCGGACTGCTGCACGCGAGCCACCGCCAGCCCTCGCTCGATTACCAAGCGTTCCTGGCGGTCACGGCAGGCCTCACGAGGGACATGCGGAACGTCGAGCAGGCGGTGCGGCGCATGGCGTTCAACGTCTTCTCGCACAATCGCGACGATCACAGCAGGAACTTCGCATTCCTGATGGACCCGGCGGGGGACTGGCACCTCGCTCCGGCCTACGATCTCACGTTCAGCGCGGGCATCTCGGGGTATCACACGACGGCCATCGGCGGCGAGTCACTCGCGCCCACCATGAGAGGCATGCGTCAGCTCGCGCGGGACGCGGGACTCGACGAGCGCCAGGCCACGGAAGCGCTGGAGGAGGTCGCAGCCGCCGTGGCCGAATGGCCTGCGGTGGCGAGGGCGCTCGACATCAGCAATGCCGTGATCCAGCGACTGGGAAGGGTTCTCGATGAGACCCGACGCGCCGCCGCAGCGAGCCGCGCCCCCCGAGGACATCGTCCTCGCTGATCTTGTACTGCCGGGTCGAGCGTGGGCGACTCGCCACCGGCTAGTCTACACCCCAAGTCTTGCCTCCAGCACCACGAGCCGTACCCAAGCAAAGCTCTGGCAGATGCCTGGCAAAGCCCCGCCAACGAAAAAGCCGCATTTCTTATTCGGATTGCTTGAAGTCACCGCGCAGCAGGTCGGCCACCGCCCAGACGAACGCGGGGAGATTCGGGGTCGCCGTGTTCGTGGCACGCGTGGTGGTGTCGGCCGACATGGCCGCAGCGGCATTGGTCATCGGAAACGTGGAGTTCATGCGGTGAGCAGCGCGGCGGGAATGACGGCAATGCCATCAGGCCGCCGATAGGCGTGTGTTCCGGTACTGAGCACGGCGGCATCGAGCAGATCGTCGCCGAGTTTGTCGCGAAGCCACAGAAGATGCCGCACATCGCGATCATCCACCTCGGCCGAGAGCTTGACCTCGAAAGCGACAACACGCTGGTCCGCGCGCTCGACGATGATGTCCACCTCGTGGCGTCCGTCCTGGTCACGGAGATGCCGCACGCGCGCTTCCGCCACCTGGGCGTACGTGCGCACGGAGAGCGTCACCAACGACTCGAACAACTGGCCGAAGAGCGTCCCGTCACGCGGCGCTGGCGCACGAACAATGGGAGCGCCATCGCGCTCGTCGAACAGCGGCGACACCGCGCCACTCAGGAGTGCGCCTTCGTCTATGCCAAGCAATCGCGCAGCAAGTGCCGGGTCGGCCAGGTGGTGTCGTGGTGCCTGCGTCAGCCGCGAGAGCTGATTGCGTGACGGCGTCCACCCCGGCACGGCGTCGATGATCCACAGTCGCTCGAGGACGTCGCGGTACGCGAGCGCCGTGGACTTGGCGGCCGTGTCACCCTCGCCACTGGTCGCTGCGGCACGGATCTTGTCGAGCGAGGTCGTGGTTGCCGTGGCGGCCGCGTAGGCGGTCATCCACCGCCGCAGCGTGTCAGGGCGCCGCACGGCGTGCCCCTGCTCCACGAAGTCGCGGTCGACGATGCGCGCGAGGTAACCGTCAAGTTGTGCGCGCAGTGCACGGCCGGTGAGGCCGCGCAGGCCGGGGAATCCCGACGCGATGATCTCGCGGGCATAGCCGATCAGGTCGACGCGACTTTCGCCGGTGATCGTGGACTTCCCGTCAGCGAGCAGCGACTTGAGGCTGACGGTCGGCGCGCCGAGTCCACGTTCGGCCAGCGACAGTGGTCGCATGCGCAGACTGACCACGCGCCCCGCGCCGGAGTGCGTGGGCGCAACCGTCGGCGCACTCGAGCCGGCGAGCAGGAACGTGCCCGGCGCCACACCCGCGTCCACCGCACGGCGGACCGCATCCCAGACCGGTGGCACATGCTGCCACTCGTCGAAGAGGACGGGGGGTTCCGCGCTCAGCAGTACGGCCGGGTCGGCTTCAGCGATCTGGCGCTGGGCAGGCGTGTCCAGGCGGAAGACCGACCGCACCCGGCGCTCAGCCGTGGCCGTCTTCCCGACGCCCTTGGGTCCATCCAGCGCTACCGCTGGCAGACCGGCCAGGAGTTCGTCGAGCTCGAGGTCGACGAGACGTGGGCTGTAGGTGGGACCGGGACCTGACGCGGAGTTCACGCTCCAATGTGCAGGACCATCCACACAGACGCAAGACTACCATTTACACACGTTCAATGCGCCCATTCCCACATGACATTGAGGGCCTTGGATCTGCCGTGACGGACGAAAAGAGGAGCGTGACCATCCCCATCCCGACGCGAGGACATCGAAACACCACGCGAGCTCCCAGAGCTGGAGCCTGCTCGTGTCAGTGCCGATTGAAAATTGCACAGATGTTGGAGTGACCCCCACCGGCTGGACAGATGGCGGGTCACGGTTTGACCTTCGAGGCAGCCCTTCGGAGGGCTTATGCGCGGCAAGACGTACGACGGTTCAGCACCGAGTTCAAACCGGGGTCATAGAGGCGTACCTCGCGGGTGAAGGCAGTCTGAAAGGGCTCGCCACCAAGGCCGGCATCGATCACTCGCTGGTGCACTATTGGTTGAAGAAGTACCACGCCGGCGAGCTGACGCTCGACCTCCAGCGAGAAGAGGAGTCGGTCGAGACGGCGCAACACATCGCGGCGCTCGAGCGCTAGGCGGCTGGCACGCCGCCAGCGAGCTTGAGCATCTGCACCGGAGGCTACACGCGGTGGCGGCGGACCTGCTCGGGCCCATTGGAGATTGGCCAGTTCAGTTTGACGACCAATAGCTCCTCCCGAGCTTCAATCGCTTCCGAAGGTTCCTGTGGCGTTCCTTCACACAAAGCTGGGACAAAACACAGAAGCCCGCCAACGCGCTAAGTCGTTGACGGGCTTCTTATTGCCCCTCCTGGGATCGAACCAGGAACCTTCTGATCCAGAGTCAGACGCTCTGCCAGTTGAGCTAAGGGGCAGCTGGTTTCACCCGTGCCAAGACCCCGGTGAGCCTCCAAATATAGAGCGCTGCTGTCCGCGCGGTAGTGCCCTCGGCCATTTCACCGGGCACCCAGGACACGGGAAAAGAACTCTGGAAGATCCAGTTCGAACGGTTCGCCGACGGGCAGCGGCAGCCAGTGGAATGCCCCCGCCATGATCTCCGGACCCCCGGACCACCCGACACTTCGCCAATCTGCCAGGCCTCCACATACGCTCCAAGCAGCCGAGCCATAAGGAACACGGCCCGCTGATGTGATAGGCGCGGCCCCGGACTCACAAGCAGCTCTCCATCCACCACTTCGTACCGGTGGGGCGGATCCTGCTCCTGGAGCGCGTGGACTTCGTCCACCGTCCAACGACGGGGCATCGTAACGGGCATACCCATATTCTGCTCGGCGCTCGGCGTTCTATGCAACTCGGCGATGCCATGCCCCTCTATGCGACGGGGGCGACGAGCCTCCGTCACCCCCGATACGCTCACGTGCCCTTTGCAACGCGTCAGCCTCGCTTCACTTCCTTGGCCCAACTGTCCCGCAGGCCCACGATGCGGTTGAATACTCGCTTCTCCGGCGTGCTGTCCTCAGGCTCGGTATAGAAATACCCCACCCGCTCGAACTGATAGCGACTTCCCAGCGGATCGCGCAGCACCGACGGCTCACACTTGGCATCGGCGATCACCACCAGCGATTCACGATTGAGCGTGTCCAGAAACTCCTGGCCTTCCGGCACGTCGTCGGGATCAGCCTGGCTGAACAGGCGGTCGTAGAGCCGTACTTCCACCGACGCGGCCTGCGCGGCGCTCACCCAATGGATCGTGCCCTGCACCTTTCTTCCGTCGGGTGCGCTGCCACTGCGCGTGGCGGGGTCGTAGGTGCACCGCAACTCGATCACCTCACCGTCACTGTTCTTCACCACTTCCTGGCAGGTGATGAGATAGCCGAAACGCAGTCGCACCTCACGGCCCGGCGCCAGCCGATAGAACTTCTTCGGCGGATCCTCCATGAAGTCATCTCGATCGACATACAGCTCGCGCGAGAACGGCACCAGCCGACTGCCCGTCTTGGGCACATCGTGCGGGTAGTCCGAGGCCTCGAGCTGCTCCACCTGCCCTTCGGGGTAGTTCGTGAGCACCACCTTGAGCGGCTTGAGCACACAAAGCCGCCGCGGCACTTCCATGTTCAGGTCGTTCCGCACCGCATGTTCGTACGTGGCGTACTCAACCCGCGCATCCTTGCGCGCCACCCCAATCGTTTCGGCAAAGGCCCGAATCGCCTCAGGGCGCACTCCCCTACGCCGAAGTCCCGCAATCGTGGGCATGCGAGGATCGTCCCATCCACTCACGTGCCCTTCGTTCACCAGACGCAACAACTTCCGCTTGCTGAGCACGGTATAGTCGAGCTCCAGTCGCGCAAACTCGATCTGCGTGGGCGGCTGCACATACCCCGCCTCGCGCACCAGCCAATCGTAGATCTCGCGCGCGTCCTTGAATTCCAGCGTGCACAAGGAGCGCGTAATCCCCTCGATGGCGTCACTCAGGCCGTGCGCGAAGTCGTACAACGGGTAGATGCACCAATCGTTCCCACGGCGGTAATGGTGCGCGTGGCGAATGCGCAGCAGCAGAGGATCGCGCATCACCATGTTGGCATGCGCCATGTCGATCTTCGCACGCAGCACCCGCGACCCGTTGGGAAACTCACCGGCCTTCATACGGCGCAACAGGTCGATGTTTTCCGCGACGCTCCGCTCGCGCCACGGACTCGCCGTGCCCGCTGTGGTCACGGTGCCGCGGTTCGTGCGAATTTCCTCTTCGTTCTGATCATCGACATAGGCCTTCCCGTGCTGCACCAACCGTTCGGCAATGTCGTAAAGCTGCTCGAAGTAATCCGATGCGTAGTACTCGGCGTCCCACTGAAACCCCAGCCACTGCACGTCCTGCTTGATCGACTCCACGTAACGCACATCTTCCGTGGCGGGGTTGGTATCGTCGAAACGCAGGTTGCAGGTGCCACCAAACTCCCTGGCGATGCCAAAGTTCAGACAGATCGACTTGGCGTGGCCCAAATGCAGGAAGCCGTTCGGCTCGGGTGGGAATCGGGTCGCAGGGCCCCGCCCGAAGCGGCCGGTCGCAACATCCTCGGCCACCATGTCCCGGATGAAGTCGCGGCGCGGAGACGGAGTGGTTTCGTGAACTTCGGTATCTGACGCAGTATCTGACACGGTATGACTGGTGGAGATGAGGATCCTGAATCTAACCCGACGGGGTAGAGAGAGGCGCCCGACCCATGTGCTCGAAGCCCTGCCCGACATGCATTGCTCCCGCAGTCCCCAGGTACACCTTCCCTGCCCATCACCGCTGTGAAGCTCCCCTGGCCTCGACATTCTCCCTGGCCGACCGCCCTCCGCGCGGCGGTGGCCGGTATGCTGCTGCCCGGTGTGATGGTCGCCTTGACGGGCTGCCGCATAGCGGCCGTTTCCGCAGGAGAGGATCTGCCAGCGGCCCGGTCAAACCTTACCGCCCTCTCCACCGCATTCGAAGCCAGGTTCACGAACGTCGAACGTGCGCCCGCCTTCGAACAGGCCCGCATGCGCCTCGCGCGCTACGCCTTCGCGCCCTCCAGACTGGTCCACGACCCCTCCCTCTGGACCGGCATGCGCAGCACGACAACGGGGGCGGTGCGCGAACTCGAGGTGCAGGGCCTGCCGGGTTTCAACCTGTTCCGCTTCTCGGTCCAGCCAGGCGCACGCCTGCCGTCCCACCTGGGCGAACAGCGTCACCACATCACTCTCTCCCAACGCGGGAAGAACGACTGGTTGTGGCACACCGCCGTGGAACAACATCTGGGCAGTATCCCTCCCAGTCAGGTTGCGGCGATCCTGCACGGCCTCCTGCATTCGGCCGAGCAACCGGCCAGAACACTGCGCGAGGACTATCGCAGCACCTTCCCCCGCACCACGGCCAGTCTTGGCCGACTGATCTCACTCGACTCGGTGACCACGGTAGCACAGAGCGATGGATCTACAGTTGTGTCATTGCAGATTGTGATAGACGCCAGCCGCATTCAGGCGACATACCCGGCCTATGCGAAGTTCCTCCGCAAGTATGTGGAGGCCACACGCTGGCGTCTGCTGCTCGGCGATCCCACTGGTGCCGCATGGTTCGACTTGCGCGCTGCCAACCAGCGCATTTCCATGCGCTTTCGATCACACGACGGCCAGCTCCAGCCGCTTGAAGCCCACGCGCGTGCCATGCCGGACACCCTGCGCCTGACGGCGGAAGCCCTTGCCAGGTTCGGCCCGTTCACGGTGGGAGTCACCAATCTGCAAGGCAACTTTGTGCGCGTCTCCACTCCCGTGAGGCGTGCCTGGGAAATGCGGCTCACCCGCGCCCCCACGTGGCACCTCCCCCTTCTCACCAAACAGCTCATGCGCGGCCCGCTCCAGTACCCCTTTGCGGGAGAGGGTATCGTTTTCACACTCGGTGTTCGGCAAACGGCAGTTGGCCAGAGCATCGGCGAGCGGACGCTCGAGCTCCCGGTTCGTGAGAGTGCCATCATGCGCTTCCTCGGCAAACTGGGCTTCACCGCCATGAGCGACTTCGCCGGAGCCGTGGAAGCAGAGGAGAACCGGTTCCTTGCTGAAGTCTTCCGGGCGATGCGCACAGACATCGCCGGCCTCTAGAGGACCCGGCGCAAACACAGAGCCCCCGACCGCTTTCGCAGTCGAGGGCTCGAACAGGTGCCACGCTCACCGTCATTGGAACTCTCCGTCCTACCGAACGGCGGCGGGCTTGGCGTTACATACACTGGACGATGCAGCCGGTTCCGGCGTCACACCAGTGCCGGATGCATCACGATCCGGTCACGATTGATATCACAGACCCGAACAGATTCCGTAGATATCGAGTGGAGCTGAGGGGGATCGAACCCCTGACCTCTGCAATGCGAATGCAGCGCTCTCCCAGCTGAGCTACAGCCCCAGATCTGTCACCCAGACAAAAACGGCCCCGCTCCGGTAGCGCGGGGCCCATCGGGTAACGCACGGGAAGCTAGCCGACCTGCGAGTGGTGTCAAGGCGCACACCAGTCTGGACCGCCCGAACTACATTAGCGTTACCGATGCCATCACTCGATCCCACCATCCTGCCCACCGTGGGCGCCGTGCGCGCAGCCGAAGTACTGCTGCGCTCCATCATGCCGCCAAGTCGCCTCGTCAGAAACGAGGCGCTCTCGACCCAGCTTGGCGTGGATATCTGGCTCAAGCTCGAACTCGAGAACCCGACCGGCTCCTTCAAGGTGCGTGGCGCCTACACCGTGTTGGCGGGTTTGACGAAAGCAGAACGCCGGGCAGGTGTTGTCGCGTCGAGTGCCGGGAATCACGGACTCGGAGTCGCCTTCGCGGCCAGAGCGTTCGACACACCGGCCATGCTGTATGTGCCTCGCGCGGCACCTCAGGTGAAGAAGGAGGGCATTCGCGCCCTCGGTGCCACCGTCAACGACGAGGCGGATGACTACGACCACGCGATGGTGCTGGCCAAGGCCCACGCCGCGCAGCACGGGATTCGCTTCATCAATCCCTGCCTTGGTCTTGACCTGCTCGCAGGCCAAGGCAGTGTCGCACTCGAACTCCTGGAGCAATTGCCATCGGTAGCCACCGTGCTGATCTGCACCGGCGGCGGTGGGCTGCTCGGCGGTATGGGGGCGGTGCTGCGCGCGCTTGCGCCGCAGGTACGAGTGATTGGGGTGCAAAGTGAAGAAACCGCCGCAATGACCCGCTCTGTGCAGGCGGGCCATGTTCTGGAGACGGCGGTCACGCCAACGCTTGCTGATGGACTCGCTGGCCAGATCGACGGGGACGCATTGTACATCGGGCAGCACTGCGCGGATGAGATGGTGCTCGTCAGCGAATCAGAATTGGGCGAGACGATTGCATGGCTCAACCGTACGGCCGGTATGACGGTGGAAGGGGCCGGCGCAGTCGCCGTCGCTGCGCTACGCCATGGCCACGTGACACCCCAACATGGTCCCGTCGCGGCGATCGTCACCGGACGCAATATCGATGCAGCCCGGCTCACGATGCTGCACGAGACCTACTAACAGGAACGGCCAGCCGGGGAGAGCCCGGCCGGCCGTTCGGGTCAGTCGACCCCTTCCTTCCGCTTCAATACGTCAGTGCAACGGCGTCTCTTCGCCTCGCACGGTCCTTGGCCTGTCCATGGGCATCAACCGCGCTCTCTCTGCATTCAGCCGGTCATCACGCGAATCCCCCCGTGCGACCGGCATCGGCATCTCCCGCTCGACCGCGCCAGCACCCAGTAGGTGACCGTCGCGGGCAGTCCGGGCGGCCGCACTGCGGGACTCCCCGCCCTCGCGGCCAATCGCGGCCATGTGCGCACGATCGCGACTCACAATCACCCCGCCCTTGCGTCCCGCATCGCGAGCCTCATCGGAGGACCACTCGTGAGCGGTACCCTTCTCATGCGCTGCACGTCCGCCTTTGCTGGCAATCTCGCGCTGACGCATCGGGTCCATGGACGCGAAACCACGTCGGCTCTTTCCGGTCATACGCCCCCCGGCCGTCCGGAAGTCCCTGGTGAATACCGGGCACGACCGTGGCGCGAATCCCAGACCTGATCCGTAGCAGCGGCCGCCCACGGCGACGAAACCCCATTTCCACACTGCAAGCCCTAGGCCGCGCATGTGCTCGGCTCATCCTCCTGCCATCAGGCAGTATCTTTGTGATGAGACATTAAGCGTTACAGCGGCGGCTCATAGTGTCCCGAATCCGCTTACCCATTCGGGAGATCTATATTCGGACCATGCCGCTTCTTGTTCGTTTTCTTGGTACCGCCGCCTCTCGCCCCACCGTCGAACGGGGGGTCAGCGCCATCTCCATCACCCGAGAGGGCGAGACCCTGCTCTTCGACTGCGGCGAGGGCACACAGCGGCAAATGATGCGCTACGGCGTGCCCTTCGCACTCGATGAGGTGTTCTTCACACACGTGCATTCGGACCACCTGCTCGGGATTACCGGTCTCCTCCGCACGATGGCCTTGCAGGGACGGGTCGAGCCGATACGTCTGTGGACACCGCGCGGCACCGGGAAAACGTTGCGTCAGTGCATCATCATTGGTGGCGAGCGCACCACATTTCCGGTCAATATCACGGAACTTGAGGCGGGTAGCAGCCTCGAGCGTGGGGATTATCGCATCGATACCTTCGCCGTCGATCACCGCGGCACCGCGTCGCTGGGCTACGCCCTGGTCGAGGAGGAGCGGCGGGGGCGTTTCAACCCCGATCTGGCGCGGGAGCTTGGTATCCCGGAGGGACCTCTCTGGGGCCGTATCCATCGCGGCGAATCCATCACACTCGACGATGGTCGAATCATCGAACCGCGTGTGCTCGTGGGCGAGCGGCGGCGAGGTCGGCGCATCGTCATCACCGGCGACACCCGGCCCTGCGAAGGCACCATTGGCGCGGCACGCGACGCGGACCTGCTCATTCATGAGGCGACCTTTGCGGATGAAGAGGGGCCACGCGCGATGGAGACCGGACACTCCACCGCACGGGAGGCCGCTGAGGTGGCTCAGCAGGCCGGAGCCCGACGTCTCGTCCTCACGCACATCTCCGCGCGCTACTCCCGTGATACGCGGGAACTCGAACACGAAGCCAGATCCGTGTTCGCCAATACCATGATTGCACGTGATGGCACCGAGATCGAACTCGCGCTGACCGAGGAACTGGCCGACTAACGCGCGGGCGCCTTCCTGGTGGACGCCGCTTCCTCCCGGCGTTCTTCGAGGCGGCGCTGACGACGCGCCTGAGCTGCGTCGTAGCGACGTCGCTGATCATCGGTCTCGGGCTGTACCAAGGCCACTGGTACCGGATGACCGTTGCGATCAACAGCAACGAAGGTGAGGTAGCAGGTGTTGGTGTGACGCAGTATCCCCCCAATGAGATCTTCAGCCTCCACGCGCACGCCCACTTCCATCGACGTGGTCCCCACGAAGTTCACCGATGCCTTGCACGTCACGAGATCACCCACGTGTATCGGTTCGCGAAAATCCACACGATCGATGGACGCGGTGACACAGGCCATGCGCGCATGACGGAACGCCGCGACGGCGGCAGCCTTGTCGACCATGGCCATGATGGCGCCGCCGAATGCATGACCCAGAATATTGGCGTCGTGCGGCATGATGATCTCGCTCGTGACATGCTGGGATGCCGACACAGGACGTACCGTGCGATCAGTCATGGGGCACGACGGAAGAAGGGCTGCTGCGGAAACGGAATGCTCGTCCGGCGCCACGGCGATGCTGGACGCAACGCACCATGGCGTGGCGCTCGGCGGTACTGTGCTCGCTGTACCATTCCGTCGAGTGCCATCGACACATCAAACGCCCGCCGCAGTGCAGAACGCGCAACGCTGTCGAGCGGCGGCGATTCGAGCGCAATGAGTTGGTACGCGGGCGCACCCACCGTGGCGATGGGCCATTCGTGGCGCTGCTTCGCTCCCTGATCGACGCTGAGCGCAAGGGCCAGCGCATCGCCATCCGCCGACGGGCGGGCGCTCACCTGGTACGAGCCACGCTCCCAGCGCACCAGCGAGGAATCTGCGTTCCATTCCGGGAGCGTCGGCCGCACCTGCGTCCACCACACGGGATCGGTGACAGCGATGGGCGGCAGGTGCAACGCCAGCGCCTCGCCGTCGAGACTCTGCCCCGGAATCATGAAGGCCACGGCTGGCACCCGTGACAGATCCGTCACCCCGAAGGATGTGTCATCGAAGACAAAGCTCTCCAGCGTCTCCATGGCGATGGCCGCCCGATCATCACCGCCAGCCCCTGCGATACGAATGGAATCGAGCAGTTGACGGAGCGTGGCACGACCCTGCACCACAACCCGCCTGGCCTCCGGCGCACCGATCAGGTCTTCGAGACTCACCAGACGCCCCGTGCGCACGTCGACCACGCGGCGACGACCGGTATGCCGGTGCGCCTGCCCACCATCGACATCGACGTGCAGCAGATGCTCGAACGTGAGATATGGTCCATGCACATCCAGAATCTCGATATCGTCCTGCACCACAGTGCGGGGATCGTCGAGGATCTCCTCATCAGCCGGATCGACCTCCAGTTCCCGCGGATGCCGGCGTCGCCATGCGTCAAGCTCACGCATCACGGTGCTGTCGGCGAAGAGCAAGGTACTGTCCTTCTCCTGTAGTGGTCGGGCCCACAGGCGAGCCGTGGCAAATGAGGCGTCGGTATACTCGGCCCCATCATCGCCGATGAAGATCTCGAAGAGGCGCCCGTCAATCTGGGTGAGAAGAATGGGAGCGCTGCGCACGCGCATACCCTCCCCCGCGCTCCTCACCCAATAGGTCGAATCCCCGGCCGCGAACAGAAACTCCGCCGCCGGTAACGCAGGGCTGGTCGTTCGTGCTTCGGCGCAGGCGGCTCCCCCCCACACCGTACCCAGCAGCGCTCCCATAGCCCCGACCCGCATCAACGAACGGTGCAACCACCGCGGCAACGACTGCGGCAGTGACCACCGCGTGCTCCTGACATGTCGTCGCATTCAGGCCGCACTCCGGATCAGGTAGCGCACCCCGTCCACGAGACGGGCGATTTCGTCGTCCGTCGTGTAGCACGCGCACCCGGCCCGCACAAAGCCATCTCCGGCGAAGCCCAGCTTGCGAGCCACGGTCGTCGCGTAGAAGTCCCCATGGGAGACATACACACCCAGGGGCGCCAGGGCTCGCGCCATCGCTTCACTACTGTGCCCTCGCACACGGAAGGACACGGTGGCGGTGCGTGGACTTCCGGGAGGCGGCCCGTACAGCGTCACGCCGTCGGTCTCCTCAAGGCGCTCCCACAGTGATGCCGTGAGCGCCTCCCCGCGCACCTGCAGAGCAGACATCACCTGTCCGAGGCGAGCACGCAGCGAACCTCGCGCGGATTCTCCCTCGGCGAGTGAGGCCAGAAACTCCACCGCTGCCGCGGCACCCACAATGCCTTCGTGATTCTGCGTGCCCGTTTCCAGGCATTCCGGTACCCAGTCAGGCGCCGGCTCAAGACGCGGCAGATCCAATGCCGCCGTTGCCTCCCTGCGGCCATACACCACACCCACGTGCGGACCATAGAACTTGTACGCACTGCACAGGAGAAAATCCGCGCCAAGCGCCGCCGCATCGACCAGGTGGTGCGGGGCGTAATGCACCGCATCCACAACCGTCAGTGCGCCCACGGCTCGCGCCTGCGCAACCAGACTGGCCACATCACTCACGGTACCAAGTGCATTCGATGCCGCACCAATCGCGACAACTTTCGTGCGTGCAGTCAGCAACCGCTCGAACGCACCTACCTCATGCCGGAAAGTGGCAGGATCCAGGGGGAGCCACCGCAACACCACACCGCGCTCATGCGCCAGCGCCTGCCATGGGGCAACATTGGCATGGTGGTCCAGCTCGGTCACGATGATCTCATCGCCTGGCCGCAGCCCACGCCCAATGGCACGTGCGATATGAAACAGTAGCGTGGTCATGTTGGCACCGAATGCCATCTCGCCGGGCGTGCCGCCGAGAAATGCCGCCAGTACCGTTCGCGCATGCAGGAGACACGCATCGGTCTCCACACTGGTGGGATAGGCCCAATGCGTGTTCGCGTTGTGATGCAGCAGGTAATCGCTCATCGCATCGACGACACCCTGCGGCACCTGCGTACCGCCCGGGCCGTCAAAATAGGCCACGGGCTGACTTCCCTCGTGCCGGCGCAGAGCGGGGAAGTGCGCACGGATCGTCTCAACGGCGGCCACCCCTGCGGCATCGTGCTGCGGGATACCTGAGGCCGTCAGCGCCGGAGCCTCCCTCATGTCGGAGGCACCGCCTCACGAGGACCACCGATCACCCTGCCCCCAAGGCGCTCCACGACCTGCACCGATTCCACATGATCGGCAGCCTCGCCCAATTCATGATGCGCCTGCCGGAACAGTTCCGAGGTAAGCTGCAGCAGCGGTGCCACAATCTTCTGCTCCCGGGCGAGATCTGCGGCGATGGCCACATCCTTGTCGAGCAGCGCCAACCGAAAGGTGCGGGGGAAGGCCCGCGTGAGGACGCGTTCGGGGAAGAGATTCATGCTGGCATTGGAGCGGCCGCTCGAAGCATTGATCACATCCAGTGCGACCTCCGCCCGTACGCCGGCCTTCTCCAATGCCACCAGCCCTTCGGCGGTACCCCAGAGATGCATGGCCAGCAAGGCGTTATTCACGGCCTTGAGTGCATCACCGGCACCGATGCCGCCGCAGTGTACGATGCGCGACCCGAGGTGCTCGAGCACCGGACGCACGCGTTCCAGCAGCACCTCGTCCCCTCCGACCATGATGGTGAGCGCACCCTTCTCGGCACCACTCACGCCGCCCGATACCGGCGCATCCAGAAACCCGACACCGCGCGCCGCCAATCGTTCGGCGATGCGTCGCGAGGTCACGGGATCGCCCGAGGTGCAGTCCACCAGCACCGCGCCCGAGGGCAACGTGGCCAGCAGCCCGTCCGGACCGTCAAGCAAGCCCTCGACGTCCCGCGAGACTGGCAGGCAGGTCAGGACGATATCCCGCGCTCGTCCCGCTTCGGCGGGAGTGGCCGCCAAGCGAGCCGCATGCGAGCCCACGAAATCCTCCGCGCGCGAGCTGGTACGGTTCCAGACCACCAGATCGTACTCCGGACGGGCGAGGTGCCGGGCCATAGGCGTTCCGATGGCTCCCAAACCAAGAAAAGCGACGCGAGGCATACAGCGGGTGGCGACAGGACGATGGGTGAGGACGGTTGAGTGCATCGGGGAGTTGAGCCCCCCGGCGACCACGTCGAGATTGTAAAGATGCCACGCTACCGAGCCTACGTGGAGATCGACGGCCTGCTCTCGGTCCATGCCGTACGGGCGGTCTGGACCGCACTCACCGGCGTTCCGGGTATCCTCACCGCCGAGGTATCGATGACCGGTGCCGTCCTGGACACCGAGGGACCTGTCGATCCGGAGCTGCTGCAGAATGCCCTCTCGTTGGCCGGGGTGACGCTGCGATCCCTACGAGAGGAGCGCGGCTCGCTGCCGGTTCTCTGAAGGCACAGGCCAGTGAAGGCCAGGGCCAGGCCTCCGACCATCCGACAGTACCCGTCGATGCAACGCGACGACGGCTGGCTATGGCCCTCCCGCTCGGCCTGGCCTAACTTGCGCGCCACACCGCCGTCCCCTCGCCGATGACGCCACGCTCCAACAAGGACCGGCCGCTTGCGGCGCTGATCGTGCCGGATCTGCTCGAGCTTCTCGAGGAGCACCCGGCCAGTATTGGCCCACAAACGGAGGAAATGCACCCGGCCGACCTCGCCGACGTGGCAGAGTCGTTGCCGGAGGAGCAGGTGCGCGCCTTCCTCGCCGCGCTCCCGAGGGAGCGTGCAGCCGAGGTGATGGAGTATCTCGACGAGGATCTCCGCACGCAGGTGCTGGAGGAACTCCCGGCCCAGCAGGCGGCCGAGATCGTCGCGGAGATGGACCCCGACGAGCGTGCAGACGCGCTCGAGGAGCTCGACGAAGAGACCATCGACGAGATCCTGCAGGAGCTCGAACCTGCGGAGAAGGCCGAAACAGAACGCCTGCTGCAGTACGAGCCGGATACCGCCGGTGGTCTCATGACCACGGAGTTTGTCTCGGTCCAGGAGACGATGACCGTGGAGCAATCGCTTCGGGCAGTCCGGACCATGGCCCGGGCCGGCCGACGGGAAGCGATGTACACGATCTATACCACCGATGTGGGCGGGCGCCTGCGCGGGGTGCTGTCCTTGCGGGAGCTGCTGGCTGCACCCGAGGGATCGCGGATCAGCGAGCACGCCTGGACCGATGTGGTCAGTGTCACGCCGGACACGCCGCAGGAGGAGGTCTCGCAGCTCACCTCCAACTACGACCTCGTCGCGCTACCGGTGGTCGATCCGGATCGACGTCTGCTGGGTGTGGTCACCGTGGACGACGTCATCGACGTCATTCAGGAAGAGCAGACGGAGGACGCGCAGAAATTCGGCGGTATGCAGGCGCTCGAAGAGCCCTACATGCAGGTGACCCTGTGGCAGAACGTCGTCAAGCGGGCGGGGTGGCTGTCGGCCCTGGCCGTAAGTGAGATGTTCACGGCCTCCGCCATGGCGCATTATCAGGCGGATATCGATCGGGCGACAATGCTGGCGCAGTTCGTGCCGCTGATCATCAGTTCCGGGGGAAACTCCGGTTCGCAGGCCACCTCGCTCATCATTCGTGCAATGGCGCTCGGTGAAGTACGTCTTGCCGACTGGTGGCGCATCGTCCTGCGGGAGCTCCCGGCTGGGCTTGCCCTTGGCACGATCCTGGGCCTGCTCGCCGTGGTGCGAATCCTCACCTGGCAGGAGCTCGGTCTGTTCGACTATGGCGTGCATCACGTGCTGATTGCACTCACCGTTGGTGTTTCGCTTGTGGGGATCGTGACCTTCGGATCACTCACCGGCTCCATGCTCCCCTTCGTCCTGCGCCGTCTTGGATTTGACCCCGCCAGTGCCTCCGCTCCATTTGTCGCCACGCTAGTGGACGTCACCGGGATCAGCATCTACTTCAGCGTCGCCTACCTGATGCTCCGCGGCACGCTGCTGTGAGGTCGCGGGAGTCACTGAGAGGAACCCTGGCGGTGGTGGCGAGTGCCTGTTGCTTCGGCTCGATTCCACCATTGACGGTGCTCGCGACCGAGCATGGCATGGCCCTCCAGAGCATTCAGGCCTGGCGCTATGCGACCACAGCAGTCCTGCTCGTAGGGTTCGGGCTCTGGAAACGATCTGCGCGCAGCACGGTAAGTGATCGTCTGCGCCTCTCACCCTGGTTCAGTCCTCGCATGCTGCTCATCGCGGGGTCGGGCCAGGCCGCCGTAGCAACCTTGTCACTCGCAGCCCTGCGATGGATGCCGGCGGCGACAGCCTCGTTTCTCTTTTACACCTACCCTGCCTGGGTCGCACTCATCGCGGTGCTGCGCGGCACTGATTCACTCGACCGTACACGCATGGCGGCGCTGCTGCTGTCATTCATGGGACTGAGCGTGATGGTGGGCGCGCCGGATGCCGCCTCCCTGGCCCCCATGGGCGTGGCGATGATTCTGGCGGCCGCACTCGTCTATGCGCTGTTCATTCCACTACTCGGACATTTGCAGACCGGCCGCGACCCGCTGGATGTTGCACGTGCGATTGCGGTAGGCGGTGCGCTGTGTTTCGTCACCTGGGGACTTGCGAGTGGTGCACTGCTGAAAGTCCCTGCTCCTGTGGCACTGCTGGCGAGTCTTGGTCAGGGCGTTGTGTCGGCAGGTGCCTTTCTAGGGTTTCTGACCGGCCTCCGGCTGCTTGGTTCAGTCCGGACGGCGATCACCTCCACGGTAGAGCCCTTCTGGACGAGCATGCTGGGAGTCATGCTGCTCGGCCAACAGATAGGAACCGGCACCGTGATTGGTGGAGTGGCCATCATGGGTGCCGTGCTGATGTTGCAGCGTCCTGCAGGGACTCGCGTGCCGCACACGGCGGCGTAATCGTTCGTCCCATGCAGCGCCGTAGTGGCCTGGTATCGCGACTACTACCACGCGGCGCGTTGACTGCAGCGCATCCGACATCTGCTCAGGAACCGGGTCGTTGTGGCCGCTTGCTCCGTGCCACGGCGATGAACCCCACGAGGAATACGGTCGCGAAGCCGAACCACTGGAACGCATAGGAGCGGTGAGACCCTTCTCCCAGCGCCGGTGGGGGAATACGCGTCAGCTTGCTCAGGTCGGTGAGTGTCGTATCACCCAGTGCCAGAAGCAGGAACGGCGCAAGCGGCCTCCCGACGATACGCGACAGGGAATCATGGTTGAGCACTCGCACCGCGCGTGGGTCCGAAGGCAGGGTCACACGCTCAGCCCGTGCGGGCGGATAGGAGAGCACCAGCGCATCGAGCGTCAGCGTATCGCCCTCGCGGGCGGCGTCATAATCGATAGTCCGGGCGTTGGGTGAATAGACATACCCACGCACCAACACGATGGCCGTATCGCCCCATCCGGACTCTGGCGCCAGCATCGGTGTGAGGACATGCACGCCGGGCGAGCCGGACTGCGAGCGCGTCGCATGCACCAGCTCATGCGCATAGTCCGCCACCGCATGAACGCGGACACGTCGCCAATGCGTGATCGTTGTGTCCTTCCCCTGCAGTGCCGCCAGATCGAGCGGGGGCATGGCACCACGCTCGCGCACGATGGCGTTTTGCGCCCGTCGCTCACCCAGGCGATGCAGCTGCCAGATACCGAGGCGCACGCAGACCGCCACTGCAACCAAGGTCAGAAGGCCGAATCCCCACAGCTTTCCCCTACTCATTCCGGTCGATCCTTCCGGTTCGATTTCCGGCGCGCGCCCCGAACGGGCTTGGGCAGCGTACTGGCCGGCGCGTCCGTCTCCGGGAGCGGCCCAGCATCCGCGGCAACCGCGGGTATGGTCTTCGTCGTGTCCGCCGCTCGAGGGGTGGGAAGTGGCGCCACTGACGCCTTTTCCACTGATGCCTTTGCCGATTTCCTGGCGGGCTTGGCGGCGGACTTGCCCGACGAAGGCTTGGACGACGTCTTCGGCGAAACGACTGCCACCGGCGTTTCCATCGGTGTTGCCATCGGCGTCGCCACCGGCGTTTCGACTTGCTTCGCCACGGCCGTGCCTTCCCGTCGTGCGTCCGCCTTGGACGGCTTCTTCCTGGGCTCCTGCGTGCGCTCGCTATCACCGGCAACCTTGTCGCGGCGCGCACGCGGTTTCCGCGTAGCGCGTTTGACCGTTGATCCGGCAACGAGCATCGCCTCGTCTGGTACGCCCACCACCGGCTCCGAGGTCACGACAGATGCCGTGTCCGGCTCCAGTATCAGCATTGCCAAGGGCGGCAGCGACAACACAATGGATTGTTCGAAGCCGTGGTACGCCGTGGGTTCCGTACTCACTTCCTCAAAAACCGTGTACCCGCTTCCACCGAATGCCGCCGCGTCGGAGTTGAGCAACAGACGATAGCGACCGGCCTGCGGCACGCCCAGACGATACGCGTCGCGCGGCACAGGTGTCAGGTTCAACACCACCAGGGCATGCGACGGCGTGGGGGCCTGCCCATCGATGCGCAGATATGACAGGACGGACTGCCCTCGATCCGACACGTCGATCCAGCGAAAACCCGATGGTTCATGATCCGCGCGCCAGAAACACGGATGGCTGCGATAGAGATGTCCGAGCGCCGTCATGAAGTCGACGAGTCCGCGCCGACGCGGATCCTCGAGCAGATGCCAATCGAGGCTCTGGTCGTGGTTCCACTCGCGATGCGGTGCGATCTCGGTGCCCATGAAAAAGAGCGATTTTCCAGGCCGCGTCACGGAGTAGCCGATCAGGGTGCGCAGGTTCGCGAACTTCTGCCACAGATCCCCAGGCATCTTCTCGAGTAGCGACCGCTTGAGGTGCACCACCTCATCATGCGAAAGCGGGTTCACGAAGCGCTCGCTGTACTCGTACCACATCGCGAAGGTCAGCTTGTCGTGCGCACCTTTGCGGAAGAAGGGATCGACCTGGAAGTAGTCGAGCGTATCGTGCATCCAGCCCATGTTCCACTTGAGCGTGAACCCAAGCCCTCCCTCCCGAATCGGGGCACTGACCTTGGGCCAGGAGGTGCTCTCTTCCGCGATTGTCACCACGCCAGGATGCAGGGAGTGCACGGCGTGATTGAGCTGCTTGAGAAACGCGATGGCATCGAGATTCTCGCGCCCTCCGAAGCGATTGCGCAACCACTGACCGGCTTCGCGGCTGTAGTCCAGGTAGAGCATGGACGCGACGGCATCCACGCGGATGCCGTCGATGTGGAATTCCTCGATCCAGTACAGTGCGTTCGCCAGTAGGAAATTCCGGACTTCGTGGCGCGCGTAGTTGAAGATGTGCGTGCCCCATTCCGGATGATCGCCGAGGCGCGGATCCTCGTGCTCGTAGCAGGCGGTACCATCGAAGCGCCGCAGCGCCCAGTCGTCCTTCGGGAAGTGCGCCGGCACCCAATCCAGCAACACGCCAATTCCCGCTTCATGCAGGGTATCCACGAAATACCGGAAGTCGTCCGGTGAGCCATGACGCGAGGTGGGCGCAAAGTAGCCGCCCACCTGATAGCCCCAGGAGCCGCCGAAGGGATGCTCCTGCACGGGCAGCAACTCGACATGGGTGAACCCCAGCGCATTCACATGCGCCGCCAGGCGGGGAGCAAGCTCGCGATAGGAGAGCAGGCGATTGTCCTCCCCGCGCATCCACGACCCGAGGTGGACTTCGTAAATGAGCATGGGTTCTCGCCGCATGTCGGACTCGGCACGCTGGGTCAGCCACCGACCATCCCGCCACGGATACCGACTCCGGGCCTGCACGATCGACGCGTGCCCCGGCCCCTGCTCGAGCTTTGCGGCGTAGGGGTCTGTCTTGACCCGCAAGGCGCCCTTGGCGGTGCGGATCTCGTACTTGTACAACGCACCGGCTCCGACACCGGGAATGAACAGTTCAAAAACGCCGCTCGATCCCAGGCGACGCATCGCGTGCGCGCGACAATCCCAGCTATTGAAATTGCCTGAGACTCCGACACGCGTGGCATTCGGCGCCCAGACGGCAAACGCCGTGCCCTCCACCCCATCGATGGTGCGGGGATGCGCTCCCATCTTCTCCCAGAGCCGGAGGTGCCGCCCCTCGTTGAACAGGTGCAGATCCACTTCGCCGATGGTCGGCAGGAACCGATAGGGATCATCAATGACGTGTACGCGATCCTCCTCGTCGGTCACGGCAAACTGATACCGTAGCGGCACGGAACGATCCGGAAGAAACACCACGAAAATGCCGGACGATTCCCGATGCATCGCCGTGTGCTGATCATCGAGCACCACATCGATCGCGCTGGCACGTGGCATGAAGGCGCGGATCACCACACCATCGACGCCGTCAACGTTCAGCGCGTGCGCGCCGAGGAGATCATGCGGAGTCGCCGACTCACCTCGAACCAGGCGTAACGCGTCGGCGGCGGAGAGTGGCGGCGGCGTGAGCGTAGGCATCCGTGAAGTATAGAGCGCCGCACTGAACCCCGAGAGCCGAGCGGCGGCCAGGGTGAGCGGCATGCGGCAGGCTGCGGCGAGATGCGCCGGCCTGCGGCGGCTTGCAGCGGCATGCAGCGGCATGCAGCGGCATGCAGCGGACCGCGGCGGCTCCGAGAGCCCGCGCCAGCGGGCTCAGGTGCTGACTGGGGCGGTGAATCGCCGTCTGTCCCATCCCCGCGCGGGTAATCCCTGCCAGCCTGCACTCCCGAAACCGGTCCCGTCTAAGGCGATACAGGCGGACTGACGGCCTGTTCCCATCATCCTGAGCATCGAGTTCCTCGAGGAGTTCGTCCCATGTTGTCAATCGTCCTGACCACGCTCGCGGCATTTCAGATCGCTACGCCGGCCCCCACCCTCGGGTCCATCCCTCCTGTGCTGACCACTGCAGCATCGGCGACCGTTGCGATCGCATCATCGATGGACGTCCCGTCCGACGAGTACCTGGCGCGTGCGCAGCGGGCGTTCAGCGAAGGAAGGCTCGAGGACGCGCGGCGCGACTTCAAGATTGCCGCAACGCTGGACCGGGATGCCGGGCGGCTTCCCATCGCGGCGTCCTTCGGGCTCTCGCGCGTTCTCCTGGCGCAGAACAGGGACTGGGATGCTGCCAACACGCTGAACGGCCTGGCTCGTGAAGCCGCTGATCTCGGAGATCATGACACGGAAGCCCGTGCACTCCTTGACGCTCTCTGGTTCAATCAGGAGTCTCGGCAGTTGCCGGAGGCAAAGGACGATGCCGAACGCCTGATTGAGTTGCTCAATGGCACGTCGCTCACGGCAGAGACCCGCCTGCTGATCGCGAATCGGACGACCTGACGCCTGCCGGGCCCCTGCGTGCGCAGCGCTAATCCGCACGCGCTCTTGCACGCAGGGTTCCTGATGCTGGACCGGGGCTCTGCCCCAGCGTTCTACTTGCGCCGCGTGCGCACGGCCGAGCGCGCAGGCGGCGGCGGGGATGCAGACGATGGCTCCCCGCCAGCTCTACGAACCGGCCCATCCTCCACATGGATCTGCGCTGCAAGGCTCGGCCCAATCGCCTGTTCCACCCGACCGATGCGCAGCAGCAGGGGCCCATCGAAGGGCGCCCGAGACACCAGCATCACCTGGGTGCCAGGTTGCAGGGCGATCTCGGTCAGATAGCGAAGCAGTTCCGGATTCCGGTCGCTCACCTGGACCATGGTCGCCGATTCCCCAACCTCGAGGTCGGCTAGGGTTCGATGCAGACGTTCGTCCACGATCCCATCAGCGGTGGGGATGGGTGCACCGTGGGGATCGGTTCGTGGATGGCCCAGCGCGGCCGACATGCGCTCGATGAGATTGTCGGAGGCGGCGTGCTCGAGGCGCTCCGCTTCGTCATGCACCATGTCCCACGCATACCCCAACACACGGGTGAGGTAGGTCTCGAGGATGCGATGCCGTCGAATGGTCCGGAGTGCCGTGTGCCGGCCAAGCTCGGTAAGCTGTACCCCCCGATAGGGCTCGTGATCGACGAACCCCTGGCTTGCCAGGCGACGAATCATTCCGGTGACGGATGCCGGCGCGACGCCGAGCGCCTGCGCGACATCTGAGGTCGCCGCCGCCCCCATGCGGGTCTCCAGCTCGTAGATCACCTTGAGGTAATCCTCGACCGGTTCGGTCAGCGAGAGCGGTGCGGTGGTCACCCGGGATGGCATGGCCGCAATCTAGCGCGGCGCGCTCCGCCCGCGACACACATTATCGCGGCCGACCCACCGCCGGACCGCGAACCATCAGGACCGGCACCATGGTCCGGTGCCGCACCGAATTTGCCGTCGTGCCATAGATCACATCCTGCAGACCGCGGTGCCCGTGAACGGCCATGGCGATGAGATCGCAGCCTTCACGATCCGCCGCCGCTGCGATCTCCGTGGCGGGGTCACCACCGGCCAGGATCGAATCGGTCTCGAAGCCTTCTCCGCGCAGCGTCGCGCACCAGCCCTCGAGATACTCGCGATCGGCACGCATCTCCTCCGATTCACGCAGCTTGAGCGACCGTTGATGCCGCGCCGCCCATCCATCGGCCACGTGGATGAGGAGCAACGAGGCCTTGCACAACGCGGCCATCTGCCGGACGTGCGCGATGATCACGTCGTCATACGATGAGTGCTCCAACGGCACGAGGATGCGACGATACATCAGGCCACCCATTCGCTGATGGTTTGAAAGAGCAGCCACAGGTTGAGGACCGCGATCAGCGTTGCTACCGCATAGGCGGCCACTCTGAGGGACGTCGAGTTGACGAAGCTGCCCATCTTCACCCGATCGGAGGTGAACTGCACCAGCGGGAACACTGCGAAGGACAACTGGAACGACAGGATGACCTGACTGAACACCAGCAACTGGGCCGTCCCGCTCTCCCCATAAAAGATCGCGACGATCGCAGCGGGTACGATCGCGATGGCACGCGTTATGAGGCGCCGGAGCCATGGCCGGATTCGCAGATTGAGGAAGCCTTCCATGACGATCTGCCCTGCCAGGGTCCCCGTCATCGTGGAGTTCTGCCCCGACGCCAGCAATGCCAGCGCGAATACGGTGCTCGCACCCGTTACGCCCAGCAGGGGCGTGAGAAGCTGATGCGCGTCCTGAATTTCCGCCACCTGCGTGTTGCCTGATCGGTGGAAGGTCGCGGCGGCCACGATGAGTATCGCCGCATTGATGAACAGCGCGAAGGTCAGGGCGATGGTGGAATCCGCGAAGGCAAAGCGCACGGCCTCCCGCTTTCCTTCAACGTCCTCCGCATACTTGCGCGTCTGCACGATTGATGAATGCAGATACAGATTGTGCGGCATGACCGTCGCCCCGAGAATACCGATGGCAATGTACAGCATTTCCGGATTGCGCACGATCTCCGTGGAAGGCACGAACCCTCGGGCGACGGCACCCAGATCCGGGCGCGCGATGATCAGCTCGAAGAGAAAACAACCGCCCACCACGGCCACGAGGGCGATGACCAAGGCTTCGAGCATCCGAAAGCCCTTGTTCTGGAGATACAGCACCAGCAACACATCGAGCGCCGTGAGCGCGATGCCCCAGGGCAACGGAATATCGAACAGCAGATTCAGCGCGATCGCTGACCCGATCACCTCCGCCAGATCGCAGGCCGCAATGGCGATCTCGCACAGCACCCAGTGCATGAATGCGACGCGCGGATGGTAGTGGTCGCGGCAGGCCTGCGCGAGGTCCCGTCCGGTGACGATCCCCAGCTTCGAGGCAAGGCCCTGCAACAACACGGCCATGAGGTTTGACAGCAGGATGACCGACAGGAGCGCGTATCCGAACCGCGAACCACCTGCCAGATCCGTGGCCCAGTTGCCGGGATCCATGTACCCGACCGCCACCAGGTACCCCGGGCCGGCGAAGGCCAGGAGCTTCCGAAACCAGCTGCCGCCATGCACCTCGACTGAGCGATGCACCTCGGCGAGCGAGGGAGCAAGGCGCGCACGCCGCCACCCCGTCTCATTGCTGCTGGGTGTCGCGGCTGCGGCGTGCGAGCCGCCTTCCGCGTCGGTATCAATCGGATCCAGCGAAGGTTCTGGTTTCAGTATGGCCATGTTCGTATTTTAGGCCATACTAATTTTTTCTCAAGCCCCAACGACCCTTCTAATTGCCTGCGGCGACTCCATCGCGGCGGGGATCGGCCACCCCGATGCGCCGGCCGTCGGGAGCCACATAGACCGCATGCACGCCGCCGAAAGCGATATCGGCCACCCGACTCACCGGACGGTAGCCCCGCTGCACCAACGCCTGATAAACCGACGACGTGTATCCCGGCTCCACCTCGACATCCCGCTGAGTGGCGGAGGCGTTGATGCGAGGCGCTGCGATGGCCACCCAGGGATCCTCGCCAAATGCCAGCATACGCAGGGTAACCTGCGTGATGGCCGGCTGAATGTACTGAGAGCCCGCCGAGCCGATCACCAGACGCACCTTGTCACCGTCGAGCAGCATGGTCGGCGACATCGTCGAGTTGGCATAACGGTGTGTGCCCCGCGTACGGGCATCGAAGTTGCTACCGGAAGAATTGAGGAAGAACCCACTGGTATACACACCCGACCCAAACAGCACGCCCACCGTGGTGGTGGCAGAGACCGCATTCCCATCGGCGTCCACCACGGACAGATGCGAGGTGAAACTCTGTGCCGACTGCGCGTCGGTGTCGACCCCTGCCGCTTCGGCCGCGTCTGCCGTGGCGTTCATATCCTCCCTCGGAGCAGACGGCATTGTCGACGCCGTGGGATAGGGATTGAATCGTGTGCAGGCATCGGGGAGCGACTGGCTGTCGAAAGCCAGCGCGTCACCCGCGACCATCGTGTCCGCGAACGCTCCACCCACAAGCTGCGCGCGCTGTCTCGCGAATCCCGGTGTTGACACCCCACGTGCAGGCACCTGCATCACCTGCGGATCACCTCGCCACCGATTCGCGTCGGCTCCCGCAACACGGAGAATGTCCGCCATCTTGACCACGGACGCCGGGGTGTCCGTGAAACTGCCGCTCATACCAGAGGCCTCGGCCATCTGCAACATCTCCAACACGGCCGAGCCACCCATCGGTGGCGGTGCGCCCAGGACCGTGTACCCATGCCAGGTGGTGCACACCGGGCGCAGGCTTGTCACCGGGTAGCTGTTCATGTCTTCCACGCTGATGAGCCCACCGTTCGCCTTCACCTTGGCCGACAGGCGCTCGGCGATGACGCCACGGTAGAAGGCATCTCTGCCGCCTTGCTGGATCTGTTCGAGCGTGGCAGCGAGTTCAGGTTGTACCAGTCGGTCACCGGGACGCAGTGGTTGACCGCCTGGCATGAACCGCCCCATCGCCAGCGAGTCAGCGGACAGCTTCTGTCGCGAAGACACGATCGTCCGTGCCAGCAACGGCGACACCACAAACCCATCGCGCGCCAGGCGAATGGCGGGCGCCATCACCTGCGCCCGTGTCAGCTTGCCCCACTTCTCATGCGCCTCGAGCAGTCCGGCCACCATGCCTGGCGTCGCAGCCGCGCGCCCCATGGCACGCCCCTGCGAGGTATCCGCGCGGCTCCAACCGGGATCCCCTCCCGTCCGGGGATAAAAGGACAGGTGCTCCACACGCTTCTGCTTCGCATCGTAATACGTCATCGCTCCCCCGCCGCCTAATCCGGTCTGCGAGACGTCCGTCACCGAGAGCGCGAATGCGGTCGCGACGAAGGCGTCAATGGCGTTCCCGCCCTGTCGGAACACCTCAACCCCAGCCGCAGCGGCATCTGGATGGGATGCGGACACCATGCCGGCGCGTCCTTCGACGCGCTTTCCGGCCATGGGCACAATGGCGCTTTCACCAACGGGCCTGGCACAGGCAGCTGCAAGTACACCCGCGAGCAGCGCAACGGAGAGAAGCCGAGCAGACATGGCAGTGCATCCTCAAGGGTCGAACAGGAGAAGCAGCTGACTGACGATCCGTTCCGTCAGCCCCCATACGATATAGCGATCGACACGGAATCCGGGAAATCGCGCCCGCACGCCATTGATGGTCATGACGTGCTCGGCCTGGGTATCAGGATGCCGGAGCATGGCCAGGGGTACCCAGTAGGTAGACGCCACCTCGGCGTTGGGCATGAAGGTGACATCGGGGGCAACGACCGCGATGAACGGGCGGATGACCACTGGTGGCAGCGATGGACTGATGGGCGCCAGATCGTCGAGGCGGCCGATGATCTCGCCCTGCGTCAGATCAAGCGCCAGTTCCTCGAAGGTCTCGCGAACC
>CAZPJX010000002.1:0-49289 GCA_964586985.1 uncultured Gemmatimonas sp. | reverse complement strand
AGCGCAGCCGTCCTAATCGCCCGTGCGGCTTGACTCCCCCATGGTTTTTCCATGGTTAAGCAATCCCGCAGAGCACACGCTCGTCATGCATCGCATCGCCTCGCACGGCGACGATGCCCCATGATCACTCCCATCCGTTTGTCAGCATCACGGCTGACAGCTATTAACAGCTTGTCTTTACAGATTCGCTGGCAACTAGAGCGTCAGGGCCATACCCGTTCCCATCCCGAACACGGTCGTCAAGCCTGATAGCGCCGATGGTACTCCGGGCGAGAGCTCGCGGGAGAGTAGGCCGTTGCCGGCACCTTTTGAAGCCCCCGTCACACTGGACACTGTCCCGGTGGCGGGGGCTTCCGTTTGCCTTCCGGTTTCCACGCGCCCTGCGCTCCCGTACCCACGAGTGCCCCCATGACCGCGCCCATCCGAGCCGGCATCGTCACCGTCGCAGGCTTCCCCAACGCCGGGAAATCCTCCCTCCTCAATCGCCTGGTGGGAGAAAGTCTCGCCATCACCTCCAGCAAGGCCCAGAGCACCCGCCACAGAGTCGTCGGCATCCGGACCGCCGACAACGCGCAGATGGTGATCCTCGATACCCCAGGCCTGCTCGAACCTCGGGACACCCTGCACAGCGCCATGCGGAACGCCGCACTCGCGGCCGTACGCGATGCGGATGTCTTGGTTCATGTCGTCGACGCCACACGGAGCATCCCGGCGTCATTCACCGATGCGGCCCAGCTCGAGAAGCCTCCAAAGGCCGCCCTGGTCCTGGCCCTCAACAAGGCGGATCTGCTGGAGGCCGAGCAACGGGAGGCCCTGGGCGTGCTGTATCCGCAGGCAGTCTTCTGTTCCGCGGTCACCGGCGAGGGTATCGATGCACTCGTGATGGCCATCACCAGTCGCCTACCGGAAAGCCCTTACCTGTATCCGGACGACGAGCTATCCACTCAGCCGACGCGCTTCTTCTGTGCGGAGTTCGTTCGCGAGACCGCCCTCGAGCAGCTTGGTGATGAGCTGCCGCACGCGCTGGCCTGCGAGATCGAGGAGTTCCGCGAAGGGAGTTCTCCGCTGTACATTCGTGCCGTCCTGCATGTCGAACGTGACAGCCAGAAACGCATTGTGATTGGAGCGAACGGGCAGCAAATCAAGAAGCTCGGTCGGGTGGCGCGCGAAAAGATCGAGCGCTTCCTCGGGCAGTCCGTGTACCTCGACCTCTGGGTCAAGGTGTTGCCGAATTGGCGCCGCAACCGTGCGGCGGTCATGCGGCTCGGCTACGGCGACCCCAATAGCCGCGCGTGAGATTGCCCCGCCACAGCACGCGGCACAGGAACCAGTGGACGTCCCGCGCATGGGTACTGACGCTGTGTGTGCTTGTGTCTGTGCTTGTGCCCCACGCCCTGCGCGCGCAGGTCGGTAACGGCTTCCTCATTTCACCGGTCGGTGCCCGTGCGGTGGGGCAGGGCGATGCCGTCGTCGCGGATACCCTGCTCGGTACGGAGGCGATGTGGTGGAATCCGGCGCTCCTGGCACGCTTGCCGAAGCGGGAGGTCGCCGTCCATCATGCCCAGTCGATTGTGTTCGATCTCAACATGATTGCCCTGGCCGTCCCCTCAAAGATCCTCGGCACGCTCGCGTTCTCCGGAACCATCGCCGACTACGGCAGTCTTCCGTACACGGACCCTACGCCCGGTGCACCCTCCGGCGGGTCCTTCGGAGTGTACAACTATCTCCTCGCGGCGGCCTATGCGACGCCCATGGGCAAGCGGTTCAATGCCGGCGTGACGTACAAGTTCATCATGTTCCGTAGTCCCTGCTCGGGCTACTGTGGCCCCACCTGGGTCGACGGCAAGGGATCGACGAGCGCCATCGACCTCGGCGCCCAGTACCTCACGCCCACACGCATTCCGGTGTCATTGGGCCTGGCCATTCGGAACATCGGTCCCGACATGCAGGTCAAGGATGCCGCGCAGGCGGACCCGCTGCCCCGCATCGTCCAGGCCGGGGCCCGAGTGCAGATCCCCATGGCCGCGCTCGAGCGCAACCGTGCGTCGCTCGAACTCTCGGCCGATGCCTTCAGTACGGACGGTGAAGGCAAGCCCGCGCTCGGCGTGGGAGCCACGCTCGGGTACCGACAAGTGCTCTTCTTCCAGGGCGGCTACAAGAAGGCGTCCGGGCTCGACGGCGGACCATCCATTGGTGTCGGCTTCCGCAATGGCGGATTTGGTGTCGACATTGCACGCCGCTTTGACCCCTTCTCGCGGGCACTGTCCGCACCGCCCACTTACGTGATGCTTCGGGCGCGGTTCTGATCGTGCGACCGTTCGGGCGGATTCCGGTGGCCCACGCCGTTCTCGTGCTCTGTCTCACGTGGGGTACCACCTGGGGTACCACGACCGTGGATGCGCAGTTGCCTCCCTCGCCGGCGGCCGCGTCGGAGGCGGCTCCGGAATCCTCGTCAGACTACCCGCGTCCCGTCGCTCTCGGATGGCCGTCCGACTCTCACCTGCGGCTGCCTCCGCTGGCACAGCGGTCCTCGCTGCCGTCGCCGTCGTCACTGTCGTCGTCGCTGCAGCCCTCGGCACTTCCCGCTCATTGGTGGGCACCGATCGTTTCCGCTGCGGTTCCCGGAGCAGGGCAGTTTGTGCTGAAACAGCAGCGGAGCGCGGCCTATGCGGCCGCAGAAGGCTACCTGCTGCTCCAGTATTTCGGTGCGCGCCGCGATGGGAATCGGGACCGGGAGACCTATCGACAACTGGCGATCGACATCGCCCGCAGGCAGTTCGGCGGCACCTTCCCGGTCGGCCCGTGGGAGTACTACGAACGGATGGAGTACTTCCTGGAAAGTGGGGCGTTCAACCGCAATCCGAGTGGCGCGTTCCAGCCGGAGACCGACGAAAACACCTACAATGGGAATCGCTGGCGCTACGCCCGGGACACCTATTGGCGTGATCCTGCCGTCGAGCCGGAGCATTCGAGCCCTGAATACCAACTGGCCATCGACTTCTACAAGCGCACGGCGGTGCCCGATGCCTACCGGTGGAGCTGGCGCGACGCCACGCTCGAGCAAACCACCTACAAGAACACCATCGCGAGCGCGAATCGCAGTTACCAGCGCGCCGTGAACTATGCTGGAGTGTTGCTGGTCAATCACCTTGCCTCGCTGATTGACGCGTACGTCAGCGTACGCGTCCGGCGGTATGGCGGGGCGGGTCTTGGGCCGCTTCAGGTGCAAGGCATCGAGACCCGCTATGAGGTCATTGGTGACCCCGGGAACCGTCTGGGACAGTGGCGTGCCGGTGTCAGGCTGGGCGGCCCCTTCTGAAGGCGTCTGAGCGGGCCAATGCCAGGTCCTGTGACGGCGCGCACATCGTGCCCTGCGTTCGAAGGTGATCGTCAGAGGGTTGAGCAGTCATCTCCTGTAGAGCCATGACGCCGGCCGATGGGTTATCCACTCGGAGGGTACGGTGGGAGGATGCTCTGTCACGAAGGCCCAGGTCCCTTTGCCGCTTCACGGATGATCACGACCAGCATCGAACAGCGTGCGATGCACCTGTCGCAGGGGCTTCCTGGCCCCGCGTGGCTGGCGGCGTGGTGGTCGAAATTCCCGGGCGAACGGGTGATGACGGATTGCGGGGAGACCGTGGTCACCGCGGCACTCAAGGAGCGCCCACGCCTGATCATCATCGACGCGCGTTCGGACCTGGCGGACGCGACGCAGAGCCGCAACTGGACCGGGATGGCCCTCGCGGTCTGCGAGCGACTCAAGCGTGATCCCTTCACGGGGATTGTCCCCGTGCTCATGGTCGTACCACCACACGCGTTCGCCGACGCCTTTGCCGCAGGCGCCGACGAAGTCCTGCGCAGCGACGTGGAGGAGGAGGAGGCGCTTGCTCGCCTTTCGGCCATGTTGCATCGCAGCGATAGAGACACCGACGTCCACCCCTCCACGCGATTGCCTGGTGCGCGCGAGATCAGCGCCGACCTGAAGCGCCGGGTGGAGTCGGGCGAGAAGTTCGCTGCCTGCTACGCCGATCTCGACCACTTCAAGGAGTTCAACGATCGCTATGGCTACCATCACGGCGACCAGGTGATCCGGCTTCTCGCCCGCATCTTACACGATGTGGTCAAGGGCCTATGCGGCCGGGAGGGATTCGTCGGACACATCGGGGGGGATGATTTTCTGTTCACCATCCCGCTGGCGGCGGTCACCCAGGTGTGTGATGAAATCGTGCATGTCTTTGACGAATTGGTTTCCTGGCAGTATTCCGAGCAGGATCGCCGTGTAGGATATTTCTTCGGGAAGGATCGCCGTGGCCAGCTGCACCGCGTCCCGCTGATGACCCTATCAGTTGGCGTGGTGACCAACCAGCGACGCCACTTCACGCGGGCAATCGAGGTCAGCGAGTTGGCGACGGAAATGAAGACCTACGCGAAGACATTGCCGGGCTCGGTATGGGCCGTTGACCGGCGTCGTGACGAGAACACCCCGACCAGAGTGAGTGCCGTGAGCAACCTGAGACTCGCCAGTGGAGAAGTCCCATGACGGTCTCCTGCCTCGACTGCCAGTCGGTGTTCCGGGTGGACCCGGCGAAGGTACCGGCGACCGGTGTTCGCGCCCGTTGCTCGGTCTGTGGTGGGATCATCGCCATTGCCGGGGGAACGCTGCCGGTCACGGTCACGCCGGTCCGCCCGCTGGCACCGGTTCGGCCGACGCCTGCGGTTCCGATGCAGAGCTCCGCACCGGAGCGTGCGACCCCCCTGCGCTCGACACCCTATCGGCCTGCGGCGTCGGTGTCGCTGACGGAGGCGCCGCCCGCCACCACGCGGGGAGCTGGCACGGGGACTGCGCCGGCCGGCGTGAGCCGGCCACCCAGCGCGCCCTCCGGAGTCTCGCGTCTTCGGACGCCGCACCTGGGAACCCCGATCCGGACGACACCACTCAGCACCTCCGCCCTGGGCCGGGCCACCGCGCTCCAGACTTCGGCGACTACTCCGGCGGCGGCGGCCGCTGCCGTTGCCCCTCAGGCCATCGGCGGTGGGACACCATCGGGAACGCCGGCCCACATCGCAATGGCCTCCGCGACGGCGACCGCACCAGGTGCGACGATGGGAACGCCGGCGGAGGGCCGTCGCCCGATCAATCCCTTTCTGCGTGCCGATCCGGCCCAGCGCGCACGCCGCCTGGCTCGTGCGCTGGTCTCGGACCTCGTCGCCTACCATCCACAGAAACGTGAGGAGGGGCTGCGCGACGGGACACTACGCCAGTTGTTCCGCGAGGAGATCAAGAAGAGCTACGAGGAGTATGTCGAGCAGGTTGGGCGGGATGCCGCCGAGGGGGCACCCTATTTCCAGGAAGCGCTCAACGAGATCCTCGCCGACGGCCGTCGGCTCTTCTGACGCGACTGTTCCCACCATCCCGCACCCGATACCTTTCACAGTCTCGGATGTTGGTGATACCGTGAGACATCTCGGGCCGCTTTCCGGTGTGGAAGGCGGCTTTCGTCGTACGTGGAGTGATTCGTGGAGGGGACATGCAGGACGGTGAACGCCTGAAGGTGCTGTCGCGGTCGGAAGAACGACTCGCGGACATGCGGAGGTATCTTTGACGTCGATGCCAAGCGCTCGACGTTGATGGCCTACGAAGAGGAGATGGCCGACCCGGCCTTCTGGAACGATCAGGATCACGCGAGGGACATCGTCCAGCAGGTCAAGGTGCTCAAGGGGTGGGTCGAACCGGCGGACACACTGCAGATGCGTATCGGCGGCGCGCGGGAACTGGACGAACTGCTCGCATTGGAGCCCGATGCGTCCATGGATGCCGACCTCGATCAGGAGGTGCAGCGCATCCTGTCCGAACTCGACGCGTTCGAACTCAAGTCGCTGCTGCGTGGCAACGATGATCATCGGGATGCACAGCTCGAAATCTCCGCTGGTGCAGGAGGTACTGAAGCGCAGGACTGGGCGTCGATGCTGCTTCGTCTCTACACGCGCTGGGCCGAACGCAAGGGGTTCGACCTCGAGGTCCTGGATCTGAGCGAGGGGGAAGAAGCGGGCATCAAGGGTGCCGTGCTCGAGATCAAGGGCCAGTACGCCTATGGCTTTCTCCGGCCCGAATCGGGCGTGCATCGCCTGGTGCGCATCTCTCCGTTCGATTCGCAGGCGCGCCGCCATACCAGCTTCGCTTCGGTTTTCGTGTATCCGGTGGTGAACGAGGAGATCAACATCGAGATCCGCGACGAAGACATCCGGATGGACGTCTTCCGCGCCTCAGGTGCTGGTGGCCAGCACGTCAACAAGACCTCGTCGGCGGTGCGCCTCACGCACATACCCTCCGGCATCGTGGTGAGCTCTCAGCAGGAGCGTTCGCAGTTCAAGAACAAGGCCACGGCGCTCAAGATGCTCAAGAACAAGCTCTATCAGCAGGAAGTGGAGAAACAGCAGGCGGTGAAGGCGGCGTTCGATGCCAACAAGCAGGACGTGACCTTCGGCAGTCAGATCCGCAGCTACGTCTTCCAGCCCTACACGATGGTCAATGACCATCGGACCGAACTCAAGATCGCCGATGTGCAGAAGGTGATGGACGGGGATATCGATCCATTCATTCAGGCATACCTCAAGCAGGAGAGCGCCGCCGGCGCCGAAGGGAACGTGTCATGAGTGACGAACGTCAGGAGCTGCCTACCGGAGACGCTTCGGCTGCCGAAGACAGTGGACAACGGCAGGAACTCAATTTCGTGATGAAGGCACGCCGCGAGAAGCTGGATCGTCTCCGCGCGGCGGGCGTCGAGCCGTTCGCCTATGCGTTCGATCGCTCGCACAGTACGACGCAGGCGATTGCGGCGCTGGGTGAGGCGGACGAAGGACCCGCCGTCTCGGTTGCCGGGCGCCTCGTTTCCTGGCGCAGCCAGGGGAAGACCGCGTTTGCGCATCTCGTGGATATGGACGGCCGGGTGCAGTTGTATATGCGGCGCGACGAATTGGGCGAGGGCATGTTTGCACAGCTCGCCGAGTACGATCTCGGGGATTGGGTCGGCGTGCAGGGGGCGATGATGCGGACGCGCACTGGCGAGCCCACGGTAAAGGTCTCGCGCGTGGAGTTGCTGGCGAAGTCGTTGCGCCCGCTGCCGCTCGGGAAGGAGCAGATGGTGGACGGGCAGCTTGTTCGCTATTCGGCCTTCTCCGACACGGAGCAGCGGGCACGTCAGCGCTATGCCGATCTCGCGGTGCATCCGGAGGTGCGCTCCCTGTTCCGCGCGCGCTCGGTCCTGACCCGGGCGATCCGGTCCCATCTCGATGGACTGGGGTACCTCGAGGTGGAGACCCCGGTGCTGCAGCCGCTCTACGGCGGTGCGGCGGCACGCCCCTTCGTGACGCATCACAACGCGCTCGACATGCCACTCTATCTGCGTATCGCGGACGAGCTGTATCTCAAGCGCTTGATCGTGGGGGGATTCGAGCGGGTGTACGAGATCGGCCACGATTTCCGCAACGAGGGCATCGACCGGACCCACAATCCGGAGTTCACGATGCTCGAGTTCTACGAGGCGTTCGCCGATTACACGACCATGATGTCCCGGGTGGAATCGCTCATCGTGGCGGCGGCCGATGCGATCCGTGCGCTACCGGGCATGTCCGAGAAGGTCCCAGCCTTCCAGACGCCCTTCCCACGCATCGAATGGGTGCCATCGCTGTCGGAGGCGGCTGGGGCCGATGTCATGCGGGCGAGTGAGGCGGAACTGCGCAGCATGGCGGAGCGCATCGGCGTGCAGAAGGTTGGGACACTGAGCCGACCCAAGGTGCTCGACGAGATGTTCCAGGCATTGGTGGAGTCGAAGGTCGAACAGCCGACGTTCGTGCTGGATTACCCCAAGGAGCTCTCACCGCTGGCCAAGCCCAAGCGGGGGGGGCCGGAGGGCATCACCGAGCGCTTCGAGCTGTTCGCGAAGGGCAAGGAACTGGCCAACGCCTTCTCGGAGCTCAATGACCCGATCGATCAGCGCGAGCGCTTCGAGGCCCAGGCTCGTCTTCGCGATGCCGGAGATGACGAGGCGAGCGGAGTGGACGACGATTACCTGCGGGCGATGGAGTACGGCATGCCACCCACGGGCGGTGTGGGTATTGGTATCGACCGGCTGTTCATGTACCTGACGGGCACGGCCAACATTCGCGATATCATCCTGTTTCCCACGATGCGCCCCGAGTGACGCACCTCGAACTGTCGATCGCCTGGCGTTATCTGCGAAGTCGCCGGGGTTCGCGCCTCCTTTCGCTTATCAGCGTCATCGCCATTGGGGGGGTGCTGGTTGGCGTGAGTGCGCTCATCGTCATCATGGGCGTGATGACGGGCATGCAGACCGATATGCGCGAGAAGATCCTGGTGGGGAGTCCTGACGTTCGGGTACTCCCCTATGGAGACGACATGCGGATGACGGGGTGGCTGCCGTTGCTCGAGAAGGTGCGGGTCTTTCCGGGTGTGGTGAGCGCGGCGCCCTTCGTGTCCACCCAGGGCCTGGTGCGTAATCTGAGTGGCTACATGACGGGTACCGCGGTGGTCGGTGTGGTGCGTACCGGCGAGCCAGGTGATGATGTCACCAGTATTCGTCGGCATCTGATTTTCGGAGATTTCAGTTTTCGACGGGACGGGGTGACGTTGCCGGGCGCCGTACTGGGCAAGTTTCTCGCGTCCAAGCTGAATGCATTTCCGGGCGATACGGTCGTGTTGCTGGGGGCTGCGGGCCTGGACATGAACGCGGCAACCGGTTCCATCGTACCGCGTGCCGATAGTGTCGTGGTCTCGGGGGTGTTCGAGACCGGCATGTACGAGTACGACGACGCCTATCTCTTTCTGCCGCTCGATGCGGCGCAGCGTTTCGCCGGACTGGGAGAGGACGTGACCGGTCTGGAAGTGCGGACGGTCGACCGCTGGCGGACACCGGAACTTGCGGATTCCCTCGAGGTCGCACTGCAGGCGCCGGTGCGCGCGGTGGATTGGCAGGAGAACAACCGATCATTCTTTCAGGCGCTCAAGCTCGAGAAGCTGGGCATGGGGGTCATCCTCCTGCTCATCGTGCTCGTGGCGGCTTTCAACATCGTGAGCACGCTTACGATGGTCGTCGTCGACAAGACCCGTGAAATCGGCATCTTGCGCGCCATGGGCCTCGGGGCCAGACAGGTCCGCCGGATCTTCCTGTTGCAGGGCGTGGTCATCGGTGCGGTGGGCACCTTCGGTGGCCTGATCATCGGCCTGATCGTGGCCCTGCTGTTGGAGAAGTATCGGCTGATCTCCCTCGATCCCTCGGTGTATTTCATCGACCATCTCCCCGTACGGCTGGAGGTCTTCGATATCGCTGCGGTGCTGATCTCGAGCATGCTGGTGTCCACACTGGCGACGCTGTATCCGGCCTCGCAGGCCGCAAAGCTGTACCCGGTCGAGGCCATCCGGCATGAGTGACCTGGCGTCTGCAGCCAGCGATGCGCAGGCCGTTGTCGAGGCCGAGGGCCTGGTCAAGGAGTTTCGGGGCGGAGACGGTGGCATCATCCGCGTGCTCGACGGTGTGCAGCTCACCGTGCGTCGCGGGGAGATGGTCGCGATTGTGGGCGCCAGCGGTTCGGGCAAGAGCACCTTGTTGCACGTCCTGGGCGCGTTGGAGCGTCCCTCGGCGGGTCGCATCACGCTGGCGGGGCAGGCTGTCGATGGTCTGACAGAGCAGGGATTGGACACCTTGCGCAATCGCGCTATCGGGTTCGTGTTCCAGTTTCATCACCTGCTGCGCGAATTTTCGGCGTTGGAAAACGTGATGATGCCGCAGCTCATCGCGGGCACCGAGACTCGGGCGGCGCGGGAGCGCGCCAAACACCTGCTCGAGCGGGTGGGGCTGGGATCGCGCCTGCAGCATCGCCCGAACGCCCTGTCCGGTGGCGAGCAGCAACGCACGGCGGTCGCACGCGCGCTGGCCACGAGGCCCGCACTAGTGCTGGCCGATGAACCCAGCGGCAACCTCGACTGGCACAATGCGGAGCGCCTGCACGATCTCTTTGCGGAGCTGGCGCGCGACGAATCGCTCGGCCTCGTTGTCGTGACCCACAATCAGTCGCTGGCCGCGCGGGCGGACCGTGCACTATTGTTGGAGGGTGGGCGGCTCGTGACGGCGTCGATGGGCCGAGACGTCGAGGAGGCGAGGCACTGATGCTCTGTGACAACTGTCAGGAACGGGATGCGGTTGTGCACGTCACCCGCGTGGTCGACAATGCGGTGACGCAGCTTCACCTGTGCGAGAAATGTGCCGCGGCGAAGGGTGTGGAGACGACGCTGTCGGTTCCGCAGCATCCGCTCGGGGAGATCCTGCAGGCGGTGCAGCAACAGGCAGAGGCCAGCAGCGAGGACGCTCCCAGCTGTTCGTTCTGTGGAGCGACCACGCGGGATTTCCGGGCCACGGGACGATTGGGGTGCCCGCACTGCTACGACGCCATGGAACGGAGTCTGCGCGAACTCCTGCGTCGTCTGCATGGCAGTTCGCGGCACGTCGGCAAGCGCTACGATCCACCCGCCACCCATCTGCTGGAGAAAGTCGATACCGTGCACGATCTTCGGGACCGGTTGCGACGCGCGGTCGACGCCGAGCAGTTCGAACTCGCCGCGGAGTTGCGCGACCGTATCCGGGTGCTCGAATGAGCAGCAGCCCGCGTCGGGAGCCTGCGCGGCCCGTTCTGGATCTGTCGCTTCTGCCCGATGGTGGAGTGCGCTGGCTGGACGCATCCGGTCCCCATAGCGACATCGTGATATCCACGCGCATGCGACTCGCCCGCAACCTGTCTGGGTATGCTTTCACTGGGCGCGCGCGCGATGTCGAGCGTTTGCGGATGCTGGCGCAGGTGCGAGACGCGTTGACGGCGGTCCCTTCGATGCAGGAGAGCCTGCTGCTCATGCTCGACGCCATGCCCACCGTGGAGCGGCAGTTGTTGCACGAGCGCCATCTGGTCAGCAAGGAACTGGCCGGACTTGACCCGCAGCAGCCGGTGCGGACCGGTGCGGCGGTGATCCTGGGGGAGACGGCGGGGCTGCTGGTGAACGAAGAGGATCACCTGCGCTTGCAGGCCCTGCGATCAGGGTTCTGCGTGCCGGAGGCCTTCGAGGCGGTCCAGCGTCTCGATGCGGAACTGGGGGCTCAGGTACCCTATGCGTTCCATCGGGAATTCGGCTTCCTCACGGCCTGCCCCACCAACGCGGGTACGGGCCTCCGCGCCTCCGTCCTCATCCACCTCCCCGGCCTCGTGCTGACCAAGGAGATCGGGAAGGTACTTGCCGGTCTGCAGCAGATGGGCCTCACCTACCGCGGCCTGTATGGTGAGGGGAGCGAGGTGGTGGGGAATTTCTTCCAGCTGTCCAACCAGACGACGCTGGGGCGCTCGGAGGAGGAGTTGCAGGATCTCCTGGTGCGCGTCGTACGTCATGTGGTCGAGCGCGAGGAAGAGGCACGTCGTGTCCTGGTCCGCGACGCAGGATATATTATCGAGGACAAGCTTTGGCGTGCGTACGGGACGCTGCGGTATGCCCGCAGCCTCACGTTCGACGAAGCCATGAATTATCTGAGCGGGGTGAGACTGGCCGTGGGCCTGAAACTGGTTGCCGGCCTCAGTGTATACACACTCAACAAGCTTCTGATCTTTGCCCAGTCGGCGCACCTGTCGTATCTGGAAGGGCGGGCGCTGACGGATACCGAGACGAACCTGGCGCGCGCGCGGTATGTGCGGCAGGTGCTGACGAGCGAAGGCGGCGGCGTCGAATGATCCGCTTCCCAAGGACCCCGAGGGGACGATGAACGGCTACAACTTCACCGAGCGGGTGCGGAAGGTTCTTGCGATGGCTCGCGAGGAAGCCGCGCGCCTGCACCACGAGTACGTGGGGACCGAGCACATCCTGCTCGGACTCATCAAGGAGGGCGAGGGCGTCGCTGCGGCGGTGCTCCAGAACCTCAGTGTCGATCTGGACGACGTGACGCTCAAGATCGAGGAGACGGTCAAGAAGGGGAAGGCGGCGCAGGCCACCGGCCCCGATCTCCCGTATACGTCGCGCGCGAAAAAGGTACTCGAGTTGGCGATGGCGGAGGCTCGGGACTTGAACCACAGCTACGTGGGCACGGAGCATCTGCTGCTCGGCCTGCTGCGCGAAGAGAAGGGAATCGCCGCGCAGGTGCTGACCGATGCTGGTGTGAACCTCGAGGCTGCCCGTGCAGAGACACTGCGGTTGCTCGGTACGGAGATGCCACAAACGGGTGAAAAGCCGCCTGCCGAAAAGACAGGAACCGTGCCCCCAGCGGCCGCACCGGCCAAGGGCGACAAGAAGTCCAAGACCCCCGCGCTCGACCACTTCTGCCGGGATCTCACCCAACTGGCGACCGAAGGACAGCTCGATCCGACCATTGGCCGAGCCAAGGAAATCGAGCGGGTCATGGAGGTTCTCACGCGCCGCAAGAAGAACAATCCGGTGCTGATCGGTGAGCCAGGCGTTGGCAAGACGGCGATCGTGGAAGGGCTTGCGCAGCTCATTGCGAACGGGGACTGCCCCGATTCACTCCGCGACAACAGGGTGTTGTCTCTGGACATGGCCGCGGTCATCGCGGGGACCAAGTACCGCGGGCAGTTCGAGGAGCGTCTCAAGGCCGTCATGAACGAGATCGCGCAGAACAAGCAGGTCATTCTGTTCATCGACGAATTGCACACGCTCGTTGGTGCCGGTGCGGCGGAGGGAGCCATCGATGCCAGCAACATGCTGAAGCCCGCGCTTGCGCGTGGTGAGCTGCAGTGTGTCGGTGCGTCCACGCTCAACGAGTACCGCAAGTACATCGAGAAGGATGGCGCGTTGGAGAGGCGCTTCCAGACCGTCGTCGTCGAGCCGCCGTCCATCGAGGAAACCGTGCAGATCCTGCAGGGACTGCGCAAGAAGTACGAGGATCACCACCGGGTGAATATCCCCGACGAGACCCTGCAGGCCGCCGCCAAGTTGTCCGAGCGCTACATCACGGATCGTTTCCTGCCGGACAAGGCGATCGACGTCATCGACGAAGCGGGCGCGCGTGCGCGTCTGGCGGCCCAGGTGGCGCCCAGCGAGGTGACCAGCCTCAAGGAACAGCTCGAGAAGATCAACACTGAAAAGGAAGCAGCGGTCCGCGACCAGAACTTCGAGCGTGCGGCCTCGTTGCGTGACAACGAGCGGGACCTGCAAACGGAGATCCGTCGCAAGCAGGAGGAATGGGAGCAGCGGCGTCAGTCGTTCCGACCCACGCTGGGAGAAGAGGAGATCGCCTTCATCGTGAGTCGCTGGACGGGAATCCCCGTGACGCGCTTGCAGGAAGCGGAGACGTCGCGCCTGCTGCGCATGGAGGAGGAGATGCACCAGACCGTGGTGGGCCAGGACGAGGCCATCAAGGCGCTGGCGCGCTCCATCCGTCGCAGCCGTGCGGGCCTCAAGGATCCCCGTCGTCCCATCGGGTCGTTCATCTTCTCCGGACCCACGGGCGTGGGCAAGACGGAACTGGCCCGCTCGCTCGCCAAGTTCCTCTTCGCCGATGCCTCAGCGCTTATCCGCGTGGATATGAGCGAGTACATGGAGAAGTTCTCGGTCTCCCGACTCATCGGTGCGCCTCCGGGCTACGTGGGGTACGAGGACTCGGGAACGCTGACCAAGGCGATTCGGCGCAAGCCCTACAGCGTCGTGCTGCTCGATGAGATAGAGAAGGCGCATCCCGACGTGTTCAACATCCTGTTGCAGGTGCTCGATGAGGGTCACCTCACGGACAACTACGGCCGGGTGATCGACTTCAAGAACACGGTGGTCATCATGACGTCGAACGTCGGCGCCAAGGATATCACGAAGGGCAAGTCCCTCGGTTTCGCCACCAACGATTCCCGTGGTGACTTCGAACGGATTGCCGAGAAGGTGAAGGACGAGATGGGGCGGGTCTTCAACCCCGAGTTCCTGAACCGCCTCGACGATGTGATCGTGTTCCACCCCCTGGGCAAGGAGCACATCGCGCAGATTGTGTCCATCCTGTTCGCCGATGTGCAGAAGCGTCTGGCGGAGGAGGAACTCACGATCCGGCTGACGCCGGAAACGACAGAGTTCCTGGTGGACCATGGCCATGATGAGCATTTTGGGGCCCGCCCGCTCAAGCGCGCGATCCAGCGTTATGTCGAAGATCCCCTCTCCGAGAAGATCCTGACGGGTGAGTTCTCGCGAGGCGACGAAATCGAGGTGGGCGTTTCGACGACGGAGAAGGACAGGCTCGAGTTCCGGGTGCTCACGCCCACGCCCCAGGCGTCTTGAGGGGGCCGGGGAGGGCCGGAAGATTCCGGTCCGTCCCCGGGCGTGTGGCCGGCGAACATACAATCAGGCGGCCGGACCCCAGGGTCCGGCCGTTTGCCGTCATCGCGGGTATACGGATCGGGTAGTTCCTGCCGGCCTCGACGGGGGTCTGTCTGACGCCGAGGTTCGTTTATACTTCAAGGCTATGCTCAAACGCATTCCCCAAAAGCTGAACCCCAGCCCGGCTCCCCGCTGGGCTCCCAGGTTGGCTCCGTGGTTCGTTGCTCTGTTCACCGTGGCGGTGAGCCTGTCTCCGCGTGCCGCTGAGGCACAGCAGGACGCGGCCGGTCGGTGTATGACACCCGACTCGGTCGCGGTGAGGGGCAATGCGCGGGTTGCCGACGCGCGCATTCGCATCGAGGCTGGATTACAGGCCGGAGCGCCGCTCAACTTTCCGACCATCCAGCGGGTGCTCAAGGCGCTCTATCAGTTGGGAGAATTCGACGACGTGCAGGTGCTGTGTGACGTCGATGCCTCGCCGGGGAAAGTGTTGACGGTGCTGCAGGTGAAGGAGCGAGCCATCCTTGGCGATCTGCAACTCACCGGACCCAGCGCGGTTTCCGAGCGCTCGGTGAAAGACAAGATCGACCTCCTGATCGGGCGTCCGATCGATCCGCTGCAGGTGGCGCGCGCGCGCGCGCGGATCGATTCGGTGTACGAGGCCGCAGGCTACTACCTCGCGCAGATTACCGTGGATTCCACCCAGATGGAGGACGGGCGGATCGGCCTCACCTACGCCATCGATGAGGGGCGGCGGCTCGCCATCTCCGGCATCGACGTCGAGAACCAGGGCGGGGTTCCGGAGAAGCGTGTGGTGCGCGCTATGAAAATCAAACCCGAGGGCTTCTGGTTCTTTCGCAAGGGCGAGTTCGACGAGGATAAGTTCGTCGGCGATCTTGGTGAGCGTATTCCGGAGTTGTATTCACGGCTCGGGTACATCGACATGCGGATCACCAAGGACACGCTGCTCGTCGATCGCGACCGCGGGAAGGGTATGCTGCAGATCGGTATTGACGAGGGGCCGCGATATCGCATTGGCTCCTTCGAGATTGCTGGCAATCGCCGATTCCCGACAGACGCGCTCCGCCGATTCTATCCCTTCGAAGGAAATGATCCCACCCTGTCCCAACGCATCAAGGGCTTGATCAAGCGGGAGGCGGCCGCACCGGAAGGGGTCTTCGACCAGCACAAGTGGGATGACGCCATCGAGAAGGTCAACAACGAGTACCGCAACAACGGCTATCTCTATGCCCAGATCCGCCCGGTGATGGATCGGCAGTTCATCGGCGCGGACTCGGTGCCCACGGTGAATCTTCGCTGGGAGATCGACGAGCGGAATCCGGCCATCGTCAACCGGGTGGATATCGTTGGCAATGACTACACGGCAGACGATTGCATCCGTCGGCAGATCTTCCTGGTACCCGGTGGTCCGTTCAATCAGGCGGCACTGATTCGGAGCTACCAGAGTATCAGCAACATGAACTTCTTCGAGTCTCCGCTGCCGTTTCCGGATTATCGCCCAATCAACGAGCAGGGGGACGTGGACATCGTGTTCCGCGTGAAGGAGAAGCGCACCGGGAATTTCAATTTTGGTGCGTCCATGGGTCAGGGCGGTGTGGGCTTTGGCGGCTTCATCGGTGCCGAACAGCCCAACCTTTTCGGCCTCTGCAAGTCGGGGCGTCTCAACTGGCAGTATGGTCGCTACTTCAATGACTTCACGGCGACGTACACGGATCCAGCGCTACGTGGATCGCGTCTCTCCGGCGCGGTGAGCGCGTATCGGACACAGTCGCGTTTCATCGTCGGCAACCTTGGCCAGAATATCCGCACCGGTGCGCAGTTGCGCCTCGGTATGCCGGTGCCCTGGTCGCTCTTCTCGACGTTTGCAACATCGTACAACGGGGAGTCGGTGACCTTCATGTCGGGGACCGTGCAGAACGGGTGCACCCGAAACTGCTTCCGATCCAACCTGGGGCTGGAGTACACCTCCGACACGCGTGTCGATCTCCCCTTCGCGACCCAGGGGACCATGAAAACCCTGACGGCCGATTTCAGTGGAGGCCCGCTTGGGGGGACGGTGAATTTCCAGCGTGTCACAACGGAAATGCGTGCCCACACCCTGCTGGGGCAGTTCGGTGGTGACAATCCCGGAGCGCAGCCGGTGCGGCTCACGGTGGGCCTCACCGCTCGTGCCGGTGCGTTGTTCGGAAATGCCGGGCCGTTCTTCTTCCAACAGCAGTTCGCGGTGGGTGGTGTGATGTACGGGCAGCAACTGCGCGGGTACCCCGAGTTCTCCATCACACCGACCGGTTTCGACCCCTCCACCGACCAATACAGCTCGCAGGTGACGTCCTTTGGCAACGCGTTCATGACGGTGACAGGCGAGCTGGGACTTCGGCTCAATCAGATGTTCTACGTCAACGTCTTTTCCGACGCAGGCAACAACTGGGCGGCCGCCCGGCAGATCAACCCCGGTCGCCTCTTCCGTTCCGCCGGATTCGGGGTATCTACCGTAACACCGTTGGGGCCACTCGGGCTGGATATGGCCTACGGGTTCGACCGCACCAAGATCGAGACCAGCACTGGTCGCGTCGTGAAGGATCCAAAATGGCAGTTCCATTTCCGGCTTGGTCAGCTGTTCTAGTCCAGATCTCACACAGAAACACAGGATCTCAGCTCATGCGTTTTCGTTCACTCATCGGTATCTGCGCGCTGTCCGTCGGCGTGCCCGTCATCGCGTCGGCTCAGGGCGGGCAGAAGCTCGCCTACGTGAACTCCGCCGTGCTCATGCAGAGCGCGCCGGGTCGTGCCGAGGCCGAGGCGGCCTTCGAGAAGGAGATGACGACGGTTCGGACCCAACTGCAGAAGCTGCAGGACTCGGTCAACGCCATGAATGAGGCCTACGCCAAGGAAGAGGCGGCCCTCGCATCGGCTGCCAAGGATGCCAAGCTCAAGGCCATGCGGGAGAAGGAAGCCGGCTTCCAGGCACAGGCGCAGAAGCTGCAGGAGCAGGCCCAGGATCGCCAGGAAGCGCTCATGGCGCCCATCATGGAGACGCTGCGCAAAGCGCTCGATGATGTGCGTACCGAGGGCGGATATGCATTCATCTTCGACGTGGCGGTGCAGATGTCGTACATCGTGTCGGCGGACAAGAATCTGGACGTGACGGATCGGGTGCTTGCGAAGCTGCGGTTGGCGGCTCCCCGCGCCGCAGCCCCGGCGGCCAAGCCGCCGGCGGCCGGGCCGGCCGCCGCACCCGCGGGTGTGACGACGAAGAAGCCGCCCTTCTGAGTGAGTCCGGTGGCGGGCGCAGACGTCGGGCAATCAACGGCGGGCGGCGGTGACGGGCAGGGGCCTGTCACCGCCGCTGCCGTAGCAGCACAGGTTGGCGGACGCCTCCTGGGCCATGGTGAGGTGCTCCTCTCGGGGGTCGCGCCGCTCGATCGGGCGGGAGCGGGCGACCTGAGTCTGTTGGTCCATGCCCGTTATGGCGCCTGGTTTGCCGCCTCGCGTGCCGGCGCGGTGTTGATGCCACCGGAGTTCGAGTTCCTGGATGGCGCGGTGCGCACGCGGATCATCGTGGAGAAGCCGATGGATGCCATGGTGTCGCTGCTGGCCCGATTCCATCGTGCCGAGCCGCGTGCGGTTGGCATACACCCAACGGCGGTCGTCTCCGAATCGGCCACGCTTGGCGCCGAGGTGACGGTAGACCCGCATGCGGTCATTGGCGAGCATGCGGTGATCGGGGCGGGGTGCTGGATCGGCGCCAATGCCACGGTAGGGGCAGGGTGTACGCTGGGGCGCGACGTGCGCCTCCATGCCAACGCCACGGTCTATCCGTTCACCGAACTCGGCGACCGGGTGGTCCTGCACAGCGGCGCGCGCGTGGGGCGCGAAGGATTCGGATTCGTACCGCAGGCCACAGGCCCGGTGCGCATTCCGCACATTGGACGCTGCGTCCTGGAGCATGACGTGGAGATTGGCGCCAACAGCTGTGTCGATCGTGGCAGCGTTGATGACACCATCATCGGGGCCGGTACAAAGATCGACAGCCTCGTCCAGGTGGCGCACAATGTACGTGTGGGGCGTTTCTGCTTCTTCGCATCCCAGGTGGGCATCGCGGGTTCCACGCGCATTGAGGATGGCGTGCAGCTCGGCGGACAGGTGGGACTCTCCGGCCATCTCACGATCGGAGCGCGTGCCACCCTGGCTGCACAGGCCGGAGTGTTCGGTGATGTGCCGCCGGGAGAGTTGTGGTCCGGTTATCCGGCACGTCCCCACAAGGAACAACTGCGCGCGCAAGCCGCATTGACGCGACTTTCGCGCATTCTCCGTCCGCTCGAGCAGCTTTTGCGCAGGGATCAGGGCTCATGATCGCGCGCGCGGACGGAGCGGACGGCGCAGGCAAGCCGAAGGAACGAGCGGGGGCGGGAGCCACGGCCACGGCTCGCGGACGTGGCGAGCCCCGGAATACCTCGCTGACCGGCGAACGTCGTACAGTCGCGCGCGAGGCGGCCGTGCAGGGTGTCGGCCTTCACCTCGGCCAGCCCTGTACGCTTGTCTTCCGGCCAGCGCCGACGGGAACGGGTATCGTCTTCCGGCGGGTGGACCTGCCGGGCGCCGCCCCCATTCCGGCCCGGGCGGACGTCGCGGTGGAAGCGGAACGCCGGACACAGATCGGGAAGGGCGAGAGCGCATTACATACGGTGGAGCACGTACTGGCGGCCGTCGGCGGGTTGGGGCTCGACGATCTGTTCATCGACATGGACGGTCCGGAGCCACCCATCATGGATGGCAGCGCGCGGGACTTTCTGACGGCGCTCGATGAGGCCGGCATCGTCACGAATGGCGGGCAGCAGCATTGGCTGGTCCTGCGCAAGTCGATCCGGGTGGTGGACGGAGATTCCGTCTATGAAGCGCACCCCGCGTACGACCTGTCACTTGAGGTCGCCATTGATTTTCCGCACCCAGTGATCGGCCAGCAGCATGGACGTTATGCGGTGACGCCGGAGCAGTTTCGGCGTGAGCTGGCCGCGGCGCGCACCTTCGGTTTTGTGCGCGAGGTGGACGCCCTTCGCGCGAAGGGATTGATTCAGGGGGCATCGACGGCAAATACCGTCGTGCTCGACGCCACGGAGGTCGTGGAGACCACGCTTCGCTGGCCGGATGAGTTCGTTCGGCACAAGGCGCTTGATTGTGTCGGAGATCTGGTGCTGGCCGGTGCACGCATTCGGGCGCGCATCGTCGCTCACAAACCGAGTCATCGGGGTACGGTTGCCCTGGTACGTGCACTCGTGCAACACGCAGTCCTGGAGCCCGCTGTGTACACCATCGAAGACATTCTGCAGGTCCTTCCGCATCGCTATCCGTTTCTGCTCGTCGATCGCATCCTCGAACTGGAGGAAGGCAAGCGCATCGTCGGTCTCAAGAATGTGACGATCAATGAGCCCTTCTTTCAGGGACATTTCCCGGGGCATCCCATCATGCCTGGGGTGCTCATCATCGAAGCCATGGCGCAGGTCGGCGGCATGTTGCTGATGCGCACGGTGAGCGATCCGAGCAGCAAGGTGGTGTACTTCATGTCGCTCGATAACGTGAAGTTCCGCAGACCGGTGAAACCGGGCGACCAGTTGCGCCTCGAAATGGAAGTGCTGCAGATGCGCGGGACGATGTGCAAGATGCGCGGCGTTGCCTATGTTGATGGCCAGGTCGTCACCGAGGCAGAGATGGCGGCCATGGTCCGCGATCGATGACCATGGTGACCACAGCGGGCATTCATCCCAGTGCGCTCATCGATCCCGAGGCACAGATCGGCAGCGATGTGGAGATCGGCCCCTGGGCGATCATTGGTCCGCAGGTGACGATCGGCAGCGGAAGCCGCATTGCGGCGCGCGCGACGCTGGAGCGCAATGTGCGCCTGGGAGCGCGCGTCCACGTCGGGATCGGCGCGGTACTCGGTGGAGATCCCCAGGATCTCAAGTACCAGGGCGAAGAGACCTGGGTGGACGTCGGCGACGACACGGTCATTCGCGAGTATGCGACGATCAATCGTGGAACATCGCATTCGGTGACCACCACGGTGGGCCGGCATTGCTTCATCATGAGCTACGTGCACCTCGCGCACGACTGCCGGTTGGCCGATCATGTCATGATCTCCAACGGGACGCAGCTCGCCGGGCACGTGCAGGTTGATGATCACGCGATCATTTCCGGTCTGTGCGCCGTACATCAGTTCGTCCGTATCGGACGCCACTCCTTCATCGGTGGGGCGTCGCGTGTTCCGCAGGATGTCCCGCCCTTCGTGCGGGCGGTGGGCAATCCCCTCAAGCTGTTCGGGCTCAACTCGGTCGGTCTGCAGCGCAGCGGATTCGACGAACATGTCCTGCGTGAGCTCAAGCGGGCCTATCGGTTCTGCTTTCGCTCCGATCTCAATCTGTCGCAGGGCGTGGAGCAGGCGCGCAGTGAGGTGGAGCCGGTGTCCGAGGTACAGCAGTTCCTGGAGTTCATCGAGGCGAGTCGCCGCGGCGTCGGATTCTGATTGGAGTGGGACCATGCAGGCTGGGCAGCAACGGGCGCAGTTCTCGGGCAAGGGAGCACCGCGGGTAGGTGTGGTGGGGGCCGGCGGCCTCGGGACCCATCACGTGCGCATACTTCGCGATCTGTGCGGTGAGCGCTTTGTTGGATTCGTCGATGAGAATCCCGCGCGAGCGGCGGAAGTGGCCACTCTGTATGGCGTGCCGGCCGTGCCCTCGCTTGACCGGTTGCTGCAGGAAGTCGATGCCGTTTCCATCGTGGTACCGACGCGTTCGCACCACGCCGTGGGGGCCCGCGCACTCGCGGCGGGCAAGCACGTCTTCGTGGAGAAGCCGTTCACGGTGACCCTCGAGGAGGCCGACGATCTGTTGATGCAGGCGGCGGCAGCCGGGGTGGTGTTACAGGTCGGTCATGTGGAACGCTTTAATCGAGCCGTGCGCGCAGCAATGCCGTACGTGGATGGCCCGCGGTTCATCGAGAGCGATCGATTGGCGCCATTCAGTCCGCGGGGTGCGGATGTGGCGGTGGTGCTCGATCTCATGATCCATGACCTGGATCTGGTGCATACGCTGGTTGGGACGCGGGTGATCGATGTGCAGGCCATGGGAATTCCGGTGCTCACCCCCCAGGTGGATATCGCGAATGCCAGACTGACCTTTGCCAATGGCGCCGTGGCGAATATCACGGCCAGCCGGGTCTCGCGTGAGCGACTACGCAAGCTGCGGGTGTTCCAGCGGAGCGGATACCTGTCGCTCGATCTTGCGGCGGGCACGGGCGAATTCTTCCGGCTCCGCGGCGATTTTGACCCGATGCATCTCGCACGAGCTCCGCGGGCGCTCGAGGACTTCGTGGAGCGTGTGTCGTTGGACGCACCGGAGGGGGAGCCTCTGGTGCTCGAGCTTACGCAGTTTCTCGGGGCGGTGATGGGTCAGAACGCCATTGCCGTCACGGGGGCAGAGGGGCGTGATGCCCTCGAGGCGGCGTTGCGAATCGAGTCCGCCATCGAGGCGGCACAAGCCGGCCTGCTCGCGCGTGGCGCGGCGGAGGTTCCGGGTGAGGCGGGGGCGGCGCGTGCGTGAAGTGCTGTTCGTCGTCGGAGAGGCCTCCGGCGACCTGCACGCGGGCAAGGTGGCGGAAGCGCTGGGCGCACGTGCGCCGGCGCTGCGCATGGTCGGTGTGGGCGGTGGGCATATGCGTGCGGCGGGCGTGGAGATTCTCGAAGACGTCGAACGTCTGGCCGTGATGGGTTTTGTCGAGGTACTGCAGCATGTTCCCAAACACTGGCTCCTCCTCCGACAGCTTCGTGCGCGCATCCGGAGTGGTCGCGTGGGACTCGTGGTGCTGCTCGACTATCCCGGCTTCAATCTCAAGGTCGCGAAAGTGGCCCACCGGGCCGGCGTACCGGTGCTGTACTACATCACGCCGCAGGTCTGGGCCTGGGGAGCGGATCGACTGCCGACGCTCGCGCGCGTCGTCACCAAGGCTGCATCCATCCTGCCGTTCGAGGAAGCGCTGCTGCGGCAGCACGGGGTCGATGCGACATTCGTCGGCCATCCTCTGCTCGATCGGGCAGAAGCGCTGCCTTCGCAGGCGGATGCCAGGCAGCAGCTCGGTCTGTCGCCGGAGGCGCCCGTGCTGGCGGTGTTCCCGGGGAGTCGGCGTGCCGAGATCCAGCGTCATCTGGAACCGTTCACGGCGGCAGCGCTTGAGATTCAGCGTCGCCGCCCGGAGGTACAGGTGGTGGTGAGCGTGGCGCCCACCGTCCGGATTGCCGCCGCCGACTGTCCGTTTCCTCTCGTGCAAGGGGCCTCGTTCGTGGTCCAGCGTGCGGCGACGGCCGGGTTGCTCAAGAGTGGCACCAACACGCTGGAAGCCGCGGTGGCGGGATTGCCGCACGTAATTGGGTATCGCACCAGCCCGATTACCTATGCCATCGCGCGCCGTGTGGTGAGGATCCCGCACATCGGGCTGGTGAATGTCGTGGCTGGTGAGGCGGTGTCGCCGGAATTCGTGCAGCATGCCTTTGAACCGCGCGCGGTCGCAGACGCCCTGATGCCTCTCCTGGATGTGGGGAGTGAGGCGCGTGCGCGCGCTGAAGCGGGACTCGCACGGGTGCGTGGGCAGCTCGGTACGCCAGGTGCCTCGTCGCGGGTTGCAGACATGATCCTGTCGCTCGTATCGGGGTCCGACCCGTGACAGAGAAGGCGCCTGAGCGGCCGGCCGCGTTGTCCTGGAAGGTGCGCATGGCCATCGCCGTGGGGGGGCTCGTGCTCAAGGGGCTGGGCCTGACCTGGCGCGTGCGGATCATTGGGCGTGACCGTCTTTTCGTGCGGCCTCGCGGGACCGACCCCGTGGTGTTCACGCTCTGGCATGGCCAGATGCTGCCCATCCTCTATGCGCACGGCATGCGCTGCGGCATCCTCATCAGCGAACACCGCGACGGCGAGATCATTGCCCGCATCGTGGAGATGTTCGGACATTTCGCCGTGCGGGGATCGAGCTCGCGCGGGGGAACCCGGGCGCTGCTCGAGGCCGTGAAACAGGTGCGGGAAGGTGTGGACATGGTCTTTACACCGGACGGTCCACGCGGGCCCTTGCATAGCTATGCTCCGGGGCCACTGATCCTCGCGCATCGTGCCGGCGTGCCCATCGTGACCATCACCGCACATGCCAACCGCAGTTGGCGGCTCAGATCGTGGGATCGTTTCGAGATTCCAAAACCCTTTGCGCGTGTGACCGTCCTCTATGGCGAGCCGCAGCGCGTGCAAGGTGGGGACGTCCGCGATGCTGCCGCGCAGGCCGAGGTGTTTGGGGGTGACCTCCGCTCCAAGGTTGAGGCCGTTGCCCGGCTGGCGGGTGACTCATCGTCGTTACAGTCCTGAGCCCGCATGCCATGTCAGGGAATCCCGTGACGTCCATCGCATGAGGTCCAACGCGCGGTGGCATGCGCTGGCGCAGCGGATCTGGTACGGCGATGACGGGCCGGCCATCGCCATGCGCGGGGCGTTGACCCCACTCTCCTGGCTCTATGCGCTGGTGATGGCCAGGCGCAACGCGCGCTATGATCGCCTTGCGGGCGTGACAGCCTCGGCGTCGGGTGGTCCCGCCATCATGCCGCTGCCTGCGCTGTCCGTCGGCAACCTCACGGTTGGGGGTACTGGAAAGACCCCGATGGCATCGTGGTTTGCGGCCCGCCTCCTGCAGAAGGGGGCGCATCCGGCGCTCGTACTTCGTGGATACGGCGATGATGAATGGCGTGTACACAGCTTGCTCACCCCCGGTGCGCCCGTGGTTGTCGATCCGGATCGGGTGCGAGCCGCGCAGCACGCCGCTTCAGCGGGAGCCGACTGTGTGGTGCTCGATGACGCCTTCCAGCATCGGCGGGCTCGGCGTGTGAGTGATGTGGTGCTGGTGAGCGCCGATCTCTGGCACCCTAGTGTGCGCCGGCTTCCTGCTGGCCCCTACCGGGAGGGACTGACGAGTCTGGCGCGAGCGTCCGCTGTGGTAGTGACGGTGAAGGCCGCGCCGCAAGAGAAGACCCAGTCGGTGATCACGGCTCTGCGCGCGGTGGTGCCGGAGCAGCAGATCGCCGTCGTACGCCTGACGCCTGGCGCCCTGCGACGCTGGCCGCAGGGCGAGGGCCCCTCCCTCGATGGCCTTCGGGCGACGTTGGTTTCGGCCGTCGGGGACCCCGGTGCATTCGAATCGCAGTTGTTGGCGGAGGGCGTGTCTGTACGGGATCATTTGCGGTATCCGGATCATCATTGTTACTCCACAGGTGAGATTTCACGGATACAGCAGCTTGCCGAAGGGGGGGATGGCGTTGTCTGCACGCTGAAGGATGCCGTCAAGCTCGGCCCGCTATGGTCTCGCGCTGGGCTGCCGCTATGGTATCTTTCACAGACCGTCGTGGTCGATCGAGGCGCGGACGTCCTGGAAGAGCAATGCGACCGGGTGCTGGCCGCGCGGCGGACCACGGCTCCCACCGCCGGCTGAGCCGGCCCAAACATAGAGCTGACGCCTTATGGCCATCGATCTCCTACGACTCCCGACGGACAGCATCGTTCGCCCGGACAAGGATCGGTTCCTCAACGAAGAGAATCCCTTCGAAGCGATGATGTCGCGCTTCGACCGTGCTGCCGAGTTGCTCGATCTTGAGCCCGGCATTTACAAGATCCTCCGCAATCCCGAGAAGCAGCTGATCGTCTCCGTGCCAGTGATGATGGACAACGGAGACGTGGAGGTGTTTCAGGGATATCGGGTGCTGTACAACACCTCACGCGGTCCAGCGAAGGGTGGCATTCGGTTCGACATGAATGTCACGCTCGAAGAAGTCAAGGCGCTCGCTGCCTGGATGACGTGGAAGTGCGCGGTCGTGAACCTTCCCTTCGGCGGAGCGAAGGGCGGTGTGATCTGTGATCCGTTGCAGATGAGTGTTGGTGAGCTGGAGCGCGTGACGCGCCGGTACACGAAGGGAATTGTCTCGCTGCTTGGCCCGGATACCGACGTCCCGGCCCCCGATGTCAACACCAACGAGCGGGTCATGGCGTGGGTGATGGACACCTACTCGATGCATGTCGGCCGCACCGAGAACGCGGTGGTGACCGGGAAGCCCGTGGAGATGGGTGGATCCCTCGGTCGTCGAGAGGCAACGGGTCGCGGCGTCATGCTCGTGACCAGGGAAGCGTTGCAGCATCTCGGCATGCCGATGCAGGGTGCGACGGTGGCGGTGCAGGGCTTTGGGAATGTCGGATCCACGGCAGCCCGGCTGCTGGCAGAGCAGGGTTGCAAGGTGGTCGGCATCGGTGATCGCTTCGCCTCTTTCTACAACAAGAATGGCATCGACATTCCGGCGGCGCTCGACCACGTGAAGCAGCACCGTTCACTGGCCGGATTCACCGGCGGAGATCCGATCGACGCGGACGATCTGCTGACGCTCGAGGTGGATGTGCTCGTCCCGGCGGCGATGGAGAACGTCATCACGGCGAAGAATGCACCAAAGATTCGTGCCAGGATGATCTGCGAGGGCGCCAACGGACCCACCACGGCGGTGGCAGACCCGATTCTTGAAGAGAAGGGCATCTTCGTGGTTCCGGACATCCTTGCCAATGCGGGTGGCGTGACCGTGTCCTACTTCGAATGGGTCCAGGATCGCATGGGATATTTCTGGAGCGAAGCGGTCGTGAACGAACGCCTGGCGGACATCATGACCAGTGGGTTCCAGGATGTGCTGCGGCTGTCCAAGCAGCATCAGGTCAACATGCGCACGGCAGCCTATATGCTGTCAATCAGTCGCGTGGCGACCGTGCATCGTCTACGCGGCATCTACGCCTGATGGAGGCGCTGCGGGCGCGATTCCGGCGCCCGCGACATCTCGTGTTCAGGTCTTTGCATCATGCGAATCGCGTTGCTCGTCATCGGCCGGCCCCGTCATGCGGGGCTGGCCGATGCCATTCGGGACTATGAAGGTCGGGCGGCGCATTACTGGCCGCTCGACGTGGTCGAAGTAAAGGAAGAGCCCGGACGGGGCCTGTCGGCCGACGTCGTGCGGGAACGCGAGGCCGAGCGGCTGGTGGCACGGCTTCCACCGGACGCACTCGTGGTGGCCTGTGAGCCTGGAGGGATGAACATGGATTCCGAAGCGTTCTCCCGGTGGCTTCAGGAGCAGCGTGAGGCGGCACGGAACGTGGCATTCATCATTGGCGGAGCCCATGGTCTGGGTTCGTCCGTCAGGCGGCGAACCAATCGCCGTCTCTCACTGGCGCCATGGACGCTCCCGCACGAGGTTGCACGCATGGTACTCGCCGAACAGTTGTATCGGGCGGGGACCATCGTGCGGGGCGAACCGTATCACAAGTGAATCTCAGCACACACGCGTGAACACGTGAACCAGTTTGCAGGCGGGGCGATCGGAGTGACAGAAGACGTGGTGATTCGGACGGTCCCCCTGGGTGGCAGCGCCTTGTCGCGTGCAATCCAGTCCGGCGCAGTGGGTACCGATTGGTACGCGCCGCGACCGCGAGAGGTGGCCGCGTGGCGTGCGCATGCCTCGGCAACCCATGCGTCCTTCGGCGGACGAGACTGGCTCACCCCGATCGCCCCTGCATTCGCTGCCTCGGGAGCGGCAGCGGATCGACTCGCGCGCGCGGCACGTGAGGGTGTGCTCATTACCACGGGCCAGCAGCCGGGGCTATTCGGTGGCCCCGTGTACACCTGGAGCAAGGCGCTCTCGGCGCTGGCCATGGCCGATGTGCTGGAGGCGGAGCTGGGCATCCCCGTCGCACCGGTCTTCTGGGCGGCCACCGATGATGCCGACTGGATGGAAGCGGCAGTGACCTACCTGCTGACCTCCACGGGTCTGGAGCGTGCCGCACTCGCTGGTCAGGCGAGCGAGGGGGTGTCCATGCATGCCGTGCCCCTCGGCGATGTAGAGGGCGCGATCGCACAGCTCGTTCGGGCGTGTGGTTCGGGGGCTCATGCATCCGTGTTGGATCTCGTCCGCCAGGCGTATACGCCGCACACGACCATCGGTGCGGCGTATGTCTTTCTGATGCGCACGCTGCTGGAACCGCTGGGCATCGCGGTGCTGGATGCGGCCCATCCGGCGATGCGTGCCGCCGCGGATGCGACGCTCCGTTCGGCCCTGCGTGCCGCATCCCCAGTGCAGCAGGCGCAGCGCGATCGGGAAGCGGCCATCGCGGCGCGTGGACACAAGCCACAAGTGGAAGGGGTGGACGGCCTGTCACTGGTGTTTCGTACCGGTCAGGACGGTGTGCGCGTGCGCGTCCCGGTGGACAGCGCTTCAACAGTTGCGGACGATGCCGAAATGGGGTCCCTGGGCGCGAATGTGCTACTGCGCCCCGTCCTCGAACGTGCCTTGATGCCCACCCTGTGTTATCTGGCGGGACCGGGTGAGTACGCCTATTTCGCGCAAGTGACACCGGTCGCCGAAGCCATGGGGGTGGCTGTGCCAGTCGTGGCACCGCGTTGGGCCTGTGAAGTGCTGGAGGCCGATGTCCTTCTCCTTCAGGAACGCCTCGGGATCGACGAGACGCAGCTGCAGGATCCGCATGCGGCCGAAGCGCTACTCGCTCGCACGCAACTCGACGAGGCCGTGGCGGATGCCATGGAGCGGCTCCGGGTGACGTGTGAGACACAGCTGCGAGCGCTGCGTGATGCTCTGCATGTCCCCGCGGCGGACGGTCTCGGGGATCGCGCGGAGCCCGCAGACGGTGCGCTCGTTCCGGCAACCGTGGTGAGTGGACTGGAGCGGGATCTCCTGCATCGGCTCGATCGTTTTGAACGTCGGGTGCTGGCCGGCGTGAAGCGACGCGAGTCGGTGGCGATGCAGGACGTTGCGGTGGTGCGAGCCGCGTTGCGTCCGCTGGGACAGTCACCAGAGCGTGTCCTGAACCTGGTCCCCCTGCTCGTGCGCTACGGGCCGGGATTGCTCGCGCGCATGCGGGATGAAGCGATGGGCCACGCCCGAAACCTGGTGATGGGCCACGCGGAGCCGGTATGAACGACCGGACGGGCGGACGCGCCGCGTTCGTCGTCGGGATGGGAATACTTGTCAGCCGCCTGGTTGGCGTGCTGCGAAATACGGCCTTCGCCTATTTCTTCGGCGCCGGCGCGGCGTCCGATGCGTACAACGCGGCCTTCAAGATTCCCAACGCGGTGCGCAATCTGTTCGGCGAAGGGACGCTGTCGGCGTCGTTCGTGCCGGTCTACAGCCAACTGCTCGAGCGCGAAGATCCGCGGGTTGCACGTGCACTCGCGAACGCGATGCTCGGGGTACTCCTGGTGGTGGTCTCTGGTCTCACCCTGCTCGGGATGCTCCTGGCGCCCTGGCTGACCACGATGTTGGCCCCGGGGTTTGATGGGGAGACCCGCGAACTGACGACGCGTCTGACCCGTATTCTGTTTCCGATGACGGGTGTGATGGTGCTGAGTGGATGGTGCCTTGGCATCCAGAATTCACACCGCCGATTTTTCTGGTCATATGCAAGCGCTGCGCTCTGGTCGCTGGCGCAGATCGCACTGCTGCTGGTATGGGGGCCGCGGGCCGACAGCGCGGCCACACTGGCAGTCTGGCTTGCCTGGGCCACGCTGCTTGGAGCGCTGCTGCAGGTCGCGGCGCAGATGCCCGAGGTGCTGCGCCTCACCGGACCGCTTCGCCCGACACTCAACCGTGCTGCTGAGGGTCTGGGGCAGACGCTGCGCAACGTCGGGCCGGTGGTGATGGCCCTCGGCGCGGTGCAGATATCGTCCTTCATCGATCTGCAGATTGCGTCGTTCCTTCCGGCCGGTGCAACCACGAACATGACCTACGCCAACACCCTGGCCTTGCTGCCGGTGTCGCTGTTCGGTGTTTCGGTTGCGGCCGCGGCGCTCCCGGAGTTGTCACGCGATTCCGGAGCGGCCGCGATAGATGCCCTGCGCGAACGCCTGCGGAGCGGATGGCAGCGCATCCTCTTCTTCATAGTCCCCAGCACCGTCGTTTTCATTGGATTGGGCGATTACTGTATCGGCATCCTGTATCGGGCGGGCCGTTTTGGAATCGAAGAGCAGCGTGTGGTGCACTGGATCCTCGCGGCGTCAGCGGTCGGCCTCGTGAGTTTCGGATCGGTGAAGCTCATGGCGTCGGCGTATTACGCGCTTCAGGACTATCGTACGCCGCTGCGAGCCTCGGTGATCAGCATCGCGGTGTCTGCCGTCACCGCCATCGCCATTGCGATACCACTTCGGCATTCGCCGCTGGCCACGGCGGGTATTGCCTTCGGTTCGGCGCTGGGTTCCTATGTCAATCTCGGCGTGTTGCTTCGCGGCCTGCGGCACCGACTCGGTCCACTGTACACGCCGGCCATGTGGCGTGGGACGCGACGCATCATCGTGTCATCGGTGCTGGCCATGGCGGCGGGCCTTGTCGCCCGCGCGTTGCATCTGTACTGGCTTCCCACGCTCCATCCACGCATCGCTGGTGTTCCGGTGCTTGGGGCGTTTGGCGCGACCTATCTGCTCGCGGCATGGTGGATGGGATCTGCGGAGGCGGCACGGTGGTTACGATTGAAGGCACGGAGCCGTGTCGACTGAAGACGCGGGCGTTCACCAGCCACCTGTCTCAGAGGATGATGCGACGCAGCGTGCGCTCGCGCAGGGCATGCCGCTGTCGGTGGCGCAGAAGTTGCCGCACCTGCCGGATTCACCAGGCGTGTATCTCTGGAAGGGCGCCGACGGACAGGTGCTCTACGTTGGCAAGGCCAAGCGACTGCGTGCCCGCGTGCGGAGTTACTGGACGCAGGACCACGAAAACAGCCCCAAGACTCGGGTGATGGTGCGCCGGATTCATGAACTGGAGACCATCGTGGTACCCAGCGAGGCGCATGCACTCATTCTCGAAGCGACGCTGATCAAGGAGTACCGGCCGCGCTTCAATATTGCGCTGCGTGACGACAAGTCGTATCCGTACATCAAGGTCAGCGTGGGTGAGCCTTTCCCGCGCGTCCTGGTGACTCGACGTCTGCTCGATGACGGCGCCCGGTATTTTGGTCCCTACACCGACGTGGGGGCGATGCGACGGGCTCTCAACGTGGTGAAGCGCATCTTTACCGTACGGTCCTGCCATTACGCCTTGCCTGGTGAGGCCCCCGAGCGACCGTGTCTCGACTACTTCATCAAGCGCTGCAAGGCACCCTGCGTGGGCTATCAGTCGCAGGCTGACTACCGTGCGATGATCGATGAAGTTGTGTGGTTCCTCGAGGGTCGAACCAGCGAGGTCACCGAACGCGTGCGTCGCCGCATGCTCGAAGCCTCGGAACGCCTGGATTTCGAGCAGGCAGCGGAAATGCGCGATGCACTCTCCCATCTCGAGAAGATGGAAGAACCCACTGTGGTGCTGGATGTGGATGGTGGGGATCGCGATGTGGTGGGATATGCACGCGACGGAGAGGATTCCTGCGTGGTGATTATGCGTATCCGCGGTGGGAGACTGCTGGCGCGCGAGCATCGCTTGCTTGAGCACGCCGAGGACGATGAGGACGGCGCGGTGTTGGGCGCCTGTCTCGCGCAGTGGTACCGGACTGCGGAAGCGCGCGCGCGGGATCTGTTGGTGCCGTTCGACTTCGAGGATCGGGAGTCGCTGGAGGCCTCGTTGCAGGCATCGCCGGACGCCGTACACATTCGCGTTCCCCAGAGGGGGCCGCGTCGTGCGCTGGTGGATCTCGCAGATCAAAACGCGCGTCATCTCCTCGAGGAATTCAAGCTGGCCGCGCTCGAAGCAGAGGAGAGGGCCACCGATCCGGTGTACGAGCTGCAGCGTGAGCTTGGCCTCGCGCGTCTGCCCCGCACGCTGGTGTGTTTCGACATCTCGCATGCCCAGGGGACGGACGTTGTGGCAAGCGCGGTCTGGTTCGAGAACGGGCGTCCCAAGCGCGCGGAGTATCGGAAGTTCCGGATCAAGATCCATGAGGGGAACGATGATTTCCGTTCAATGCACGAAGTGGTCACGCGGTACTTCCGGCGACGCCTCGATGACGCGAGACCGCTGCCGGACCTTGCGGTCATCGATGGCGGCAAAGGGCAGCTCGGTGCGGCACGGACGGCACTCGATGCGCTGAGCGGGGTGCAGATCGGCCTGATCAGTCTGGCGAAACGTGACGAGGAGATTTTCCTGCCTGGCCGGCCGGACCCGATCCGCTTGCCCCGCCGTTCGCCGGCGTTACGGTTGCTGCAACGAGCGCGCGATGAGGCCCATCGCTTTGCTGTCACCTTCCAGCGACAGAAGCGGTCCGCGCGCACCATCACATCGGAGCTGTTGAAGATTCCCGGCGTAGGGCCCGCGAAGCGTCGAGCCTTGCTGCATGCCTTTGGCAGCGTGCAAGGCGTGCGGGATGCAAGCGCCGAACGGATAGCGGAGATCCCGGGCTTCGGGATCGTGTCCGCGCACCGGCTGCTCGAGGCACTTCGCGTGAACTCCCCACACGCCATGGCGACGGACTCGTCGCCAGCTGTCATCTCGCCAGAGGACGCGAGGCCGGAGCAGGTCGCTCCGGAGGCGCGATCGCTGGAATCCTCTGTGCCGTCATCCAGCACATCCTCCACCCTTCCCACGCCATGAGCCGTCCTCAGTGGTCCCTCCGTTGCTCGGCCTGCAGTCTGCAAGCCGACGTGGAAGGGGCATCGGTCTGCCCATCCTGTCAGCAACCACTCTTTGCTGCGTACGAGCCGGTGCCCGTTGGTACGGCGCTCTCACCCCGGTGGGACATGTGGAGGTATGCGCCGTTTCTTCCGCTCCTGGACGCCGAGAAACCCGTGAGTCTGGGCGAAGGCCTCACACCGCTCATCGAAGCGCCAACGCTGGCTACCCTCGTCGGGGTACGACGCTTGTGGATCAAGGATGAAGCGCAGAATCCCACGGGGTCGTTCAAGGCCCGGGGCATGAGCGCGGCGGTGACGCGTGCCCGGGCGGCCGGTGTCCCGGGAATTGTCGTTCCAACGGCGGGGAATGCGGGAGCCGCACTTGCGGCGTATGGGGCGGCCGCTGGTGTAGCGGTACGTGTGTTCGCACCGGCGACGACGCCGCGTCCAATCCTTGAGACGATTGAAGCTCTGGGCGCGGAGCTCGTGCGCATCGATGGGCACATCGGCGACGCGGGGAAACTCGCCAATACCTTCGCGGCGGAGTCGGGATACTGTGCCATCTCCACGCTGCGGGAGCCGTACCGGGTGGAAGGCATGAAGACGATGGGGTTCGAGATCGTTGAGCAACTCGATTGGCGCGTGCCGGATGTGGTGGTCTATCCCACAGGCGGTGGGGAGGGCACGATAGGCATCTGGAAGGCCATCAACGAGCTCATGGGCGGCGGATGGCTGGCGGGCCATGGCCGCCAACCCCGATACGTGGTAGCGCAGGCGGCCGGATGCGCGCCTATTGCCCGCGCCTTTGTTGCCGGGGCCGAGCGGGCGGCCCCCTGGCTCGATCCGGCGACGCATGCCGCCGGTCTGCGAGTGCCGTCACCGTTGGGGGATCGATTGCTCCTTCGGGTGATGCGGGAGACAAACGGCTACGCGGGAACAGCTACCGAAGAAGCCATCCAGGCCTGGACACGCACCCTCGCCACGAGAACCGGTGTGGACGCATCGCCGGAAGGCGGCTGTGGTCTATCGGTCCTGCACGACGCCGTGGCGGCTGGCCGGATTGATCGGCGCGCGGAGGTCGTGCTCTTCAATACGGGGAGCGGCGCATCTTACCGCATCTGAATGCGTCTGGTGATGAGGTCCGAAGTCCATGATATTCATTGACTTCGGACCACACGCTTCCTAAGTTGCCTGAAGTGGATGGTCGCGCATGGTGACTACCCACTGATTCTTCGGGGGAGGGCCTCGCAAGGCTTCGTCCCCCGTTTTCGTCTCAACTATGGTCCGCGTTACGCGAGTAGAACCTGGGAGCATCGCCGACGAACTTGGCATCGTCCCAGATACCGAACTGCTGTCGGTCAACGGAAGGCTGTTGGATGACTTCCTGGATTGGGAGTTTCTAACGGCTGATGACGCATTCGTGGTTGCGGCGCGTCTCCCGGATGGGGAGGCCGTCGAGTACGACATTGAGCGGGTCGACGGCGAGCCGATGGGTGTCGAACTCGCACCGCCCACGGTCAGGCGCTGCGCGAATCGTTGCGAGTTCTGTTTCATCGAGGGGCTACCCAAGGGGCTCCGAAAGAACCTGTACATCCGGGACGACGACTACCGGTTGTCGTTTGCATACGGCAATTTCGCGACGCTGTCGAACATCAAGGAGCGCGATATCGCGCGCATCCTTGAGTACCGGCTCTCCCCGTTGTATGTGTCGGTGCACGCCACCCCGTGGGAAGCCCGCAAGGTGCTGCTCAACAATCCCCGAGTGCCGAACATTCTCGAGCAGCTGATCCGCCTGGCCGAGGGCGGCATTCAGTTCCACTCTCAGATGGTTGTCGTGCCCGGGTTGAACGACGGCGAGGTATTGGAGCAGTCGCTCACGGACCTCTGGAACATGGGGGATGCGGTCCTGTCAGTGGCACTCGTGCCAGTCGGCGTCACCCAGTTCTCGCACCTCTACACGGGGAAGCCCATGAGCACGGAGCACGCCTCGGCGCTGCTCGATGCCGTGCATCGCTGGGAGGAGCGCGCGCTCACGGAGCGCGGGGATCGATGGGTGTTCGGATCGGACGAGCTCTACCTGCTGGCCGGGGCGCCGCTTCCGGATGTGGAGCATTACGGCGAGTTCGCGCAGATCGAGAACGGTGTGGGTGCCGTGACCACACTGCGCTCGCGAGTGCAAGAGGGACTGTCGCGTCTGCCGCGGCTCGATGGTCGCCGGATTGGCGTCGTGACAGGGGTGTCGATGGGGGCCCTGATGCCCCCGCTTCTTGAGCAGCTGACCGACGTGACGGGAGCCTCCTTTGAGCTCATTGTGGCTGAAAACTCCCTGTTCGGGGCAACCACAACTACGGCTGGCCTGCTGGTTGGCGCCGATATTCGTCGCGCGCTCGATGGTCGCACGAACCTCGATTTTGCACTGATCCCCGCCGAGTGCATCAATGACAACGGACTCTTCCTAGATGAGGAGTCCTTCATCGCCGTGCGTGAGTCTTTCACGATCCCGGTCTATCCTTCCTACGATTTCATCGACGCGCTCGTCCCCGAAGGGGTCTCCGACGGGGATGCGGCGGTGCGATCTGCCGCCTGAATTCCAGAGCTCCGATGAGCCTTCCTGTTGTTGCCGTAGTCGGACGCCCCAATGTGGGGAAGTCGCAGTTATTCAATCGTGTGATCGGCGAAGCCGCTGCCATCGTCAGCGATGAAGCCGGAACCACGCGGGATCGGCATTTTGGCGAAGCTGAGTGGGGCGGACGGCGGTTCTGGTTGGTGGATACCGGCGGGCTGGTGGAAGATTCCGACCTGCTCATGGACACTGCCATTCGTCGACAGGTGATGCAGGCCATCGACGAAGCCGACCTCATGCTGTTTGTGGTCGATGCCAAGGTCGGTGTACACCCCAGCGATGCGCGTATTGTCGACCTGCTGCGCAATGCGCGGAAGCCGTGGCTGCTGGTTGCCAACAAGGTGGACGATCCTGCCAGCACCGATTTCTACGAGTTCTACCGGCTGGGTGTGAGCGATGTGTACCCGGTGTCCGCAGCGAATGGGAAAGGGTCTGGCGACCTGCTCGATGCGGTGGTGGAGCAGATCCCCGAAGTCACGGAGGAGCGTGCGGCCGCCGTCCGCGTGGCGGTCATCGGTCGCCCCAACGTAGGGAAGTCCTCGTTCGTGAATCGACTACTGGGAGAGGACCGGCTGGTCGTGAGCGACGAGTCCGGTACTACCCGCGATGCGATCGACGCGCCGCTGCGCTACCACGATACCGATCTGATCTTCGTGGACACGGCCGGCCTGCGTCGACAGTCCCGCGTCGACGACGGGGTGGAGTTCTATTCGACGCTGCGCACCCGTCGTGCCATCGACTCGTCCGATGTCTGCATCCTGATGATCGATGCGACGGAGGGACTGCAGAATCAGGATCTCAAGATCGCGACAATGGCCTGGGAAGCTGGTCGTGGTCTGATCCTTGTGATCAATAAGTGGGACCTCTACCCCGACAAGACGGACAAGAGTGCGGATCGATTCCGCAAGGACGTTGTGGAAAAGGCGCCATATCTCAATTTTGTGCCCTTCCTGTTCACGTCTGCACTCACAGGCCAGCGGGTGACCAAGGCGCTCGACCTGGTGCTGGAGGTGCAGGGGCAGCGCACCCGCCGGATCAGCACCTCTGAAGTGAATGATGCCCTGGGCGAACTCATCGCGCGTCGCCAGCCGCCGCAGGCCGCAGGTCGTGAGGTGAAGCTCAACTATGCGACCCAGGTGGAAATCGAACCGCCCACCATTGCCGTTTTCGGGAACAGCCCCGAAGTCATTCCGGAGCATTACGTGCGTTTCCTGCACAATGGATTTCGGGAACGTTGGGGATTCACGGGAGCACCGCTGCGCATCGTGCTGCGGAGGAAGAACTCGTGACGTCCACGCCGGCCATGATCGCGCTTGCCATTGCACTGGCGTACGTTGCCGGCTCCTTTCCCACCGCCTACCTGGTTGGCCGCCTCAATGGGATTGATCTGCGCACCGTCGGATCCGGCAACCTCGGCGCGACCAACGTGCAGCGCACGCTGGGTTGGAGGTGGGGACTGCTGGTGTATGCGGTGGACTGCCTGAAAGGCTGGCTCCCGACGTTTCTGCTCCCCGGCCTGTTCGGCTTGGCCGCCGGTTGGCCGTGGGGGGTGGCGATCGGTGTGGCCACCATTGCGGGCCATGTGAAGCCGGTATTCCTGATGGGGAAGGGCGGAGGCAAGGGGGTCGCCACTGGCAGCGGTGTGTTCATGGCGTTGGCCCCTACGGCCACCCTCGTGGCACTTGGGGCATTCATCACGGTGGTGGCCGTCTCGCGGTATGTCTCGCTGGGTTCACTGGTCGGGGCGCTCAGTCTTCCGGTCATCCTGCTCTGGCAGGCAGATGCTGCGCTCACGCCACTGGTTCTGGTGGGCTTTGCCATCGCCGCCTTCGTCTGCTGGACGCATCGGGAGAACGTGAAGCGCTTGGTGCGGGGTGAGGAACGGCGGATTGGTGGAGCTTCTCTGTCCAAAGGAGGCACCTGATGTCGACATTCCGGTGTGCGGTGATTGGTGGTGGGGCGTGGGGAACGGCGATCGCCGACCGCTTGGCGCGCAATGGTCATGTCACCACGCTCTGGGCGCGTGAAGCCGATGTGGTCGAGGCGGTGAACTCCCGGCACGAGAACCCGCGTTTCCTGGCTGGAGCCTCCTTGACCCCTGCATTGCGGGCGTCGACGGAGATGGCGGCTGCCTTGGACGGAGCGAGGTTGGTCGTGTATGCCGCGCCATCGCATGTGCTGCGAGCCGTGGTCGCGACTGGCGCGGTGCACATCGCACCTGACGCGGTCCTTTCTGTGGCCACCAAGGGCATCGAACGCGAGACCCTCGCGCTGATGACGGATGTGGTCGCAAGCGCAGCACCTGGGTATCCCGTTGTGGCCGTGAGCGGGCCAAGCTTCGCCGTGGAGGTAGCTGCTGGTCAGCCCACCGCCGTGGTGGCCGCGTGCGCCGATCTCGAGGCCGCCGCTCTCGTTCAGGCTGCGATGAGCGCTTCAGCCTTCCGTGTGTATACCAGCGACGATGTCACCGGTGTGGAACTTGGCGGAGCCTTGAAAAATGTGATGGCCGTGGCCACCGGTATCCTCGATGGGCTCGGGCTGGGCTATAACCCGCGCGCCGCCCTCATGACCCGAGGGCTTGCGGAGATGACCCGGCTGGGGGTGGCGTTGGGTGCACGCGCCGAAACCTTTGCGGGGCTCGCCGGGCTTGGCGATCTGGTGCTCACCTGCACCGGGGCGCTCTCACGCAACCGGGCGGTGGGTGTAGCCATCGGAGAAGGGCAGACGCTCGACGAAGCGCTGGCTGGCAAGGAGAGTGTCGCCGAAGGCGTGCTCAACACCCAAAGCGCGAAAGCGTTGGCGGATCGGCTGGGAGTGGAACTGCCGATCATCGATGCGACGCACCGCATTCTCTTCGGCGGGCAGGCGCCGAGGGCCGCCATCGCCGAGTTGATGGCGCGTGAGTTGCGCGCGGAGCGGGATTGAGATGGCGGGACCGCAGGTTGAGCTGGTCCAGGAATTCTATTCCATCGGCGAGGTGTGCAGTCTGACAGAGCTCAAGCCGCATGTGCTGCGGTATTGGGAGAGTCAGTTCCGGGTGCTCAATCCCGCGAAGAATCGCAGCGGCAATCGTGTGTATTCACGACGCGAGGTGGAGCTCATCCTGCTTGTGAAGCACCTATTGTACGCCGAGAAGTTCACTATCGAAGGCGCCCGTCAGAAGCTCGACGAGTATCGCAAGGATGGGACGTTGCGTCCGGTCGCCCGCGTAGCCCTGGAGGTCCAGGCACTCGAAGCCATCGAACGTGACCTTGCCGAACTTCAGGCGTTGCTTGATGATGGCACGCCACACCCGAACTGATTTCTCAAGCGCAGATGCGGATTCTTCTCAGTAACGATGATGGCATACTCGCCAAGGGTCTTGGCGCACTCGAACGTGCTGCCGAGTCGTTGGGCGAGTTATACGTGGTAGCCCCCGATCGCGAACAGAGCGCCACGAGTCACTCGCTGACGCTTCATCATCCGTTGCGACCGGTACGCCTCGGCGAGCGGCGCTGGCAGGTGGATGGGACACCCACCGATTGTGTCATGCTGGCTTGCGAGGCCTTGTTGGAGGCCCGCCCCGACTTCGTGCTGAGTGGCATCAACCATGGCCCCAACATGGGTGAGGACGTGCTGTACAGCGGGACGGTCGCTGCGGCGATGGAAGGGCTGGCCCTGGGGATTCCCGCGATCGCACTTTCGTTTGCCGGGAACGTGCTACGTGCCGATGCCTTGTTGGATACGCAGGTCGGAGCGATTCGGGCGCTGCTCCATCATCTGACCCGGCTCCCCGTGTTTCCCCCGCACACCCTCCTCAACGTGAACCTGCCGGCGGTGCCTGGTGATGACATCCGGGGAATTCGCCTCACGAGGCTGGGGCGCCGGGTGTTCTCGGACTCCATTACCCGGATGAAGGATCCCTGGGGACGGGACATCCTCTGGATCGGCGGTGGATCGGTAGAGTGGAGTGGGGCGCCCGATTCCGACTTCCGTGCTGTACATGACGGATACATCTCCGTCACCCCCTTGCACCTCGATCTGACCCATCGGGATGTGCTCAACTCGGCATCCGAATGGTGGCGGGAGCCATAGAGCCGGAGTTTCGCGGCGCTCGCCGTCGTCTGGTTGAGGCATTGCAGGACAAGGGGATCAAGGACCTCGCGCTCCTGCGCGCGGTGGATACGATTCCGCGCCACCTGTTTGTGCCACCAACCATGCGTCATCGCGCCTACGAGGACTCGGCGCTGCCCATCGGGAATGGGCAGACCATTTCGCAGCCCTATGTCCATGCGAGGTCCGTGGAACAGCTCCTCCTGACCGGCGCTGAGCGTATCCTCGAGATCGGGACGGGATCGGGGTATCAGACAGCGCTGCTGGCAGAACTGGCTTCCCAGGTGTTCTCGGTTGAACGGTATCGGGAGCTGCTCGATCGCGCCCGGCCCATCCTGCAGCAGGTTGGCGTTCGGAACGTCTCGCTGTCGCTTGGTGATGGGACGTTGGGTTGGCGGGAGTATGCACCCTACGACGCAATCATCGTGAGTGCGGGCGCGCCACATGTCCCACCGGCATTGGAGGAGCAGCTTGCCGACGGCGGCCGGCTGCTGATCCCCATTGGGGGCAAGGATGAACAGATGCTGACCGTGTTCACCAAACGGGGAGGACGCCTGGAGCAGCGTGACATCACACCGGTCCGCTTCGTCCCTCTGATTGGGGCAGGGGGATGGCCGAACTGACGGGCGGTCTACACCCTGCCGCCGTCATCCCCCGTGCTGTCTCGCATTCTGTCGCCCCTCCTCGCGCCAACGCCGAGAGTCTGCCATGTCGCTGCGCCAATCTTCCCTGACACCCGAGTATAGAGACAACACCTCGCCACTCGCTGGTGCCGGGCTGCGGCCTTATGCAGGGCCTCAGTCCCCGGGGGTTCCCTCTGCGGGAAGCCGGGGAAGCGAGGAGAGCTTCGGCATGGGTCCCTACGTTCCCGCTGCCTGGAGAACAGGACGGGAAGGGATGGTGGAGTTGCCCATGCTGGCCCCGTTCGCTGAGCCGACCGCAATTGCGGAGTTTATGGAGGTGGCGGAGCAGGCGGAGATGTCAGGGCTGGAGCCATCGGCGGCAGCACAGCCTGTGGCGGCGCCGAACGACTCCCTGCCGTGGATCAACGCGTTCCTGGCCGCGACACCGGTCGAGCCGCTGGCTGCGATTCCCGCGTCCAATGACGCCGTTGTCGCTCAGGTCCCTGAAGCGACCCCCGCCGCGGACGAGATCCGTGCTCTTTCCGATGCCATCGATAGCCGAGATGCGTTGCCCACGACGCCCACGGCAACCGCATCGACAGACGAGTGGCCACTGGAGGAGGCGGCTTCGGAGCTGGACGAACTCGCGCATCAGCTCGAGTCTCTGCGACCACCGCCACCACCCGCCGAACCCGAAGCGAGCTTCGTGGACTCTCAGGCGCCTTCGCCTCTTCCCCCCTGGAGCGATGAGGACATGGTGGACATCATGCCCCTTGCTCGACCGCTGCATATGCCAGGCAGTCAGGCGACGTCCACCGGAGTGCACGCGCCGGACCGGGACCAAGCCGCAGAGGCGGCCGCTCATGCGCTCGAGCTGCTGGCTCGACGAGTTCGGGCAGGCGAGATCGAGTTGCCGGGATACGAGCCCCGCATGGGAGACGCTGCCGCATTGGTTTCCGCCTTGGCGGCTCTTCTGGGTGTCAGGCTCGGCTGACGCTTTGATCAAGGGCGCCGGCGCCCGTTCGGCAGGTCTGCCACACATCCACTGACCAGATCGTCGGTAACCCGCCGGGAGCTTTCCCGAGACCCGCCAGACACCCAACTGGCACATCTGCCGTATGGCAGTGAGCCAGGCGTCTGCCGTAAGTTGGCGTATGACGTTCACACAACGCTTGGGCCAGGCGCTCAGGGATGTCCCGGATTTTCCATTGCCCGGAATTCTGTTCAAGGACATCACTCCGGTTCTCGCGCAGCCCGCACTGCTTACGGAAGTGATTCACGCGCTCGCCGCCCCGTTCGATGAGGAGGGGGTCACGCATGTGGTCGGGGTCGAGAGTCGAGGGTTCCTTTTTGGGGTCCCCGTCGCGCTGGCCCTTGGGGTTCCCTTCGCTCCAGCGCGAAAGCCTGGCAAGCTGCCGTGGAAGACTCTGCGAGCATCGTATTCACTGGAGTATGGCGAGAGCGCCCTGGAGATGCATGTCGATGCGCTGGCAGCACGGCCGGGGGATGGGATCTGCTCAGGGAAGCCCCGAGTCTTGGTGGTCGACGACGTGCTTGCTACCGGAGGGACTGCGAAGGCCGCGTGTCGCCTCGTGGAGCAGTTGGGAGGAGAGGTGGTAGGGGTAGGTATTGTCGTTGAGCTGGATGCACTGGGTGGTCGCCAGGCACTCGGAAACAGAACGATCCATTCGCTCGTGCATTTCTAGGCCTCCGTTGCAAGTTCAGCGGGGAGAAGGAAGCCGTAGGCTTTGCGCCTGAGGCCGTCCTTGCCCGGGATGCTAGATTGTGGCGGCGCCAATGCTCAGGCCAGAAACACCGCCCCCGTAGCTCAGTTGGATAGAGCAGCAGTTTCCTAAACTGTTGGTCGGAGGTTCGAATCCTCTCGGGGGCACTATTTCACGTGTAGCCGTTTGGGAATACCGGAAACGGGAGCAGGGTGAGGGTGCCAGAGCGCCCGAACAGAGGCTATCTTTCCGGACTCTTTTCGCGCGCCCCTCTCACGGGAGGGGCGCGTACTGCGGCGAAGCATCGCCGCTCATTCACTCTTCCCACTGCTGGCACTCGTATGGCCCAGGCGAAACGCTCCTCGTCAAGCGCGCACTTCAGCGACGATCCCTTAGAGAACGCCGGATACTGGCTCCAGGCGAATGCCAAGCCGATCGCCTACGCTGTGGGCTCCGTAGCGGTCGTGGCGGCGGCGGTCTTCCTGTACCGGAGCAGCGCGGAAACCAAGCGTGAGAAGGCATCGGCGGCGCTGTATGAGGCGCAGGCACCATTTGCCGCAGGGAAGCTCGATGAGGCCCAGAAGGCGCTGGAGCAGGTAACCGCCCGATATGCCAGCACCTCATCAGGTCAGCAGGCATCGGTTCTTCTCGCGCAGGTCGAGTACCAGCAGCAGAAGTACGATGAGGGGATCAAGGTTCTGGAGAAGGCGCTGGGCAGTGCGACCCCTGAGTTCAAGGCAACCATCGAGGCCCTGATTGCGAGCGGGTACGAGATGAAGGCCGATCTCGTAAAGGCGGCGGAGCACTATGGAAAGGCCGCTGCGGCGACGCCATATCCCGCAGAAAAGCATTCCATGCAGGCATCGCAGGCGCGGAGCCTGATGGCGGCTGGCAAGAGCGATGAGGCTCGGACCATCTGGACGGCCTTGGCTCAGCTGGATGGCGACCCGGTGCAGCAGGAAGCGAACATTCGTCTTGGTGAGCTGGCCGCGAAGAAGTAGGCGTAGGCCTCGTCGGAGAGACGCAAGTTTTCAGGCATCACAAATAGAAGACGATCCGGGATTTCCGGGTCGTCTTTTTTGTGTAGGGGAATGTCGACACTAATGGAAGTGTATGGGCGCGGTATAGCGACAGCACGGCATTGAAACGACGGTCTACCAATGCGCATAATATATGTTATGTAAACTAGTATAGGTGGATAACTGTGGGAAACCCCCCTGTGGAAATCTGCCCACTCCGTGGCCTAATCGGCTAAGTCCATAAACGACAGGATGTTACAGGTGTTCTGTTAAGTCGCGTTGGAGGCGATGACTCACGGAGATCTCCAACTCTCCACCTGTCCACATTCTTCCAGATGAAAATCAATTGCTCGGAACTGCAAGATTCTTGTGAACAACAACGAACGTGATTTTTTCTGCTAGAGGTCGGCGAGAATTCCTCGAAAAACGATCCGGCCTTCGCCGCGCAAAACCGGTGTGTAGCCCTGAATGGCGTGTGAGGTATCCCCTGCAAGTGCTTCCAGGTGGACTTCCACATCACGGCCGGAACTGGTCCGGAGGACGATCTGGCGATTGGCCAGGCCCCAGGTTCTGAGCAGCACGGCCGTGGCCACCGCACCCGTCCCGCAAGCCAGCGTCTCTCCCTCTACGCCTCGCTCGAAGGTTCTGTAACGCCAGCTGTTATCGTGCCGAGGGGATACCCAATTCACATTCGCGCCCGCCGGCCCCGTCGCGGGATGCCGCCGCAGCTCCGGGCCCAGGGCCGCCACGTCTACCGCGTCGGCGTCGGCGCAGAGAATGACAAGATGCGGGATTCCGGCCAGTGCAAATCCGATGCGCTCCCCGGGCGATCCCGCCGAGCCATCGGCATTCCCGCCGACTGGCATGTCGGGACGGATTTCGGTCACCGGTTGCAAGGTGATCGCCGGAAGTTGATCGATGGAACTGGCAATGAGGCCGGCTCCTGTCGAGAGCCGCATACCCAGAGCGTTCCCCAGGCCAAGCTCCGCGCTCAATGCGGTCGAACACAGCGTGGCATTTCCGCAGAGGTCGGCCGTGGTGCCGTCGCTGTTGTAGTAGTGGATTCTCACGTCGGCTGCCGCGGACTCCTGGCCGCTTACCGCATCAGCATTCCCCCCCGTCATGGCCTCAAGAACCACCAGACCATCAGCGCCTACTCCGTTGTATCTATTGCAGATAGCGCGTATCGCCTCAGGTGCTGTGACAAGGGCAATGGGGACGGTCCGCCCATCGAAGAACACGAAATCGTTGCCCGACCCCGTCATCTTCACGAACGGCAGCCCCCGCAACGCCTCAAGGCCTCCCGGGGCTCCCGGTGCCTCCGCCTCGTGCTCGCTCCCGGTCATACCCGCCCCGCGAGGGCCCACCAACGCAGTCGCCACACCATGAAGATGGCCTCCCGCACAATTCCCTTGGACATCTTCGACTCGCCCTCCGTTCGATCGTGGAAGACAATCGGGATTTCCGCGATCCGGAACCCTTTCTTCCAGGCGCGAAAGCTCATCTCGATCTGGAAGGCATATCCATTCGAGCGAACCTCGTCGAGCGGTATCGCCTGCAGGACTTCGCGCCGAAAGCACTTGAACCCGCCGGTGGCATCACCCAACCGGAGTCCAGTGACCGCCCTCGCGTAGATGTTGGCTCCGTAGGAGAGCATCAAGCGCGTCATCGGCCAGTTCACCACCGTGACCTTGCCATCGCGGTACCGAGATCCCAGCACCATATCCGCGTCGCGGATGGCGGCCAGAAACTCCGCGAGATGCATCGGGTCGTGGGAGTAGTCGGCGTCCATCTCGAAGATGAACGAGTAGTCGCGTGCCAATGCCCAAGCGAATCCGGCAAGGTAGGCCCGGCCCAGGCCCTCCTTCCCAGGCCGATGGAGCACGTGAACCCTGGGGTTCTCCGACGCGAGCACATCCGCCAATTCACCGGTGCCGTCAGGAGAATTGTCATCCACCACCAGCACATCCAATCGCGGGTCCTGATCCAGTATCCGCGGCACGATGCGTGTGACGTTCTCACTTTCATTGTAAGTCGGTACGATCACGAGGCCTCGCTCTTCGCCTCGCAGCGCCCCCCGTGCCGGGGTCTTCATGCGTGTCATGCAGGCTCTTCTCGTCGATCGAACACCGCCCCAACGATCCACCACAGCACAGCAATGCCAAGTGCCAGTAGTGTAAGGATTTGTCCGGTGTGATATGAAGCACTGTCGAAGCGAAGCTGCACCTTTTTTGCCCCCGAAGGGAGTTCGACGCCGATCAGGGTGAAGTCCACTCGATTGGTCGAGGCTGGCTGCCCATCGACGGTGGCAGTCCATCCTGGGTAGAAATTCTCCGAGACGACCAAAGCGGAGCCGGCCGGAGCCGGCCCTTCCAGCGTGAGGTCGATGGCGCCCGGATCGAAGCGATCCACCTGCACACCGAAGGTCACGGGCTCTGGCAGCGGCGAGTTCACCGGCTGCGCTTCGATGATGGCCGCACTGTCGAAAATTGCGACGCGGCGTACGTCGAAGTTGGGATTCAACAGCGTGGCCTTGGCGGTCGCGTCGTCGAGCTTGACCTTCATGGGTGTAACCCATGCCGCTGGATGGCTTCCGGGCAACTCGTACAGATAACTCATCGTGCCCGCAGCATTCCGTACGGGTCCGGCCACGAGCCGGGAGCCCTGGAACGGGAGTCCTGGAGCATTCGTATAAAAGAACCGCGCGTTGGTCAGCGACCAGAAATTGGGGTTGGCGACGGACTGGTACCCTTCGTTCTTGCCATACAGCTCCTGGTAGCGGCCGAGCTCGTTGCCATGGTACCCCAGCACACCGCGGATCCCGTGATGCATGAGGGCATCGCCCAGGAGGAATGGATCATGCGCTGCCATGTTCTCGCCCAGGGGGAGCGCGATGACCCGTCCCGGCTGGTCCAGATTCTTGAGGTAGCGAATGATATCGTCTTCGGCATAGAGCTGACTCGCGGGCGCGGAGAATTGCCAGTAGTGACGTTCGACGCTCCAGAGATCGAGTGCCACGAGAAGCGCGAGCAGCCAGCCGCTCGCGGCAGGCGCCAACCTGCGCCGCGCGATAAGCAGCATGAGCGCGAGCGTCGCAATGACCGCCAACGCGGAACGCCACGCGCCGAGCACGACGTTGGTGTGATTGGCTTCGATCAGGTCGCCTCGGGCCTCGCCAAGGAGCGACATGGCCATGTTCGTGAGTCCGCCCGTCGAGGCGAGCAGGGCCATGGCGAGGGCAAATGTGGCCCAGCCGATTGCATACCGGGCCGTTCCCTTCCCTGCCAGGACTCGCTCTGCACCAAAGGCGGCGAGCACCGAGCACGCAAACGCGCTCACATAGAGGATCGTGCTGGGGGCCCGGAAATACTTGGATCCGGGGACGATGGCGTAGACGAGGTGGTAGAAAGGGGTGTTGCCGCCCCATGCCCAGAACAGCGAGACCACGAGGGTGCCGAGCCAGAACCAGGCGTGCGAGCGATGCCGGTTGACGAGGCCACCGCCAAATGCGAAGAGGGCCAGGACCAGCACACTGGCACCGACATACTCGCTATGAAAATGAATGCCGTTCCGCCCCCAATAGTTGTCCAGAATGCCGGAAAACTGGGGGAGGTACATGTTGATGGTTTCTTCCAGGGGAAAGGAGAAACTGGTGGCGTAGTCGTATCCCTTCCCGCCGGCACGTGGTGACCAGGCGACGTACTCGCGTACTGGGAGGTATTGAACGGCCCCCATGACGCCACCGAGCACGACGGCGAAAAGGGCCAGAGCGAGGCGCGAGATAGGGGATCGAGTGGGAGCCGGAACCGGTCCCCGATCGGTGACGACAGACTGGGGACGGAGCGCCAACCACAGCGCATAGGCTCCGCTGGCAAGCAGCAGGTACTGCAGGAGCTGCGGATGCGGCGACAGCACCGCCAGTCCCACAATGATGGCCAGAGCACCCCAGGCAGCCCGGCGTCCATCGCGCATGCCCAGGGTCAGCGCCCAGAGGGCTGCAGGGAGAAGCGTGCTGACGAACAGCTTCCCATCGTGACCAGGGGATGCGTAGGACGCCATTGCGCCGCTGAGCAGGTAGGCGACCGCACCAATGAGGGCTGGGTGGAAGCGCACACCCGCCGCCCTCAGGAAGCCGAAGGTGAAGATCCCGGCGAGCACCATGTGGATGATGAATCCCCAGGTCATGGCGACGTCCGTCGGGAGGAACAGACGCAGCAGGAACGTGGGGTAGAAGATGTCCCCGTGCATGGCGGCGACGTATGGCATGCCACCGAACTGGAACGGATTCCAGAGGGGGAACCCATGGCCTTCCCGCAGCGAGCGCGCAGCGAACTCACGGAATGAATAGCCGGCGATGTACTGGTCGGAGCGCGGGTTGACCAGAAAGGCACCACCCAGTGCAGGCCATGCCAGCAGGAGCGTGGCCAGTGCGCTGATTCCTGCGGCGATGGAGAAGGGGTGTCGCGGAGTGCCAGAGGCCGATGTGGCGTCAGTTCGTGCCATGAATCCTGTGGAAGATCGGGCAGCGGTGGTCAGACAGCAGTCAGTCGGAGCGCCGCAGGCCCGCGCGTTGCGCGGGTGACAGCACGAGGAGACTGAGGACCCCGGGAAGCACTTCGAGAATGGTCAGCCAAACCCGCGAGGTGACACTGAGGATCACGGCATCCCCCTGCCCTGCGGCACCGAACGCCACCAGCAGGGCGACGAGCGCCACCTCCCGGAATCCCAGACCACCAGGCGAGAACAGCACCAGGTAGCCGATGAGATAGGAAGCGGAGAAAACTGCGATGAACACCGCGGGATTGCTACTGACCGCAGGAGTGATCCCGCGGGCGAAAGCAGCAAACGCCATACCATACCCGACCCAGGAGGCCAGGTTGATGGCGGTGGCTAGCCAGAGCGTCTGGGCGCTGACATGGTTGGCGACGGGGGGCCGTCCGCGCCACCGTGCAAGCCGATCCAGCATGGGCGGTAGCAACCAGGGGAGCGCGATCACTCCCACGCCGAACAGCACGGCCAGGATCCGGGCGATGTTCCCGGTGCCTGAACCCAGGGAGTTCAGGCCCTGGGATCCGCTCAGAACCACCACTGCGAATCCGGCTCCGATATTCAGGGCAGTGCCAAGAATTGCGGCCCCGGCAGCCGCTGCGCCAGAGACGCCCTGCTCGGCGGCCAGTACGCTCAAGGCTCCAACGCTCCAGACCTTGCCGGGAATCCAGCGGCCCAGATTGGCGAGGGTCCAGATCCGCACCGCCGAGCCGTAGGGGAGGTGGCCCCCCCACCCGGCCAGCAGCAGGCGCCAGCTTTGTATGAGCATCGCGTAGGTGCCAAGCACGACTCCCGTGGCGAGCGCGATCCATCGCCAGTCCACCGATAGATCGATGGCCGATGCGCGGAGCGCCTTCCATTGATCGGAGAGAGCCCATCCGATGTATGCGAACGAAATAAGGAGCAGAATCGCGCGCACCGCAGGATGCTGCAGTCTGCGCCACCCGCTACGGCCTTGATGACTCATGGGCCGCATCATCCGTCGGGCTTCCGTTTGCTCGGGACCAGGCTGTCGATCGCATCGCGGTAATGCCCGAGATAGCGCGTGGCTACAGCGTCCGGGGAGAACCTCGCGAGCATCTCGGCGCGGGCGCGGAGGCCTGGCTGCTGCCCCTGCGTTGGATCAGCCAGTACACGTGCCAAGTTGTCAGCGAGTGCGGGAATATTACCCGGTGCGACGAGTGCACCGCCCAAACCGGGGAGTACGACATCGGGCAGGCCGCCATCGGCGTAGCCCACCACGGGTGTGGCGCAGAGTTGTGCTTCGACGGCCACTAGACCGAGGCCTTCTCCCCGAGACGGCATGGCGACGACCTGGGATTGCCGATACAACGGTATGAGGGCGCTCTGCGTGAGCGCGCGATGCCAGATGAGGCGCGTGGCGACTCCCAAGCACTCGGCGCGCGCCAGGAGGGCAGCACGATCAGGGCCATCGCCGACGATGTGCAGCACCGTGTCCGGATGGCCTGCTGCGAGAGCCGGGTGTGCCAGTGCCTCAATCAGATCGGCAATGCCTTTCTGCGCGTTCAGCCGACCCACGAAGAGAATGCCCTGGCGATTGCGAGTGGGGTCTGGTGCGTCAGCAAAGAGGCGAATGTCTACCGGCATCGGCGAGACAAGCACGGGGGCGGCCGGCGCAATCTGCTCCGCGGTGCCCGCCAACCATGAGGACACCGCCGTGCGTACGCTTGCTTCCCCGAGCACCCGCCGCATGATGGGATGGGAGGCTGGTGCTTGCATGGCCAGGCGGACATCGGAGCCGTGCATGGTGATCACGAGCGGAGTCCCGTTCGCGCGCCGTGCGTGGAGATGCCAGAGGGCAAGTCCGGAGGGGAACCACCAGTGGGCATGCAGCACATCATATGCCCGACCCTCACGCCGCGCCGTATGCAGCGCGCGCGCGGTGGCGCGTCGCATGGCGAGCAGCATCTGCACCAGCGCCCGTTTGCCATTCCAGGAGTTCCGGACGGCCTCAGCCATCTGGCCTTCATAGGCGAGTGTCATGTGCCGCTCGCTGGCGTACCGCACACGCGTGATCGGGATATCCTCGACGCGATCCTCCGTCGGTAGGCCGGGTGCGCCCGGGGCGAGAACATCGACCTGTGCGCCTTGCCCCTGCAGGGCCACCGCCAGCCGCAGCACGAACGAGCCCGCCGCATCGCCGACATGGCGTGGCACGTTGTGGGTGACGAACAGAATGCGCGGCGAGGTGGCCACCGCCTCTGGCGAGCTCAGACCTGTGTTGCGTGGCGATCCGGAGCCGGCTCCGGGTCGTCGTGGTTCACGGGCGTCGAGGACGACTCACAACGATCCAGCGCCAGGTCGCCCAGCTCACGACGTAGCTCGCGTACTTCGGCGCGCTGCTGCGCGATCTGTTCTCCCAGCAGACCAGTGGCGAAGAAGACGGAACCAAGCAGCAGGCAGGTCTGAATGACTGTCCACACCCAGCGCTGTCCCTGTCCCGTGCTGGCGAGCCAGATGAGCGCTCCCAGTCCGGCCAGGGTCCCGAGGGCAAAGAGCGCGACCCCGAGCATGCCGAAGGCCAGCAGCGGCTTCTGACCGAAACGCAGTTCGAACCAGACGGCCACCATATCCAGCACGCCCACCGGAATACGGGACAGGCCGAACTTG
>CAZPJX010000001.1:0-62780 GCA_964586985.1 uncultured Gemmatimonas sp. | reverse complement strand
ATCCGGACCCTTCTTGCCGGTCACCGGTGGTGACGAGAGGTACGCCTGGGTTGCGTCAGCTGCCTTGCCGATATCATGGAGAATTCCCTCTGCCCGGCCTGCCATCCCAAAGCCAAAAGGATGGGCGAACTCCTCAGCGCGGTGTGCGACTGCAGCGCTGTGTGTGCTCAACAGCTCCCACTCGGTTGTGGGCTGTCCCGGCAACGAATGGGCATACATCCGGCGCACTCCTGATCATCAGAATTGTGCAATTAACTCGGCCAGGATTGCTATACACCCGTTGAGACGGGCGTATCCGCTTGGCTGCCCCACTCGGTCCAGCTTCCATCGTAGACCGCTACCTGCCGGGCACCGGCCACTTCGAGTCCGAGGGCCACGGCACAGGCCGTGACACCGCTGCCACAACTGCAAACAATCGGGGTGTCGAGCTGGACGCCCTGCTTTGCGAACTGGGCCCGCAGCAACTCAGGCGACAGCAGGAGCCCGTCCGCATCCACGAGTGTGGCATAATGCACGTTGCGCGCGCCCGGAATGTGTCCGCCGCGCACCCCGGCGCGTGGCTCGGGTTCTGCGGCGCTGAAGCGGCCCGGTGAACGCGCATCGACGACCTGCTCGGTCGATGCATCGATGTTGCCGCGCATGGCCGTCAGATCACGCCACCGCGCCAGGTCCGGGTTGGCCGTGAAGGTGGCCGCACGCGGCTCTTCACTGGCATCGGTGACCGGGCGTCCTTCAGCGCGCCATCGCACCAATCCCCCGTCGAGCACGGCGACGTTCGTATGGCCAAGCGCCCGAATCATGTACCAGAGACGCGGTGCACTGAAATGCTGCCCGGATCCATCGTACACGACAATGGCATGCGCGCTGCCGACGCCGAGCGTTCCAAGTTTCACCGCCAGCGCATCGGGTGAAGGGACGGTGTGTGGAAATGGTGCCCCCTCTTCGCTCAACCAATCGATGTCCGCGAACACGGCGCCGGGAATGTGCCCCGCTGCATATTCGCTTTGCGCCTTGCGCCCAGAGGCGGGCATGTACCAGCTCGCATCCAGTAGGCGGAGCGTCGGATGCTGCAGATGTGCCGCGAGCCAATCGGTGCTCACGAGCGGCGTGGGGAGGGCGAGTGTTGTGTTCATCCCCGGAAGCAATCGCCCAAACCCGCGAAGCTCAAGCGGCTCCGGGGCACGGCGGTGCCAGCGCGAGGCTGTCGCAGTGCCGAGGCCGCCCGTTTACGGACAGACAGAGTACCGGCCGATGGCGCAGCGCTGCCGTTCAGGCGCCAGCCGACGTGATAGGGATGACTTTGGCCTCCATCTGCCCCGACCGTCGAATGGCCTCTTCCTCCTGCGCTTCCCGAACCTGCTTGAGGCCACTCTGCACCATGCCAAGCACGAGGAGCCAGGTGGCTGCACCCAGCACAGCGTACTTGCCGTAGTAACCCACGATCGGCAACGCGAAGTCGGCGTTCCAGGTCATGTGCAGCAGCATGCACACGCCGAGGACGCGCAGGAACTGCGGATCGCCGAACATCGAGCGATCGAAGGGTCGATCCCCTCGTACTCGCCAGAGTGCGGCGCCGCTCAGCCCGGTCCAGAGCACGTGGCCCCCCAGAAGTGCGAGTACACCGCGCTGCATGATCACGTCGCGCATGGCCACGTCGCCACCGGGACCCAGTGCGGCCCGCAGCGCATACCCTGCCGATTCGAAGATGGCGAACCCCGCACCGACTGTGGCGCCAAGTAGCAGACCGTTCAACGTCCAGCGAAACCGCTTCTCACGCACCACGAGCAGGAGCGTGGCCACCTTGCCGGTTTCCTCGACGATGCCAGCGCTTGCGGCACCCAGCCAGTTGGACAGTCCCTCCGTCCAATCGAAGAGGAATAGGGAAATGACGATCGACACCAGGCCGCCGATCAGCAGGAGTCGAATGACCTGATACAGCGAAATATTGCGCGGCACATTCACTTCGAAGAAGAAAATCAGCAGCGAGAGCGGGATCGAAACCGATCCGATCATGATCAGGCCGGGGATGAGATTCATATTCTCGAATCGGTCCCAGGCGAAGAGAAAGCCCCAATACAGCGCCAGAGAGAGCAGGCAGACCCGCACGAACAGCCAGGGCCTTGGCCAGCGACTGTCAATTTCGCCGAGCTGGGGGGTAGTGAGCGCCGTTCCGACCGTGAAGTTTGCCTCTATCTCATTGTTGTCATGCCTCTTTGTGACATCGGCGAACATATCGCCCGCATTCCATTCGGCGGGCTTCTCGATGCCGGCCGCGTTGGACAGATGATCCCCCATGCGACTGACGAAATCGAAGACCGAGACCGGCTGTGTGGCGATATGCACTTCCCAGAGGGAGCGGCCGATGCGGACCTGCTGTTTCGCGCGGGCCAGGGCGGTCGAGGCGGAGTGGCCGTCGATATAGATCGGGAGGGTGCCGAGCGCATCGATACGCACCTGACCGCCTTCGAGGCGAATGCGTGCGAATGCGCCGACGACTTCCGGATCATCACTGAGCACGGCACAGGTGGCGGACGTACCAAGCAGCACGTCCACCGAACCGACCAGAATGCGCTTGTGGAGGTCGGGCCCCGAAATGCAGACCAGGAGATGGCGACCGGTAACCGTGTGCGGCGGCGCACCCGCAGAGGGAGATGGGTCCGAGGCGGGGCCGCGCGGAGGGCGCTCAAACGTATCCATGATCGGTCAACTCGAAGGAGGTGCCGGGTGGTGGGGCGGTCCCCAAAGTATTCATCCTCCGGGGCCGCTTCACTAGTCGGACGTGGACCCCGGAACCTGTTAACTTCCCCGTCGCCAACTCTTCCGTTTCCGTCTCAGCCTGTCCTCCCGTGGCCAACATTCTTCAGCGTCTACCCGTCGGCGAAAAGGTCGGCATTGCCTTCTCCGGCGGTCTCGACACCAGCGCCGCCCTGCACTGGATGCGTGCCAAGGGTGCGATTCCCTACGCCTACACGGCCAACCTCGGGCAGCCAGATGAGTCCGATTATGAGGAGATCCCTCGCAAGGCGATGGCGTATGGTGCCGAGAAGGCGCGGCTGATCGAGTGTCGGTCGCAGCTGGTGGCGGAGGGCCTGGCCGCGCTGCAATGCGGTGCGTTTCATGTGAGCACGGCGGGGCAGACGTACTTCAATACCACGCCCCTGGGTCGTGCGGTCACGGGCACCATGCTGGTGGCCGCCATGCGCGAGGACGATGTCAATATCTGGGGCGACGGGAGCACGTTCAAGGGCAACGATATCGAACGGTTCTATCGCTACGGGTTGCTGACGAACCCCAATCTGCGGGTCTACAAGCCGTGGCTTGACCAGCCGTACAACGATGAGTTGGGTGGTCGCACGGAGATGGCCGAGTACCTCATCGCCTCGGGCTTCGAGTACAAGATGTCCGTGGAGAAGGCCTACTCCACCGACTCCAACATTCTCGGTGCCACGCACGAGGCGAAGGATCTCGAGTTTCTGAACCAGGGCATGCACATCGTGCAGCCCATCATGGGCGTGGCGTCCTGGCGGGACGAGGTGGCAGTGGCACGTGAGACGGTCACCATCCGTTTCGAAGAGGGCTACCCGGTCGCGCTCAACGGTCGCGAGTTCGGCAGTGCACTTGAGCTCTTCACCGAAGCCAATGTGATTGGGGGGCGACATGGGCTCGGAATGTCCGATCAGATCGAGAACCGCATCATCGAAGCCAAGAGCCGTGGCATCTACGAAGCACCCGGACTTGCCCTCCTGTTCATCGCCTACGAGCGCCTGGTGACGGGCATCCACAACGAGGACACGATCGAGCAATACCGGATCAACGGCAAGAAGCTTGGCCGCTTGCTGTACCAGGGGCGCTGGCTCGATCCGCAGTCGTTGATGCTGAGGGAATCGGCCCAGCGCTGGGTGGCGCGTGCGGTGACCGGCGAGGTCACGGTGGAGCTGCGTCGCGGCAACGATTACTCGATCATGGACACGTCGAGCCCGAATCTCACGTATAAGCCCGAGCGGCTGACGATGGAGAAGGGTCAGGAGTACTTCTCACCTCTCGACCGCATCGGTCAGCTGACGATGCGCAACCTCGATATCATCGATACGCGCGACAAGCTCGCCGTCTACGCCTCGGCGGGTCTGCTGCAGAGTGCCGCCGCGACGGGGGTCCCGCAGTTGCCAAGCGGGGCTGCCGAGTAGGTGTCCACGCCGCCTCGGGTGGGCGTCAGGCCGAGGCGCAAGACAAGCTGAGGGCGTTCAGGCGGGGGACCCGGGGAACCGGAGTCCCCCGTTGCGTTGGGAAATCCCGGAAGCGGGAAATTGTCATGACGGGATCCGGGATCTTTCGCGAATGGGGGTTTTTCGCAAACATTCCCGATTACAGGTGTACTGTAGGCTCCCGCCGAGCGGCTCCGTGGCCGAGTCGCTCCGATCCTCCCCCCCGTTCCACAGCTCAGGAGTTGCCGGATGAAGCGTTTCACGAAGGGCACGGCCCTCGCTGCGGTTTTCGCGCTGGCGATGGTGCCCCAGGTGGCCCACGCGCAGGACAAGTCACTCGCCGTGAAGGGCGGCATTCAGGTGAGTGGCTGGAAAGGAAAGGTCGATGACAAGGAGGCCAAGGCCGGCCTGAGTGTCGACAGCGCCAAGTTCATCACGATGGGTCCCGGCATGCATGCCACGACCGGCCCTGCGACCACCTACTGGAACCCCGGCATGGTCGGGAAGGGCGACTACGTGGTGAAGGCGACATTCACCGAGCGCGAGTACATGGGTCTCAACTCCCATCCGCACCCCTACGGAATTGTGATTGCCGGGAACGACATGGGGACGGACAACAACAGCTACTTGTACTGCGCCGCCTATGGCAACGGCACCTTCATCGTGCGCGGCTTCGGTCCGACGGCGTTCCAGATGAACGGCCCGCGTGGTGGCCCGAATGAGGCGGTGCATAAGGCGGAAGCCAAGGGCAAGCCGGTGACCCAGGAAATCGCCATGCAGGTGAAGGGAGACAAGGTGTCGTGCATCATCAACGGCACCGAAGTGGCGAGTTACAGCAAGGCCGAGCTGGTGACGGCTGGCAAGCTCAAGAGCACCGATGGGATGGTCGGTTTCCGGATGGCGCACAACACGGACGCGCACATCGCGGGCTTCAGCCTCGGCAAGCCATGAGTACAACGGACACGGCCACGCGTTCACTGCGCGTGGCCGTGTTTGGGGTTGGTGCGGTGGGCGGTGTGTTCGGGGCGCGCCTTGCCGCTGCCGGGCACGATGTGTGGTTTCTGGCCCGGGGAGCGACGCGTGACGCGCTGATCAGGAACGGGCTTCGGCTCGACAGCATTGATGGCGATCTGCACCTCCCGAATGTTCAGGTGGCGGAAGATTCGGCGCAGGTTGGCCCTGTTGATGTGGTGTTCGTCAGTGTGAAGGCCACGCAGGTGGCCGGTATCGCCTCGTCCATACGCCCTCTGATCGGTGCGTCGACCATGGTGATTCCACTGCAGAACGGTGTGGAGGCCAGCATTCGCCTGGCAGACGCCCTGGGGCCTGAACATGTGCTTGAAGGACTGTGCCAGGTGATTGCGGCGCAGGTTGGTCCTGGACATATCCGGCATCAGGCGATCACGCCGGTGCTCGAGTTCGGTGCCCGTCCGGACGCGCCACCGCCTGGGGCGGTGGCGGCAATGATTCCGGTGGTAGCCGAGGCACTCCGTGCGGCAGGCGTTCAGGCCATCGTGCCAGCGAACATGGCCATTGCCCTGTGGCAGAAATTCCTCTTCATCGAGCCCATCGGCGTGGTATGTGCGGCGGCGCGCAGACCGTATGGGACCGTACGATCCGTTCCGGAAACGCGTGCGCTGATCGATGAGGCCCTTGATGAGGTAATTGCCGTGGGACGAGCGGCTGGTGTCGCGTGGCCAGCCGATTCCAAGGAGCGTACTTGGAAGCGCTATGATAGTTTGCCGCCGAACGAATACACCTCTATGGCGCGTGACCTCATTGCGGAACGCCCCAGCGAGTTCGACGCGCAGACGGCAGCGGTGGTTCGCCTGGCGCGGCAGCGCGGCGTGGCGACCCCGGTGCACGACGTGCTGCATGCCATCTTGCTGCCGAGTGTCGTTGGTACGAATTGAGTCTTGCGGCGTCGAATAGGACACCCACATAGTGATTGTGCGCCTCGCCCAGGGCTGGTGTCGCCGGGTCGTGTTTCTGGCGGGATACAGCGCTGCGCGGGGCTTCCGCGTTAATTCGGATTACGACAGGTGTACATCTCTTTGGCCTCCTTCCCGCCAAGGCTGATGAAACCGGCGGATGCGACCGCATCCGCCTGGGACATGCCTCACTGACTAGCGCAGTTCTCCTGGACTGCGCGCCATCCCGTTTGGAGTGGCCGGCATGAAGGTATTACTCGCGTGGTCGGGAATTACCGCCACCGTGACTCTCGTGACGTCGCTGCTGAATCCAGCGACGTCTCCCCTGGCGATGGTATCCTCTCGTGGTGGCGACCCTGGGCCAGTCGCGCGGACGGTACCAGTGTCGGCTCCGGTGGCCGGCACACATTCCGTACTGGCGCGGCCGATGTATCCCACGAAGGCCAAGGCCAAGTACGGGGCCCGCGGTATCGAGATGGCCGCGTTGGACTCCACTGTTCAACGGTATTGCGGCTCGTGCCACAACCCGGCGCGTGCGGCCCGCAGCGGCAATCTCTCGTTGCGCGGATTCTCGCTCGACTCGACCGTGGCGCATGTGACGGTCTCCGAGAAGATGATCCGAAAGCTGCGGGCGGAGATGATGCCACCTCCGGGATCCAAGCGGCCTGGTGGCGACACCCTGCTGGCGCTGGTGGAAACGCTGGAACGCACCCTCGACGCGGTGCCCGTCAATCCGGGGACCCGCGTCTTCCAGCGTCTGAACCGCCCCGAATATGAGCATGTCGTGCGTGACCTGTTCGCCCTGGAGATCGATGCCGGCGACTGGCTGCCGCTTGATACCAAGAGCGCGAACTTCGACAACATCTCGGATGCGCAGGCGCTTTCGCCCACGCTGCTCGAAGGCTTCCTGAACGCCGCGTCGGCGGTGACCCGCATGGCCGTCGGCGACCGCAAGGCCCCGTCGGGTTTGGCGAACTACCGGATTTCCCCCTTCGTGTCACAGCATCCGTGGGATTACGTCGAAGGGGCGCCCTACGGAACCCGTGGCGGCATGGTGGTGACCCACACCTTCCCGGCGGATGGCATCTATCAGATCCGCGTCAATGTGGGCGGTGGTGTGGGACGGCCCGTGGAAGACGTGGACGTGTCCATCGATGGGGAGCGCGTGTCGCTCCTGCATTACGACAAGGGCGTCGCGCGCAACAGCGAATCGGCCGACCTTCCGCTAGGCGCGGACTATCTGCTTACTGAGCCCATCGCGGTGAAGGGCGGGCAGCGGAAGGTGTCCGTGGCGTTTGTGCGGCGTGCGGATGGACCGTACGAAGATCTTATCAAACCGCACGACTGGTCGCGGGCGTCGGGCGGAACGGGCGCGGCCGGTACCACCGAGCCGGCCTACCTGATGGAGTTCCTCATCATGGGGCCCTCGAAGGTCACGGGACTTTCGGATTCGCCCAGCCGCAAGGCGATCTTCACCTGCCATCCACAAGGCGCGGCGGCGCAACGCACATGTGCGGAGTCGATTCTCACACGCCTGGCAACCCGTGCGTACCGCCGTCCGCTCACGGACGGCGACCGCAAGGCCCTGATGACCTTCTACGATCGCGGCTTTGCCAGCGTCGGCGAGCAGCAGTTCGAAGAAGGGGTCCGCCTCGGCCTCCAGGCGATGCTGGTCAGTCCGTATTTCATTTTCCGCATCGAGCGTGAGCCCGATGCGGCCGCGGCAGGATCGGACTACCGCATTAACGATCTCGAGCTGGCCACGCGCCTCTCGTTCTTCCTGTGGAGCACCATCCCTGACGATCGCCTGCTCACCTTGGCGCGGCAGAAGCGGCTTTCGACCCCGGCGGTCTTCAATGCCGAAGTGAAACGCATGTTGGCAGATCCGCGCGCTGAGGCGCTCTCGACGCGCTTTGCCTCGCAGTGGCTACGCCTCCAGGACATCGAGAAAGTGCATCCGGATGCCTTCCTCTTTCCCGATTTCGATCAGCAGCTGTCGGAGGCGATGGAGCGCGAAACGGAGCTCTTCTTCGAGGACCTGGTCCGGAAGGATCGCAGTGTGTTGACGGTGTTCACTTCGGATTCGACCTTCGTGAATGAGCGTCTGGCCACGCACTATGGCATCCCTGGCGTGGTGGGAACCCACTTCCGCAAGGTGGCCTACAACGATGAACACCGTCGTGGCGTGCTGGGTCAGGGGAGCGTGCTGGTGCAGACGTCGCTGGGCAATCGCACCTCACCGGTGCTGCGCGGCAAGTGGGTGATGGAAGTGCTGCTGGGCACGCCGCCGCCGCCGCCGCCGCCCAATGTGCCCGATCTGGAGCAGACCGCTGCTGGCAAGGAAGGCAAGCCGCTCACCACGCGCGAGCGCATGGAAATGCACCGGGAAAATCCCTCCTGCAATTCCTGCCACAGCTTCATCGATCCCATCGGTCTGGCCCTCGACAATTTCGACGTGACGGGCAAGCTCCGGTTCCGCGAGAACGGTGCGCTGCTGGATACGCGTGGTGAGCTGTATGATGGCGCTCCCGTCAACTCACCGAATCAGCTGACCGCCGCCCTGCTCAAGCGGCCGATCCCGCTGATGCGCAACTTCACCGAGAACCTCATGGCCTACGCCCTCGGCCGGCGGGTGGAGGATTATGATCAGCCGACCATTCGGGCGATTGAACGGGACGCGGCGAAGCAGGGGTACCGCATGTCCGTGTTCGTGATGGGCGTCGTCAACAGTAAAGCCTTCCATTCCAAGCGCGCCGAGCCCGTGTCGGCTGACGCGTCCCAGAATCACTAAGCCGACCCGAACCCGTCTCGAGGAGTCATATCATGGAATTCCTGACCAAGAAATCCCTCCCCCGTCGCACCTTCCTGCAGGGCATGGGCGCCAGTGTTGCGATTCCCTATCTCGATGCGATGGAGCCAGCGGGTCGGTTTCTGTCGAAGTCGGGCGGTGAAGCGGTGGCCGGGCACAAGCGCCTTGTCTGTATCGAGTCGGTGCATGGCGTGGCTGGCAGCAACACCTGGGGCGCATCCAAGTATCTCTGGGCGCCGGAAGGGGTAGGCCGTCAGTTCTCGCTGAATCCCGAGGGCGCACTGATCCCCCTGGATGGATGGCGTGACAACCTGACGATCGTCAGCAATACGGATGTTCGCATGGCGGAGGCTTTTGACGCACCGGAAATCGGTGGCGATCACTTCCGTTCGAGCGCCGTTTTCCTCACGCAGTCGCATCCGAAGCAGACCCAGGGCTCGGATCTGTTTGTGGGTACGTCGTTCGATCAGATCGTGGCGCGCAAGATTGGGCAGGACACTCCGCTGCCGTCGATGCAGCTCTGCATCGAGAACCTCGATCAGGCCGGCGGCTGCTTCTACAACTACGCCTGCGCATACACCGATACCATCAGCTGGTCATCACCCACCGAGCCGCTCCCGATGATCCGGAATCCGCGCACGGCATTCGACATGCTGTTTGGCGCGGGTGCCAACAACGCCGATCGTGCCTCTCGGCGGAAGGACAACGGCAGCATTCTGGACTGGGTGGTCGGCGAGATCAACTCGCTCAAGCGTGATCTCGGCGCGGCGGATCGCCGTCGTGTCGACCGGTATCTCGAGAACGTGCGCGAACTCGAGCGTCGCATCGAGAAGATCGAATCGAAGAACACCAGCGGTGAGGAGCGCCTTATTCCGGAAGCGCCGGCGGGTGTGCCGGATAGCTTCGAGGAGCACATGAAGCTGATGTTCGATATCCAGGTGCTCGCTTTCCAGTCGGACATGACGCGCGTCTTCTCGTTCAAGACCGGCCGCGACGCCTCGAGCCGGGTGTTCGTGGAAAGCGGCACGAACAAGGGTTTCCATCCCGCGTCGCACCACGGTGGTCGGGAGCAGGCGATCATGGAGTTCAACCTGATCAACAAGTACCACGTGTCGATGCTGCCCTATTTCCTTGAGCGCCTCAAGGAGACGAAGGAAGGCGACAACACCCTGCTCGACAACACGACGATCATCTATGGATCGCCGATGGCAGACGGCAACGTGCACAACCACCGTCGCTGCCCGCTCATCCTGCTGAGTGGTCAGCAGGCGGGTCTGCCGCGCAACGTGCATCTCAAGGCGCCCGACGGCACCCCGATGGCTGATGTGTTCCTGACGCTCCTCCAGAACTACGGTATCGATACCGCGAGCTTTGGCGATAGCGTGTCCCCGTTCGCGATGTACGCCTGAGGTGACGATGGACATGCGCAGACAGTGGTCGATGCGGCTCACGGGGGCCGCGGTGTTGCTGGCGGGGAGTGTGTCTCCGGTGCTCGCGCAGGATGCCAAGCCGGTGATGCGGGTGTCGTCCTCCTCCTCGCCCCGTGTGGCCACGCCGGCGGTGGCGCAGGCGGCGCAACGTGGAGATCTGCCGGCCGTGCGCTCACTCATTGCCGAGCGGGCGGATGTGAACGTGCCGCTTGGTGACGGCATGACGGCGTTGCACTGGGCAGCCGAGCGTGGAGACGCCGAGATGGCGAAGGCACTGATCAAGGCCGGAGCCAAGCTCACGCTGGCGACCCGCAACGGGGGCTATATGCCGTTGCATGTGGCTGCGCGAGCGGCGAACGGCGCTGTGGTGCAGGCGCTGTTGGCGGCCGGGGCCGACCCGGCCGCGCGTACCGGAACCGGTGTGACGGCGTTGCACCTTGCGGCGCAATCGGGCGACGTGGTGGCGGTGAAGGCCCTGATTGCCAGGAAGGCGGATGTGAATGCGACGGAACCCGAGTGGGGACAGACCCCCCTCATGTTTGCGGCGTCGTCCGATCGGCCGGCTGCGGTCACGGCGTTGCTGGCCGCCGGTGCGGATGCATCGCTCCGCACCAAGACTATCGACCTGACGCAGGAGTTGTCACGCGAGCAGGCGGCGGCACGCAAGCGGAACGAAGTCCTGTTCAGCTACCTCCCAAAGGAAGTGCGTGACTCGGTGATCAAGGCCTTCGAGAAGAACGCCGCGTCACAGGCGGAGCAGCTGCGCATGCGAGGCCTGCCAGTACCGAAGGCCGACAGCGGTAAAGGCGGATTCAAGGTCGGCGTCCAGGCGCCGCCCGTGACAACGCTCACGCCGGCTCAGGTGCAGGAAGCCATTCTTGCGGGTCGCACGGTCTACAATCCCAGTCAAGTCGTCGACGGAAAAGTAGAGACGATCATTCCGGCCGATACGACCAACGGTTTCCAGGCCGGCTATGAAGCGACCGTCGGTAGTCTGGGTGGCATGTCCGCGCTGTTGCATGCCGTCCGACAGGGCAACACCGCTGCGGCGCTGGCGCTCATCGATGGCGGAGCCAACATCAATGAGGTGACGGTCAGCGATAGCGTCAGTCCGTTGCTCATGGCGACGATCAATGGGCAGTTCGATCTGGCGATGGCCTTGATCAAGCACGGTGCGAATCCGCGGATCGAGAGCATTCACGGACTGGCGCCGTTGTATGCGACCATCAACACCACGTGGCATCCGAAATCCCGCTATCCGCAGCCTCAGGCTATCCAGACACAGAAGACCACGCACCTCGAACTGATGGACGCACTCATCAAGGCCGGTGCGGATGTCAATGTGCGGCTGCGGAAGAACCTGTGGTTCTTCGGGTTCAGTAACTGTGGCAACTCGAACTGCGGTCTCGAGGCGCTCGATGGGACCACGGCATTCTGGCGTGCGACCTATGCCACCGATCTCGAGGCCATGAAGCTGCTCAAGGCAGCCGGTGCCAACGACACGATCCCACAATACAAGGCGCCTGTGGCGGGCCGTCGTGCTGGCGGTGGTGGTGGCTTTGGCCGGCCGCCCGCCACGCCGGCAGACCCGTCCATCGATTCGGCATCGAAGGCGGTACCACCGGGGATCGGCGTGTATCCCATTCACGCCGCCGCCGGTGTGGGATATGGCAATGGCTTCGCGGGGAACTCCCACCGCCATGCACCGGATAGCTGGATGTCGGTCATGAAGTATCTGGTGGAAGAGCTGCACCACGATGTGAACCAGCGCGACATCAACGGGTACACGCCACTGCATCATGCCGCGGCGCGTGGGGACAACGAGATGATCAACTATCTCGTGAGCAAGGGTGCCGATCCGAAGGCGGTCAGCAAGGATTTCCGCACCACGATCGATATGGCCAACGGACCCGTCGAGCGCCTGCGTCCTTTCCCGGAAACGATCCAACTGCTTGAGAAGCTGGGCGCGAAGAACAGTCATCGCTGCGTGTCCTGCTGACCAACTGATTGCGGCACCTGCTGGCCGCAGCGGTTGACTTCACCGGAGTGCGCGGGTTACTCCGCGCACTCCCATACACGAAGGGGGCCACGACAATGCCGTGGCCCCCTTTGTCTGCTCCATTCGGTGCGTGGACCGCTCAGAGCGGACGGCTACTTCTTTTCTCCGGCCAGCAAGAGCGTCATGTGTTCCTGAACCTGCTGCAATCCGCCTTCGCCACCGCCCCAGTCGATCCGGCCATCCGCGTTGGTGTCGGCCCCTGCGGCGAGTTGCGAGGCGAGCGAGGCGAGCTGCCGCGTGAGCGTCGCTGCCTCCTTGACGTCGTTGGTTTCCTGGATCTTCCTAGCAAGTGCCACCACCTGATCGACCCGCGCCGCCGTGCTGCGGGCCGCCGTGGCGATATGGGTGGTGTGAATCTTCACGTTGGGCGAGGCGCCAGTTTCCTTGGCGGCGAGCTCTATATGCTGTGCCACTCCCAGGGAGGCGCGCTTGACTCCGAATCCCTTCCCTGGGCCGGTGGCGACGACGGTAGGGTCAACCGCGTGGAGGACATGACCCGCATGCAGCTTCATGGCGGCGAGATCCGTCGTAGCCCGGCTGGCCAGCGCGGCGTGCTGTGAGGCCACCTGCGCTTCACTGAATGCCAGCGGAAGGAATCCCACTTTTTCTGGCGTATCGACGAAGCTCGTGGTGACGTGGCCGATATGTGTGCCTACCATGCCTGGAGGGAGCGCGCTGGCTGCGACGAAGCCTGGAGCCACGGGTGCTGCGACCCGACCGGGCAAGGGGGCCCCCGTCATCGTGGCAACCAGACTGTCGAACTGTGCGCGCAGCCCGTTGTCCGTGCTCACCATGAAACGCTGGCGTTGATAGGCGCTGTCAGACAGTCCCCTGGACTTGAGCAGGTTGGTGATGACCGCCCGCTTCTTGAGGGCGAGCTCCTGTTGGAACTCATCCGTCTTGTTCTTGGCCTGGGCCTGTTCGGCGTCCGCGGAGTCATTGACGGCCGTGATGGCCAACTGAATCTCGGCCAGCTTCTTGACGTCGACGGTGGGTGCGCCTCCACCAGTCTGAGCCCTAAGCGACTGGAGCGGCAGGGTTGCAAAGGGGACGGTGAACAGGGTGGCGCACGCCAACGTGCGGGCCAGCGAACGGTTGGGCATGGGGAGGCGAGCGCCAGGCGGAAGGGGAGGGAGCATTGCAGCGCCGGGAAGGAGGGAGCGCAACGGGAACAACTTCACGAATACCGAAACGTCAAACTGGCGCGACCACGGGGAAAGACGCAATGTCGTGCGACTGGCTCGTACACACCATCGCCCACTGAAGTGCCCTCTTTCTCTCACCGGTCCGACCCGCATGCCGCACCCACCAATTACGCGATTCCTGTCCACTTCGCTCGCCGCATCCCTGAGGCTGCATCGTACCACCGCGCTGGCATCGGCGGCTGCATTTGTGGTGATGGCGGGCGCCGTTCACGCCCAGGCAGGCGCAGCACGGGATCCCCGGTCCATGGGGGGTGGCAACTGCGCCCAGAACACCTACAACTGCGCGGATACGCCCAACCCGATTCCGACACCCAATACGGTGTGGCTGGAGGAGATGACGTGGATGGATATCCGCGACGCACTCAAGGTCGGCAAGACGACGGCGATCATCGCCACCGGAGGAATGGAACCCAACGGGCCGTGGCTGGCGACCGGAAAGCACAACTTCGTCCTCCGTGCCAACTGCGACGCGATTGCCCGCAAGCTCGGGAATGCCTTGTGCGCACCGATCGTGAAGTTCGTGCCTGAGGGCAACTTCGATCCGCCGACGGGACACATGACCTCGCCAGGCACGATGACGGTGCGCGAGGCCACCTTCCGCAGTCTGCTCACCGATCTGGTCCACAGTCTCAAGGTCCATGGCTTCAAGAACATCATCCTCATTGGTGACAGTGGCGGCAATCAAGGTGGTCAGCGCGCCGTGGCCGATTCGCTCACGAAGCTCTGGCAGGGTGCACCGGTCGTGGCACATGTGCAGGAGTATTACGACTACGCGAGTGTGGCCGAGTATATGAAGACGCGTGGTATCGTGGACGGCGCATTGGACAACCTGCATGACGATGCGATCATCACCCTGAACATGTTCATCGATGATCCGCAAAGTGTGCGCTACGACGAGCGCGTGAGGGCCGGCAAGGCGACGATCAATGGCGTATCGATAGCCGACCGGCAGAAGAACGCGGAACTGGCCAGGCAGATTGTGGAGTATCGAGCCACGGTGACCGTGAACGCGATCAACAAGGCGATCGCGAACAAGGGCACGCTGCCAGCGCCGCCGCGGCGTCAACCGGGCCTCTAAGCAGGTTCCGCCACCCTACCACACTATATTGCAGCATGTTCCGCCTTCCCCCCTTCTCGTCCGTGTCTCTGGCGGCCCTGGCATTGGTGGGGGCCGCCTGTGGCCCGGACCGAGCAGCCGACAACGGCCGTGTCGACGCCGTGCCCTCGGGTGGCACCGCATCCGCCGGCGGCATCGGTGCGGCTCTCCAAGGCGTCACGCGAGGTGCTGCCCCTGAGCACGACCTGGGGCCGGATGTCAGGGTGGATCTCCGCGGGGATTCGGTCATGCTCACCATCGTGGGATCACCGGGTGATCAGATCAATGCACTGCAACCCCCGGTGCTTGAGCTGGCCGATGGGGTTCGTCATGTGTTCGCCGGACACGGCATTACGCCAGACAGTGCCTATTTCGTAGGCGAAGTATCGCTGGCCTTGCCGCGTTCGGTACTCCCGCTCACCGCTACCCTGCAGACGAGTTATTGCCGTGTGGGAGAGCGCCTGTGCCGAAGCGCATCACGGCCCGTCCGTGTGGCTAGAACTCTCCAATGAAACCGATCTCTGGCACCAGCGCATAGCCGAACCTCTGCTGGACGGCCTCCTGGGCATGGGCGATGAGCGTGCGGACATCCGCGGCAGTGGCTTGGCCGAGGTTCACCAGGATGTTCGCGTGGATATGGGAGATCTGCGCATCCCCCACGCGATAGCCCTTGAGGCCGCACTGGTCGATGAGCCGACCGGCTCCCACGCCCTCGATCTTTCGGAACACCGAGCCCGCGCTCGGGTGCACCGGTAGCCACGGATGCCGGGAGCCGCGCCACGAGAGGTTTTCCTGGACAACGCGATGCAACATGGCCGGATCGGCCGGTGTGAGGCGGAAGGTGGCATTCAGGACCACATCGCGTCGGTGATGAAATACGGTGTCGTCGTAGCCGAATTGGATGTAATCCGCTCCGACGACACGCCGATCCCCTTCTTCCCGCAGGATTTCGCAGGACGAGAACACTTCGCTGATGAACATCGTGCGCTCCCGCTCCGGTGCTGGCGAGAGAAAGTGCAGGTTCTGCCACAGCGCTCCGCCGATGGTGCTCGGAATGCCGATATAGTGCTCAAGGCCTGAAAAGCACGCCCGGACGGTCTCCAGCACGAGATCCTGCATGATGGCCCCGCTCTCGGTCCAGAGGGTGCCGTCGGCTTCCAGCCGGTGAGCCTGGGCACGGTTGCGGATGACCAGGCCCCGCACGCCGCGGTCTCCCACAAGAATGTTGGCACCCAGGCCGAGCACGAACCAGGGAATGCCCAGCGTGCGTGCGGTGTTGATGGCGGTGGCGAGGTCGTTGTCCGACGTGGCATCGTACAGGACGTCCGCCGGACCCCCGATCCGAAACGTGGTGTACGGAGCCAGCGGTGCGTTCAGGTGCAGCCGGGTGTGTTCGAGGTGGCGGGCCAGCGCCTCGGCGATGGCCGTGCTTCCCCCGTTCATCGGCGATGTCAGGACTGGATCAGGCATCGCACAAAGATCCCCATCCCCGTCATCGAATGCCAGCGTCCATTTCAAGGACCCTCACGCCACTCCGTATTGCGCGGCGCCGGTGGCCCGCCCTCCGGCTCGCGCTGCTGCTTGCCGGCCTCTCGGTAGCCCCTGTTCTGGTGGCGGTGCAGCCGCTGGCTGCCCAGTCGCGGGCTGAGCTCGAGAAGGTCCTGCGCCGCAAGGTGCTCGCCAACGGCATGGAGATCATCGTCGTGGAGAATCACGGCGTGCCCATCGCCACCCTGGAGATCGACGTGCGCAATGGCGCGTTCACGCAATCGCCGCAATTCGCCGGACTCGCGCATATGTACGAGCACATGTTCTTCAAGGCGAACAAGGATTTGCCCGACGCGGAGGCATTCACTGATCGCGCGGGTGAGCTCGGTGCCGTCTTCAATGGCACCACCCAGGAAGAGCGCGTGAACTACTTCCTGACCCTGCCCGCCGACTCAGTGGCCGGTGGTATGCAGTTTCTCGCGAGCGCCCTCATCAACCCACTCTTCCGCGACGATGAGCTCGCGCGTGAAAAGGAGGTTGTTCTTGGCGAGTACGATCGCAACGAGGCGCAGCCGGGCTTTGAATTTCAACAGCGGGCCACCGCCTTGCTGTATCCGGGGCAGTTCAGTCGCAAGAACACCATTGGCGATCGCACGGTCATCGCCAATGTCACCTCGGCGCAGATGCGGGAGATCCAGCGCAAGTACTACGTGCCCAACAACTCCGCGCTGATCGTGACGGGGGACGTGGACCCCGTCAGGATCTTCGCATTGGCTGAGCAGATCTTCGGACGCTGGCCACGTGGCGCAGATCCGTTTGTCGCGGACCCCATCCCGCCAATACCAGCCCTCGATGGCAACCAGGCGCAGATCCGCGAGGAGCCCATCAACGCGGTCGCCGTGCTGATCCAGTGGCAGGGCCCCAGCGTTGGCAAGGATCCCGGCGCTACCTTTGCCGCCGATGTGTTTAGCGATGTCCTCAACACGCCGGGCTCCACGTTCCAGAAGCGGCTCGTCGATTCAGGGCTCTGGCAGGGGGTGACTGTGAACTACTACACCCTCAATCACACCGGACCGATTTCGATCAGCGGGCAGACGACGCCCGACAAGTTCCGCGAAGCGATGGCGGCGCTTGAGCGCGAGATTGCCCGATTCACCGACCCCACGTACGTCACACCGCGTGAACTCGAGGCCGTGAAGGCGCAGCGTGCCGTGTCGAGCGCATTCGGGATCGAGAAGGCCTCGGAGATCGCACATACCATCGGGTTCTGGTGGAGCGTGTCCAACCTCGATTATTTCATGAGCTACACCGATCAGATGGCGCAGCAGCGCATCACCGACCTGATGCGCTACACGAAGACGTATATCGCCGGGAAGCCACGCGTCACCAGCGTCCTGCTCTCGACAGAGGCACGACGTGCGATCGGCCTGACGGAACAGGAACTGCTCACGCCCACGACGCGTCCGGCGGTGCGTCAATGAGGCGCGCCGTCGAGGTGTCCCGAGGGCGTCGTGCGCCGTTTCCGACCGGTCGTGCGATGTTGCGCATGATCCGGACCGCCACCTGTTCAACGACCCCTATGACCAGTAGTGCACGTGCCAGCGTCGCAGCGGGGGTCGCGATGGCGGTTCTCCTGGCTGCGCCGCTCGATGCGCAGGTGACGCGCAGCCCCACACGGCGTCCCGCCCCGGCACAGCCAGCGGTTTCGACCCCGGCATCGCCTGCCATCATGGGCGACGACTCGCTCACCATGAAGTTCGAGGTGAGTGGAATCCCCGTCATTCTTCGTCGAGTCACGGCCAATAACGTGGTCGCGGCCAATCTGTATCTGCTCGGCGGTGTTCGACAGCTCACGCAGGCAACCCAGGGAATCGAACTGCTGCTGCTCGAAGCCAGTGAGCGTGGCACGCGGAAGTACCCGAGGGATGTGTTGCGCACGCGGATGGCTCGCATGGGCAGCGTGATCGGCGTGGGGGCCGGGGTCGATTGGACCACGGTGGGACTTCGTGCGACCACCAACAGCTTTGACAGCACGTGGACGATTCTGGCCGACCGCATCATGGCGCCGCGGCTCGATTCGGCCGATGTGGATTTGGTGCGTGAGCAGTTCGTGACGGCCGTGAGTCAGCGAAAGGACAGCCCTGACGCTCTGTTGGATTTTCTTGCGGATAGCATCGCCTTTGCCGGACACCCGTACGGACTCGAGCCCACGGGAACCGAAGCCTCGCTGAGTGCGTTGCGGGTGGCCGATTTGCGCCGGTATCAGACGGAGCAGATGGTCACGTCGCGCATGATGCTGGTGGTCGTTGGGAATGTGTCGCGCAGCAAGGTGGAGAAGCTTGTACGAGAGACGATCGGACGGCTGCCTCGTGGCACGTATCAATGGACGCTGCCCGAGCCGCCGGCGGATCTGCCCGGTGCCTACGTGATTGCCCAGCGAGAGCTGCCCACCAACTACCTGCAGGGCTACTTCCATGGCCCTCAGGCATCCAGCAAGGATTACGCCTCCTTGCGGCTGGCCTGCGCCGTGTTGTCTGGGCGGCTGTTCGGCGAGGTGCGCCAGCGGCGCAACCTCACGTACTCGGTGAGTGCGCCCTTTGTAGAGCGGGCGTTTTCGATGGGCGGCTTGTATGTGACCACCACACAGCCGGACGACGTGCTGGCCATAATGCAGGAGCAAATCCGTGCTCTTCAGGAAGGCACCATCACGCGGGATGGACTGGAACGCCTGGTGCAGCAGTTCATCGTCACCTATTTCCTGGACAACGAAACCAATGCGGACCAGGCGAACATGCTGGCGCGGGCTGAGTTGTATCAGGGTGATTTTCGACGGGCGGCACGATTCGTGGACGAGCTGCGGTCGGTGAGTCCGGAGGATATTCAACGGGCGGCGAGAACCTACATGCACAACGTCCGCTGGGCCTATGTGGGTAATCCGAGCCGGGTGACACCGGCACGGCTGCTGCGTTTCTAATGACAGGGAGCACGAGATGACCGCAGTTCAAACGTCACGCCCAGGATTGCGAGGCCCGGTGGCCCTTGGCGCCCTGTGGATGACGATTTTCGTGGGGTCTACCGCATTGGCGCAGGGAGCCGCCTATCGCGTGAGTACGCCCCCTCCTGCCGGGTTTGATCGTGAGGTGGCCCAGGCTGCAACACTGCAGCACCTCATGGCACTCATCCGTCTGAATACCCAGAATCCACCCGGGAACGAGCTGCTCACGGCGCAGTACTTCGACAGCGTATTTGCGACTGTCCCCGGTGTGGAACGATATATTCTGCCGGTCGGAGCAGGCCGGGCGAACTTTGTGGCGCGCCTCAAAGCCATCAACCCGTCGAAGCGTCCGGTGATGATCATGGGGCATATGGACGTGGTGGGCGTCGATACGACCAAGTGGAAGACGCCACCGTTCACCGGAACCATTGTGCAGGAAGCCGGTGGGGTAGACTACCTGTATGGCCGTGGTGCCATCGATGACAAGGGAATGCTATCGGCGGCGACGGCGGCGTTACAGCAACTGGCCCAGCAGCGTGATCAGCTCGACCGCGACGTGATATTCCTCGCGACGGCAGCAGAGGAAGGGGGGCCCGCGGTTGGCGTCGATGAGATGGCGGGCACGCATTTCGATCTGATTAGGGACGCCGAGTTCGCGTTGAATGAAGGTGGCCGTGTGCGGGTTGCTGACGACCGCGTGGTGTCGGTGAACATTCAGACCACCGAAAAGGTGTCGTACACCATTACGGCGTTGGCCACTGGAGCCAGTGGGCACGGTTCAGTTCCGCTGCCGGGCAATGCGTTGGCCGCTCTGGCCCGGGCCGTTCAGCGTGTGCATGCGTGGCAGGCGCCGGTGTTGCTCAACGAGACCACACGGATCTACTTTGCGCGGCTCGCACGGATCGAGAAGGACCCGGTGATGAAGGCGGCCATGCAGCGCGTGTCCGCGCCCGGTGCCTCGAAGGCTCAGATCGATGCGGCGGCGGCCATTCTCTCGCGCGAACCCCTGCATAACGCGGTGCTGCGTACGGGCCAGTCTCTCACGCTCATCAGTGGCGGCATCCGCAGCAACATCATCCCGTCGGAGGGGAGCGCCACCTTCAACGTACGGGTGCTACCCAACGACGATGTCCGTGGTATCGTCACGGCCTTCAACCGGGTTGGTGCAGAGTCGCAGGTGAAGTTCAGCCTGGATGGGGAACCGCAGCGCTCGCCGCCAGTATCTCCCGTGAACACGGCGCTCTATCGCGCCATGGAAGCCTCGGCGCTCGCCATGGTCCCGAGCACCACGGTCATTCCGTTCATGAGCACGGGCGCGACCGATGGGGCGGTGATGCGGGACAAAGGCATCCCGACCTACGGCATCCTGCCGATGCCGTTGCCGATGGACGACGAGCTGCGTATGCATGGAGACAACGAGCGTGTCCCGGTACCCGCGCTGGGCTGGGCTTCGGAGTTCCTGTATCGCACCCTGCAGCGGGTGACGGCGCGATGATCCGAGTGCTCGGTCTCTGTTGCGATTGTCTATTCTGCCCGCGCGGCCAGAACGGCACGCACACCGTCTACTGAACCCCCCACGGCGCGCAAGGCCACGAGTGCGTGATAGATGAGGTCTGCCGCTTCTTCCGTGGCACGCTCGCGATCCTCTTCGATACAGGCTGTGGCGAGCTCCACAGCCTCTTCTCCCAGTTTCTTGAGGCGGAGATTGCGATTGGCCAACAGGGTCTGCGTATAGCTCTGGGGATCGTTGCTCTCTTTCGCTGTCTGCCGTGCGACGATTGTACGATCGAGGGCGCCGAATATGTCGGCGCGGAGCGCGCCTTCTCGAAAGCATGATGTCGTGCCTTCATGGCAGGCAGGGCCTGTCGGCAGTACCCGCGCCAGGATCGCATCGCCATCGCAATCAAGGGTGAGGGACACAACCCGCTGCACGTTGCCGCTCGTCGCGCCTTTGTGCCACAGGCCGCGGCGTCGCGAATGGTAATGCATTTCCCCAGTTCGCCCGGTGTATTCCAGGGCTTCGCGGTCGGCGTGCGCGACCATCAGGACCACACCGGTGTGCGCGTGCTGCGCCACCACCGTCACGAGGCCATTCCCCTTCGTGAAGTTCACCGCTTCCAGCGGGAAGCTGGTCGCCCGCTGGACTGACGTCGCGCCTGGGTCTGGGGTGGTCATTCGCGGACTGCCGGGGTGGTGGGGGCTGCCAGGTTGGGTTCGGTGATGAGGATGTGTCGCACGGAATCGGCGAGCGCGGCATTGGTGGCAATCACGTCGCCACCGAATGCCGTGTGTCGACCACGCCAGTCGGTGAACACGCCGCCGGCCTCGGTGATGATGGGCTGCACCGCCGCCGAGTCCCAGGGATTCATGCGGTCATCGATCATGGCATCGGCGCGGCCTGTCGCGAGAAGCAGATAACCGTAGCAGTCCCCCCAGGTTCGGCTGACTCCAGCCGCCGCGGCGAGCGATCGCCACGGGGCGCGCCGGGTCGGATGGTCTGGAAACCGTTCGTCGGTGATGAGCACCGTTGCCTGCTCGAGGCGATGCACCGTCGAGACCTGAGCGCGTGCCCCATTCCACCAGCACCCCTCGCCCGGCGCCGCCACGAGCAGTTCCTGTACCACCGGGTAGCACGCCGCTCCCGCGAGCACGGTATCTCCTTCGCAGCAGGCTACCAGCGTACCCCAGAGTGGCACGCCGCGCACAAACGCCTTGGTGCCATCGATGGGGTCGAGGATCCACTGTCGCCTGGCATCGGCCCGTTCGCTCGCAAACTCCTCACCGAGCAGCCCATCGTTGGGAAAGTGCTCGGTGAGCCAGGCTCGCGCCGCGCGCTCCGCCTCGCGGTCGGCGATGGTCACTGGTGATCCATCGCCTTTCGTCTCCACCGACACGCGATCGCGATACCAACGCATGGCGGTGTTCGCCGCGAGCTGCGCCACTTCGGCTGCTGCCTGCATCAGCGTTGCGGGACTGAGTGCGTGGTTCATGCGATCTCCGTGTGGGGAACGTGTGCGGCGGCCAATGCTGTCGGAGTGGTGATACCTGTGCCGATGTCTGTTGCGGTGTTGGCCCCGCTGGCGGTCCCGATGTCGCTCCCGATGGGCAGATCCACCTCGCGAACCGGAATCCCCGCATGCTGCATGGCCGCCTTCAAGGCACCGACCGTGGTGAGGCCATCGTGCAGCAGACCGGCCACGAGTACCGCATCGGCGTTCGCCTGTATCACTGCGTCCACGAGGTGCTGCGGTGCGCCGGCTCCGCCGGAGGCGATCACGGGGACCTGCACCGCCCGGGTCACCGCGCGCGTGAGTTCGAGATCGTAGCCCGTGCGTGCGCCATCTCGATCGATGCTGGTGAGTAGGATCTCTCCAGCACCGCGCGCCACACACTCTTGCGCCCAGGCCACAACCTCGAGCGACGTTTCCCGCCGCCCTCCGTTGATCCAGACCTTGTATACGCCGCGAGCGTCGCGCTTGGCGTCGATGCTTGCCACCACGCACTGGGCGCCGAAACGCTCTGCGGCCCGTGTGAGCATGTCGGGGTGCTGCACGGCGATGGAGTTCATGGACACCTTGTCGGCACCGGACCGCAGCGCGCGCGCCACGTCGTCTGCCGTACGAATGCCTCCACCGATGGTGAGGGGAATGAACAATCGTTCGGCGGTGCGCTGTGCAACGTCCAGTAGCGTGGCCCGTTCCTCGGCGCTGGCCGAAATGTCGAGAAAGGTGACTTCGTCGGCGCCCTCCCGCTCGTACCGTTCCGAGAGTGCGACCGGGTCACCCACATCACGCAGGCCTGTGAAGTGCACCCCCTTCACGACGCGCCCGCCCTGTACGTCAAGGCACACGATGACTCGTCTGGTCAGCATCCGTCAGGCCGTGATCTCGAGGGTTACCGCGCCCTTGGTACTGAACACCGCGCCGGTTTCCACGAGTGCCTCGCGAAGGGCGAGACCCAGTCCCTTCATGGCGGCCTCTACCACATGATGGCGGTCGGTGCCGCGCAGTACACGGACATGCAGCGTGGCATTCGCGTTGTCGGCGAACGATCGCAGAAAGTGATCGTACCGCGTGGAAGGCAGTGGGCCGCGATACCAGGGTCGGCCACCAATATCGATCACCACCTGCACCAGTGCGTCGTCCATGGGCACGGTGCGTTCCCCATAGCGCGCGCATCCTGCCGGGGCGAAGGCAGCGACCGCCTGCCCCAGGGTGATGGCCACATCTTCAATGAGATGATGCCGGAGATCGCCGGTGGCCTGCACCTCGAGATCCACACCACCATAACGCGCAAAGGCGACCAGCATATGATCGAGAAACGGCTCGCCGGTGCACACCGTGGCGCATCCGCTTCCCCGGGTGAGGCTCACCCGAACCTGCGTTTCCTTCGATTCTCGGACGACAACCGTCATGCGTCGAACTCCTCCGCCAGACGACGGGCATCGAGTGCCCCGGTATACAGGGCCATGCCGAGCACGGCACCACCAAGGCCGCGGTGCTCAAGCGCTCGCATATCTTCCAGGCTTGTCACTCCCCCAGATGCGAAGACGGGCCAGGCGCTCACCGCAGCGACGTCTTCCATGAGCGGCAGGTCCGTGCCCTGCATCCGGCCTTCGAGGTGCACGGCGGTAACCAGCAAGCCGGCCAGAGGCAGGGCCTGCAGCGACTCCACGAAATCCACGACGTTCAGTCGCGACGTCTCCGCCCAGCCGTGCGTGACAACCCGCCGCTCCCGCACATCGGCCGCCACAATGAGTCGTCCAGGAAATCGGGCCGCCATCTCTTCGCGCCAATCCTCGTCGTTCACCGCACGCGTGCCCACGACAACCCATTCCGCCCCCTCGTCGAGCAGGCGTTCGATACGGGATTCATCACGCACCCCCCCACCGACTTGCACGGGTACGGGGCAGTCCCGAAGCAACTCCCGGATGGTATCGTCGTTGCGTCCCTGCCCCGTGGCCGCATCGAGGTCGACGATGTGCAGACGGTTGAACCCGGTGCGGATCCAGTCGCGGGCCACCGCAAGGGGATCGTCGAGGCGAATCTGTTCCTGTCCGTAGTCACCGCCCACCAACTGTACGCATCGTCCATCACGCAGATCCACTGCTGGAATCGCGATCATGCCATACTCCGAAGTGAAGAAGCCAGTGAGAGGAAGGCGCGAAGGAAGGCAAGACCATGCGCGCTGGATTTTTCGGGGTGAAACTGGGTGCCAACAACATGCCCCCGTCGTACGGTCGCGGGGAATCGATCGGATTCGTGCGTGCTCCACGCGGTCACATACCGCAAGCCGTCGGCGGCAGGTCGAGCAACAAAACTGTTGGCATAGTAGGCCACATCCAGTGCGGCCGTGCGCACCAGTGGTTCGGTGATCTCCTCAAGACGGTTCCATCCGATTTGAGGAAGGCGTGTTGCACTGAGACGCCGCACCTGACCGGGCATGATGCTCAGTCCACGACCCGGACCTTCTTCGCTGCCATCGAACAACAGCTGCATGCCGAGGCAGATCCCAAGGGTTGGCAGGCCACCGAGAATCGCCTCACGCATCACGTCGCGCCCCGGCGCGAGGCGTGCCGCCGCCGGCGCGAAGGCGCCAACGCCCGGCAGGATCAGTGCATCGGTGTCGTGGACGGCCGTTTCCGGATCCGGGCCGACCCGCACCTGCGCTGCGTGGGATTCGAGGGCCTTGATGAGTGAATGGAGGTTGCCGGCGCCGTAGTCGACGACCGTGACGCGCAGGGGAGCAGACGCATTCGGAGATGTCGCCATCAGCCATTCACCTCGCGGACCGCATCATCAAAGGCGGTCAGGAACTGTTCGAGCATCGTCCACGGGCCAACGGTAATGCGGAGTGTGTCTCCGACATGCGGCAACGCCTCGAATGGGCGGACCGCGACCCCACGAGCACGGAGCGCCTGATTGACGGCTACCGCCTGGGGGACCGGTACGCACACGAAGTTGGCATGGGACGGCACAGGGGAATAGCCACGTAGCGCAAGTGCTCGCGCGAGGCGGTCACGATTGTCTACGGCCTGAGCCACATGCTTCTCCACCCAGGGGATATCGTGACGTAGCGCGGCGAGCGCGGCCTGTTCGGCCGGCGCATTCACCTTGTAAGGGCCGCGTGACTTTTCGACGTCGCGCACAAGCGTTGGTGCACCCACCGCATAGCCAATGCGCAGGCCAGCCAGGCCGAAGGCCTTCGACATGGTCCGGATGACGAGCAGGTTCTCCACGTCCAGTGCAAGTTGCGCGGCCGACACTCCTGAGAACTCCGCGTAGGCTTCATCGAGAATCACGACACCGGGTGTGTCCCGGACCGCCCGTTCGAGCAGATCGCGCGACAATAGTGTTCCCGTGGGGTTATTCGGCGAGCAGAGATACAGGATGCGCGGGCGCGTGGCCAACAAGGCATCGAGATCGGGTTGGTGATCGATGCGTTCGGGAACACCCGCATATCGTAGTCCATTCATGCGGGCGAACAGGGGAATCATCGCGAAGGACGGCTCACTGCCTGCAACCACGGACCCCGGTTCGCCGAAGGCGCGCATGGCGCTATCGAGGATATCATCTGATCCGCACCCGGTCACGAGCTGGTCGGCCGTGGCGTTCACATAGGACGCCAGTGCTGCCTTGAGTTCGGCGGTGTACAGCGACGGGTACCGGGTTACCCGCGAGGCCGACATGTCCCGCCAAACTTGCTCGGCAACCGGCGGCATGCCCCAGAGATTGGTGTTGTCTGTCAGATCGAGCGCGACCGGTGCGCGCCGTGGATCGTACAGGGGGATGTCATCATAGATGGCGCGACCGAACGGCAGACGGCTGGGGATCGAACCGGCAGCCGCGCCACCGATGTCGGCCCTGTGATTCTGCGCCGCGCGGTTGGAAGCGGTACGGCCCGGACGATGTGCAGCGGCCGCTGCCGCATGTGCCGGAAGTCCCTCTGCGTCGGCGAGGCATGCCACATCGGGAGCGAGAGTCGCCGCGGCTGCCGGCGTGACTTCCTGCCAGGTGGTCCACCGGAAGAAATCGAGTGTGGAGAGTCCGGAGTAGCGACGTGCGGCGCCCGCCGTGGGCAGAACGTGATTGGCGCCCGTCATATAGTCGCCGAAGGCCACGGAACTTGATGCCCCAAGACAGATCGTGCCGACATTGCGCAGCGCGGCGAGGGTCTGGTCGCGAACCGCGGCGTGCACCATGAGCAGGAGGTGCTCGGGTGCCCACTGGTTTGCGAGTGCAATCCCTTGTTCCAGTGAACGCACCTGCACGATACCCCCTCGCGCAGCGAGTGCCGCGCGGATCACCTCGGCGCGGGGTGCCCGTGCGAGCTGCGCTGTCACGGCCATTTCTATGCGCGTTGCCAGCGGTGAAGACTGATGCTCGGAGATAATTACGACCAGCACGGCCGCATCGGGATCATGCTCTGCCTGGGCCAGCAGTTCGCGCGCGATGACCTCTGCACGCGATGTGTCATTCGAGGCATCATGTGCGTGGCCACTTGCGTCGTGACGCGGTTCATGGCTGTCGGTCTCGTCCATATGCTCTTCGACCAGCACCAGCAACTCGCTTGGCCCTGCCGGTGCGTCGATTGGCACCGACGACATGAGCTGCTGCTTCGCCTCCGCGACGTAGGCATTGCCGGGTCCCATGATGCGATCGACACGGGGCACCGAAACAGTCCCGAGCGCCATGGCGGCGATGGCACCCGCACCACCGAGTGCGAAGACCCGATCTGCATTCGCCAATGCCGCGGCGGCAAGTACGATGTCTGCGGGGCGGCCGGATGGTCCTGGTGGGGAGCAGACGATGATTTCTCCCACACCGGCCACCCGGGCGGGAATGGCGCCCATGAGCAGGGAGCTTGGATACGCTGCACGACCCCCCGGTGCATAGATCCCCACGCGAGCCAGGGGATCGGGGCGCCGGACAATGGTGACTCCCGGCTCGGGCGTGCTACGGGTGGTCGCTGGCAGGAAATCGCGATGTACTGCGGCGATATTGCGTGCCGCCCGCTCGAGCGCACGCCGCAGTGTCGGCTCCAGGTGAGATAGCGCCTCCTCCCATTCGCTGCGCGGCACCTCGAGGGTACTGAGCGCGACGCCGTCCAGATCGCGCGCGAATTCCCGCAACGCGTCATCACCCCGGAGACGCACCGCATCGATGACGGATCGCGTGCGTTCGCGAATCATCGGGGTGGTGCTGGATGATCGATCCTCGATTGCGCGACGTGTGGTGGGGTCGAGCGTATCCCACTGTCCTCGTGCGCGCAGCAGCGGCGGCGCGGTATCGATCGCTGCGGTCATGGCACGAGGCGCTCGATGCGCGTCACGAGAATGCCCTCACCGCCGAGTGCGCGCAGCTGGGAGATTGTGCGGTAGATCGTGTCGGCGCTGACCACGGCATGCACCGCGACGTAACGCCCATGGTCCGCGATATCGATGACGGTGGGGCCATTGAGTCCCGGCAATATCGCGCGCACGGTATCGAGGGCCGTGCGTGGGATGTTGGCCATGAGATAGCGCTGACCGCGTGCGCGGATCACCGACGCGAGTGCGGTGACGAGATCGTCGAGCTCCCGTTGTCGGGCTGTGTCACCGTGGCGAGGTCCGCCGTCGGCGGTGATGAGCTGGGCACTCGAGCGCAACACGGTGTCGATCTCGCGGAGTCCATTCATGCGCAGGGTCGAACCCGTGGAGGTGAGATCGACAACGACGTCGGCGATGCCGAGGTGGGGGGCGATTTCTGCAGCGCCCGACACCGGCACGACCTCCACCCTCACGCCTGCATCGGCGAAGAATCGGCGGGTGATGGCGGGGAATACGGTAGCCACCCGCATCGGTGCTCCCTGGCGGGCGAGGTCTGCCAGGGAGCGGACTCCGGATTCCTCACGGGCTGCCACGACCAATCGGCAGCGGCCGAAACCCAGATCCAGGTGCGTAACCACGGGTCGTCCCGACTCGCTGACCAGGTCCCACCCGGTCACGCCCACGTCGGCGGCTCCATCGGCCACGAACTCCGGGATATCCTGAGCGCGGACGAAGATGGCCTCGAACTCCCCGCCGAGCGATGCGGACAGGGCCCGCTCGCCCGCCGATCGAACCTCGAGCCCAGCATCGTTGAACAGTTCCCGGGTCTCTTCGGCTAGGCGGCCCTTATTGGGTAACGCAATGCGTAGCATGTGGATATGGTATTCCTGAAAACGAAAAACACGGGTGGCACCAACGAAAAAAGGCCCGTCCTGAAAAGGACGGGCCCGAGGAGCCTGCGAATGTCTGGACGCCTTACCGGCTGTCTACCACGACATGCACAGACCACCCCCGACCCGTCGGGCCGTGGCCATGATGTGCGTGATGGTGGTGCTGGCGCAGTGTAGACATGTACCGGGTGAGGCTAGCGGGCCAATGTGGACACGTCAAGATGGTGATGAGGTGGGGACTTGGCGCCTACAGGGCTCGTGAATAACTTCACAAGGCTCACAAGCGCTGTGAGCACAGGTACACGTCCTGTCAGAACGGTCCTGTAGAACGGAAATATCTCGATCAGGCTCTGGAGGCCTTTCGACATGCGGTTTCTCGGCTTTGCGGTGGTGACCGGCGCGGCGATCATGCTTGGCGCGTGCGGTGGTGGTGAGACGGCGACGACGGATTCAGCGGCGGCCCCCGCAGCGGCTCCGGCGGCAGCGCCGGCAGCAGCGCCGGCAGCAGCTGCGCCGATCACGGGTCAGATTCATGAAATCAACATGGTCGGCGACGAGAAGGGATATCATTTCGTGCCGTCCGATATCACGATCAAGGCCGGCGACGGCATCAAGTTCAACATGGTCAGCGGCGCTCCGCACAACGTGGCGTTTGACCCCGCGCTGCTTCCGGCCGACGTGAAGGCGGTGCTGCTGGCGAATATGCCCGAGCAGATGGGCGAGCTCTCCGGCAAGATGCTGCTGAACGCGGGTGAGAGCTACACGATCTCGTTCGCGGGTGTCCCGGCTGGCACGTACGAGTTCAACTGCACGCCGCACCTCGCGATGAACATGAAGGGCAAGGTCACGGTCCAGTAATTTGGATCGCGTTCTGCAGGACAGCGGGGGCTGGCGCAATGCGCCAGCCCCCGTGTTCGTTAGGACGTGTCTTCTGATCATCCGATGCGCGCGCGCTGGTTGGCGGCGCGCACGCGAAACGCGGTTCGCCACGGCCTGCTCATCGGTGCCATCAGCTGTCTGGTGACACTGGTTGCGCTGCTGACCTTCGTGCTCGCACCACGGCAGGTCGATCGGGCGTTGGCGTCGGCATTGCAGATGCTGCCGGCCCCACGCGACACACAAGCCTTGCTGGCGGCACGTCGGGTGGCGGTGGCACAGCGGGAGTCGCTCCAGACCCTCTCCGATAGCCTCCGGGCCGCTGCGTTGGTGCCCAGCGCGGCCAGTGTTGTGGACGCATCCGGCTTCGCGACATCAGCCGACGTCCCATCGGATACGATGACCGTGCGTGTACCAGGTGCGGCCGTACCTGCGATCATCACACCGGAGAGGCGTGCACTGGAGGGGCGTGCACTGGAGGGGCGTGCACTGGAACACGCGCTCGCACGCGCGCGGCAAGCGCCGCTCGTGGAGAGCTACCAGGCGCTCGTGACCGAGACCGTCCTGCGCAATGACGCGGTGGCGCGGACGATCCTGGATTCGATCGAACAGGTGCATCGAGAGCGTGAGGCCTATGCCGCACTCGGAGGCCCCGACGCGCGCTATGCTGCGCTCACGGCCCGCCTCACCAATCTGGGCGACCGTCTGCTTGTCCTGGGTGCACAACACCTTCGGGCGTCCGAAGCGGAACCCCAGCACTCGCTGCGCAGCAATCCGGTCGCAGCGGATGGCCGTGATCTCCATGTTGATTCCGTGCTCGCCCTGGCCCTGCGGGATGCCACGCAGGCCGCGCAGTACGCGGACTCCCTGCTTGGCGCTGCTCGACTCTTCAACGGGGACGTCGTCGCCGCGCGTGCGGTGGTGCGGGATCGGTTTGTGATGACCATACCACCGGTAGCCGCGTTGCTGGCGTCGCTGGTGCTTGGCATCGGTGCGGGGTTTGGCGTTGCCCTGTGGCGAGAACTGCGGTGGCCCACGGTGGGTGATGCACAGGAGTTGGCCGCGTTGACCGGAACACGCGTCATCGTGCATCGAGCCCGTCGCCAGACCGGAGGGGATGCCTGGCCGTTGCTTCACCTCTCGTTGACGCACGTGGGCGACATGCCTCGCGTCGTGCAAATCCTCTGCGATCAGCCGATGATTGCGGCGGCGGTCGGTGTGCATCTGGCCACCGTCGCGGCGCGGGAGTCACGCGAAACGGCGCTGGTGGATCTCACCGAACGTGGTGGCCCGCTGCGAGCGCTCCTCCCGTTCTCGGCATTCGAGCGCGCCGACCGTCCCGCTGAGGCGTCCCGCATGCGGCACTGGGATACCAGGCGGGCAATCCCGTTGGGACCTGATACCGCTGTGGATCTCGTGCGGGCACGCTCCGTTGCACCCCCGCTTGGAGTACATGTGGATCACACTGCGGAGCCTCACGCCCTGGTGGAACTCCAGACCATACTCGCGTCGTACGATTTTGCCGTGCTGGTGGCCGATCGCCAGCGGGGTCAGGTGCGGCCTTCCGAGGCGGCACCGATGTCGGATGTGGTCCTTTGTGCTCGTCTTGGGGTGACCCCCCTGGCGTGGGTGCGCCGAGCACTCCGCCAGGCACAGGCAAGCGGATGGCGGGTGCGTGCTGTCGTGATGTGGACCGGCACATTGCCGGGCGTCTACGCGGAGGCCCTCCCTCGCGCTTCCCTGGACACCGGACCGCTGGTCGGCTCGAGGTCCGTCGGCTAGTCTCAGAGGCATGTGGGCAGATACGCTGTTGGCGTTGGAACGTGAGCACCTGCAGCGACTGCTGGTGTGGGCCGGCATTTCGCTGGGTACCGGTGTGATGCTGTTTGCATGGCTCGCCTGGCGGCGTTCCACTGCGGCGATGCTCCGCCATTTCGCACTGCAGACCGCCATCTGGGGCGCGTTGACGGCACTCGTGGTGTTCAGAAGCCTGCGCCGTCTCGAGCCCCGGGATTACGCGGGGATGCAGGAACTGGTCAACATTCTCTGGTTGAACACCGGCTTCGATGTCGGCTACGTCGCCGTGGGAATGACGCTCGTGGTGACCGCATGGCGCTGGGGACCCCGACTGGGTGCCGTCGGGGCAGGTGTGGCGGTGATCGTGCAGGGCATTGCATTCGCCATACTCGATCTGCGGCTGGTTGCGGCGATTGGGCCGCTCCGCTGACGCAGGGTGCACTCACCTCGTCGTTGCTGATTCCCCATGGAACCCGTCATTCCCGATTTGCGCTCCGCACCGCGTGACGAGGCGTATGCGAGGCTGCTCTCCATCCAGCATCTCGTGCTCGATGGCAGTGAGGATGCCATCGCCGGGATGGCCACCACCAGTGCACTGCTGCATCACGCCTTCGGACATCTCTGGACGGGCTTCTACCGCGTGGTGGAACCCGGCCGGCTCCTCCGGGTGGGGCCATACCAAGGGTCCCTGGGATGTCAGGAGATTCTGTTCGGGCGCGGTGTCTGCGGTACGGCGGCGGCTGAAGCGTGCACCGTCATCGTGCCGGATGTGCATGCGTTCCCGGGGCATATTGCCTGCGATGCGCGTTCCCGCAGTGAAATCGTCATCCCGGTCTTTGATGCCACGGACGCCCTGATAGCGGTGCTTGATATCGATTCCGAACGTCCGCAGGACTTCGACGAGACAGACCAGCGAGGCCTCGAACAGATGGTGGCCTGGTTCCGTCGCACGACGTATGTTCCCACGCCCGCCTGAGCGCGCGATGTCCAGTCTCCTTCGCCAATGATCTGGTCATGACCGGGTACTCCGATCGCATCAACCACGCGTTTGCCTTCGCAGCCAAGCACCACGACCAACAGGTGCGGAAGGGAACCCGTCTCCCGTACCTCACACACCCGGCCAACGTGGCGGTCATCCTGACTCGCTACGGTTGCTCCGAGGAGATTGTCGTGTCCGGGATCCTGCACGACGTCATCGAGGACGGTGTGCGTGATGGATTGACGCGGGAGATTCTGGAGGAGCGGATCGGACGGAAGTTCGGCAGTGCCGTGCTCGATGTCGTGCTTGCCGTCACCACGCGGCGGACCGACAATGATGGCGTCGAATTGTCTTGGGATGAACGGAAGGACGACTACCTTCGGCGGCTTGGACACGCTAGCGAGGACGCCCTCTGGGTGTGCGCTGCGGACAAGGTGCACAATGCCAACTGCATTCTTTCCGACCTGCGTCGGACGGCATTTCCCGAAACGGTCTGGGGGCGTTTTTCGGCGGGTCGTGATGGGACGGTGCGCTGGTATCGCCGCGTGGCGGACCGGCTCCGCGAGATCGGCTTCGATGCACCCATCGTGGCGGAACTTGAAGCGGCAGCTCGTGATCTCGAGCACGCCTGAGCGGTCTCAGACGACGGACAGCTGCCCGTAGCGGCGTTCCACGTACTCGTTGAGAATCACGAGAAACTCCGCGACGATCGCATCGCCCTTGAGCGTGGTGAACAGCTTGCCGTCCACGTAGACAGGTGCCTTGGGTTCCTCGAACGTGCCAGGCAGGGAGATACCGATGTTGGCGTGCTTGGATTCGCCTGGTCCGTTCACGACACAGCCCATGACGGCGACCTGCATGTCGACCACACCGGGATAGGACTGCCGCCAGATGGGCATCTGTTCGTGCAGGTACCCCTGAATGTCCTCGGCCATGTGCTGAAAGAACGAACTTGTTGTCCGTCCGCAGCCCGGGCAGGCCGTCACCTGTGGCGCAAACGCGCGCAGGCCAAGGGACTGCAGGATCTGTTGGGCGACGTACACCTCTTCGCGCCGATCGCCGCCGGGCTTGGGGGTGAGGGAGACCCGGATGGTGTCGCCGATGCCCTCGGCCAGTAGAATCGACAGCGCGGCCGTCGACGCGATGACGCCCTTGTTGCCCATCCCCGCTTCGGTCAACCCGAGGTGCAGCGGATAGTCGCATCGCGCGGCAAGGCGACGATAGCACTCCACCAGATCCGGTACGACGGAGATCTTGGCGCTCACAATGATCCGATCATGTCCGAGTCCCACGTCCTCGGCCAGTGCTGCGGAACGCAGGGCACTCTCCAGCATGGCGTCCATGTAGACGTCCTTGGCCTCGCGCGGAGTGGCCGATGACGCATTGGCATCCATCATCTGGGTGAGCAGGTCCTGGTCGAGCGATCCCCAGTTGACCCCGATGCGTACGGGCTTGTCGTGGTCGATGGCAGCCTGGACGATCGTGGTGAAGTTCGCGTCCCGATGCCGTGACCCCACGTTACCGGGATTGATGCGGTACTTGTCCAGCGCGGCGGCAGCGGCCGGGTACTTCGTGAGCAGCAGATGACCGTTGTAGTGGAAGTCGCCGATGATGGGCACATCCAATCCGCGATCCGCAAGGCGCTGACGGATCTCCGGGACCGCCATCGCGGCCTCGTCGTTGTTGACCGTGATCCGGACGATCTGCGACCCAGCTTCGTACAACGCCGCCACCTGTTCGGCGGTTGCCGCCGCATCGGCGGTATCCGTGTTGGTCATCGACTGCACGACCACTGGCGACCCCGCGCCAACAGGGATACCACGGACCCGAGCCGTGATCGTGGGACGGCGTCGGGCAAATTCGGTGACAAAGGACACGATGCGAAAACCGGGGGTGAGAGGAAGTGTCGTAAGCTAGCGCGTCCTCAAGGCCTCCCCCAAGTTCCAGCACATGACCGACCCCACCTCTTCCCCGCCAAACGAACCATCGACTGCGGCGGTTTCCCCGGATTCCCCGGCACCGTCAGCGGGGCGCACGCCGCGCCGCTCGTTCTTCCGGCGGCACTGGTTGCTGACCACGCTCGTGGTGTTGATAGGCTCCCCTGTCCTTGGGTTGACGGCGTGGTCCGCGATCGCTCTGTCCTGGAGCTACTCCAGTGGAAAACGTGCCGGGTACATGCAAAAGATTGCCCGGAAGGGCTACGTCTGCAAAACGTGGGAAGGCACCCTGTATACCGACATTGCCGGCAGTTTTCGGTCGGATAGTTTCACGTTCAGTGTTCGCAGCGATTCCCTCGCGCGTGCCATCGAGGCACTCAGTGGAGCCCGCGTGGCCGTGTACTACGATCAGCACGTCGGGCTGCCCTCGACCTGCTTCGGTGAGACGGAGTACTTCGTGACGCGCGTGGAACGGATCCCAAACTGATCTGTGGGTTACGAAAGGGGATCAACGCTGGTTCAACCTTCTGGAGAATTGCATGAAACGTGTACTGCATATGTGTGGACTCGCAGCGGCGCTGACTTTGCCCATGCACGTCTCTGCCCAGGCGAGTGCTGGCAAGTCGTTGGGATTCGGGGTCAGCGGTGGCCTCTCGATGCCGATGGGCGATCTCGGTGATGGAGCCGAGTCGGGGTATACCGCGGCGGGCCATGTCTTTTTGAAGCCGGCGTCCATGAAGGCCCTGGGCTTCCGCGCGGATGTGAGCTTCGACAAGTGGGGATCGAAGGTCAGTGACAACGTCAAGCTGCAGAGTCTGGGCTTCGTCGCCAACGCGCTCTTTGACGTGTCGACGTCGAGCATGGTGAAGCCGTACCTGCTGGGTGGTGTCGGGATGTTCAATACGAAGGCCGAATACAACCTGGGCAGCACCACGGGTACGTCCGAAGGCAATACGGATATGGGCGTTCAGGTGGGTGGCGGTCTGCGCTTTCAGCTTTCCGGCTTCTCCACCTTCCTCGAAGCGAAGTATGTGAACGTGTTCGGCGATCCCAACAGCATGAACTTCCTGCCGATCACCTTCGGCGTCCGGTTCTGATGACGCCTCACCGGCTGCCCATCCTGCTGGCCGCCCTGACCGGATTGACGATTGGGGGAACTGCAACGCCGGCGTCCGCTCAGGGCACGCTCCGTGAGCAGACGCAGACGGCCGACGGTCCGACGCATGTCTTCGCGATCAATCCCTTTCTCCCGCTGTTCGGGTTCTTCCAGGGGGAGTTTGAGCAGCGGATTCGTGGGAATGTCTCGCTCGCCCTTGGTGCGTCCTACGTTCGCTTCGACGATTACTACACGAACGTCGATGGCAAGCTGCGTCTGTATCCGCAGGAGCGGGCGCTCAACGGACTTGGGGTGGCGGCCGGACTCGGGTACGGCGCGGTGCGTCGCCGGAATGAAGTGCTCTGTGACGACCTCGGTGAAAACTGTCGGGACAACAACAAGACCGAATCGGCGCCCACCTTTTCGGTGGAAGGACAGTATCAGTGGCTGCTGGGCAGCAGCAGGGCCACTGCCGTCACGGTCGGTGCTGGTGTGAAACGATATTTCCTCTCCGAGGACCGCAGTCGGGGGATTGAGCGTGTTCTTCCAACCATGCGCCTGACGATCGGCTACGCGTTCTGACGGGCCGTGTGCGGTGCGCAGCTGCGCGGCGCAACAGCTCTGGGCTGCACCTGAGGCTGCAGGACGTCGCACGGTATGCGCCACGAGGTTTGTGGGGGCACCAAGGAAAACGGGGGCGCGTGCAGATGCACGCGCCCCCGTTTTCACAAGCTCGGGTCAGATCAGAGCTTGAACGAGATGCCAGCCTGGATGAGCGGGATATCGCCGAAGCCAACCTGAGCGTTGACGCCGAGGCTCGAGCTCATCCAGTAGCGAGCACCACCCTGGATGCCGAAGCCGGAGTCGGTGTTGCTGGCCTTGCCACCAACTGCACCGACGCCGTCAACACTGACCGAGGCGCGGATGAAACCGATGCTTGCACCGGCATAGACATCGAGCTTCGGCTGCGACGCGATCGGGAAATGCAGATTGCCCACGGCCATGATCGGAACCACGGTGGCAGTGGCCTTGTAGATCCCGGTGCCTTCGCTGTCACGCTGGAAGCCCGCGAAGCCACCGATACCAAGCGTGGTCTTGCCGATGGGCAGCAGACCGAACTCCACCTGGCCTCCGAAGCCGGTGCCATCGTAATCACCACCAGTCATGAAGCTCGCCGAAACAACACGATCCCCCTTTGAGAATGGCTTGTCCTGCGCCGAGGCGGTAAGCGGCAGTGCGGCCACGAAAGCGGCGGCAGCTGCAAGACGGGCGAAACGAGCGGTCATGCACTTCTCCTGAAGGTCGGTTGAAACCAGTTCCACTGTGGAATGTCGACGAAGAAAACGGGCGTCGGCGCCCGCGTCAATCAATGGCGCCGATTTCGCCAAGGAGCAAGGGGGTGAGCTCCTGGAGATGGGCAACGGTTTGCGTGGCTCCCGCACCGGTGAGACGATCCGCCGCCACGAGCTCCGCAAAGCCGATGACAAACATCCCCGCTGTCGTCGCTCCGGTCACGCCGAGCGGACTGTCTTCGACAACAATCGTTCGTGCGGGTGCGAAACCCATGGCCGCCGCTGCATGCAGGAAGAGATCGGGCGCCGGCTTGGGGTGTGCCACATCCTGGGCGGAGAAGCGCCGCCCCTCGAAGCGCTCGAGCAGACCGGTCACGCCGAGGGTAAGGCGCATCTTCTCGTGCTCTCCGTTGGAGGCGACCCCGTACCGGATCCCGGCCGCGTCCAAGGCATCGAGTACCCCAACGATCCCGTCGACCGGTGTGAGCGAGCCCGCCAGCACTGCGCGTGCCCGGATATGGAAACGGGGGAGGAGATCGGCTGGTGGTGCGTGCCCCATCAGTTCTTCCACAATCTGGAGACAGCGCTGCATCGAGTTGCCGAGGAAGATCCGCAGGGAGTCTTCGGTCGTCATCGGCAGGCCGAGTTCCGTCAGCATCTCGGCCCAGACGCCATTGGTGATGCGCTCACTGTCCACCAGCACGCCGTCGCAGTCAAAAATCACACCATCGAACGGTCTCGGTAGCGATCCGCTCTGGTGCCGACGGTGCGCATCTGCTGCGCGGGCGCCATCGCTCACCTTGTCGAGGGCGCAGGGACGGCAGCGGCAAGGCTGGCACGGGCCTGTTCGAGCTGCCTGGCGACCGCTGCCGGGCCTGTGCCTCCGTCAATGTCGCGCGCCGCGAGCGAGGCCTCTGCACCCAGGGCCTCACGAGCATCGGCGCCAAAGAAAGTGTGTGCGGTGGTGAAGGCTTCGGTCGGGAGGTCCGTCATTTCGATGTTGGCTTCCTCGGCCTGACGCACCAACGTGCCGACTGCGCCGTGGGCCTCACGGAACGTGGCCCCCCGTTTCACCAGGTAGTCCGCCAAATCGGTGGCCATCATGGCGCTCGAAACCGCGGCCCGCATGCGACGTCGATCAAAGCGCAGTTCGCTGACGGCCCCAGCCATGGCCGGAAGGACGAGAAACAACAGGTCGACCGCGTTGAAAAGCGCGCGCTTGTCGTCCTGCAGATCCTTGCTGTAGCCGCTGGGCAGTCCCTTGATCGTGCCGAGCAGCGAGACCAGATCGCCCAGCACCCGAGCACCCGATCCGCGCGCCAGCTCGAACACATCCGGGTTGCGCTTCTGCGGCATCATGCTGCTGCCCGTGGAGAACCCATCGCCGAACTTCACAAAGCCGAACTCACTCGACCCATAGATGATGAGATCCTCGGCGATGCGGGAGCAGTGCACCGCGATCATCGTGCAGGTGAAGAGCGCCTCGGCGATGAAGTCGCGATCGCCGGTGGCATCGATGGAATTGGCGGAAATGGCCACGAAGCCCAACGCATCCCGGAGCGACGTGCGCGGCACCGGAAAGGCTGAGCCGGCAATGGCGCCCGAACCCAGGGGTAGCGTCGCAGTGCCCCTTTCGGCGTTGGCCAGCCGCGTGCGATCGCGATCCAGCGGCCAGAAGTGGGAGAGCAGCCAGTGGGTGCCACTGACCGGCTGTGCGCGCTGCAGATGGGTATAGGCCGGCAGGATGGCATCGGTGAGCGTCTCTGCCTGGGCCAGCAGGGCCTGCTGCAGATCGCGAATGGCCGCATCGAGTCGACGACAGGCGTCCATCGTCCACAGGCGGGACGCCGTGGCCACCTGATCGTTGCGGGAGCGGCCCGTGTGCAGCTTGGAGGCCACCGTACCCGACTCCTCGTGCAGCAACCGATCGATCATCGTGTGGATGTCTTCGTCGGTCGCGATCGGCTGGGCGCCCGCCGCAATGCGTGCACCAACGCGATCCAGCCCGTCCTGCAGCGCGCGGCTCTCCGCAGAGGTGAGCACGCCGGCCTCACCGAGTCCCGCTGCCCAGGCCTTGGAGAGCCGGATGTCGTGCGGCCAGAGGCGGAAGTCGGTGCCGATGGAGCGATTGATGGCATCGAGCAGTGGCGACGGCCCACCGGCAAATCGGCCACCCCAGAGTTTGTGGGTGCCGGCGGAATCGGACGACGTCGGTACCGACGCGTGAGATGAGGCGTGAGACGAGTCGTGGGAAGCAGTCATGGCGCGGAAATCTAGCAATCGCCGGTGATCGGCACGGGTCGGTTGGTGGCCGCGGTCAGCCAAAGACGATCGCTAGCGGTCGAGATAGGTGCGGAGCCTGCGCAGGACGCGTTCGCGTCCGTCAGGACTGCGGCAGATGATGAGAACGGTATCGTCGCCGGCGATGGTCCCGGCCACGTCGGGCCATTCGAGCTTGTCGAGCGCCTCGGCGACTGGCTGCGCACCGGATTTCATGGTGCGCGCCACCACCAGCACCTGTACGCCTTCGACGTCCACAAGGAGTTCCGGCAGCATGCGCTCAAGGCGGGCCAGCGCCTGATCGCTGCGGGCCTGCTCGGGAAATGCATAACGGCTCCGCCCCTGGCCGTCACGGATGCGGGCCAGACGCAACTCCCGGAGGTCCCGGGAGAGCGTGGATTGGGTGACATCCCAGCCCTTCGCTACCAGGTGTTGTCGGAGCTCCTCCTGACTGGCCAGGGCATGCGCGGAGACCACTTCGCGAATGGCCTGCTGTCGGTCGCGTTTGTCAGACACGGCAACTCCGGGAAAGGCGACGTCGAGAGGCGATTGACACCGCGTGTTTGCAAAATTATGCATTATCTATGCATTAATTCTGCATATCATGCGGGTCTATATGCAACCGTCTTTCGTCGAATCGAACGTGTCCTCTGTGTCTTCGTTGCCGACCTATCGTGTGGGCGTGCTTGGCGCCTCCGGGTACTCGGGTCGTGAGCTGTGCGCGCTCGTGGCCGGCCATCCGCAGCTCACGCTCGCCTTCGCCACGGCCAATACGCAGCGCGGCACCACGCTGCGCGTGCGGGCGGGCGGGGCGATGCACGAGGTGCCGCTCATTGCGCCCGAGGAGGCGGATTTAGGAAGTGCGGACCTCGTGTTTGCGGCGCTTCCGCATGGGGCATCGGCCGAATGGGTGGCCAAGGTGATCGCTGCGGGTGCCCGCGTGGTCGATCTCTCCAGCGATCTGCGCCCAGGGCATGGGGGTGTCACGCATGCCCTGCCGGCCGGTGTGCCAGCGGACGCGCCCTATGGCATGCCGGAATTGTTTCGCGCGCCGTTGCATGGTGCACGCACGGTGGCCAACCCCGGGTGCTATGCGACGAGTGTGCTGGTGGCGCTGGCGCCGCTGGCGAAGGCCGGACTGATCGCGCCGGGTGCAACGGTGAGTATCGCGGCGGCCAGTGGTGTGAGTGGGGCCGGTGCATCGCCCAAGCTCGAGTATCTGTTCGCCGAAGTCACCGAGAACTATCGCGCCTACGGCGTGGGCAATGCGCACCGTCATCTGTTCGAGATGCGCGACACGCTCACGAAACTCGGCGCCGACTGCGATCTGCTGTTCACGCCGCATCTGCTGCCGGTGGATCGGGGCATTCTCTCCACGATCACCGTGCCGCTGACGCGCCCGCTCACTGATCCGCTCGAACCGTTCCGCGCCATGTATACGGGCGAGCCGTTCGTGGAACTCACGAACGGATTGCCGGCACTGGCGGATGTGCAGCACCGCAACGTGGTGCGCATCGGCGCGGTCACGCCTACCGGGATGCGCCAGCCCACGCTGCTGGTGTTCAGTGCGATCGACAATCTCGTGAAGGGCGCGGCGGGCCAGGCCATGCAGAACGCGAATCTCATGCTGGGCTTGCCGGAGACGGCGGGGTTGCAGCGATAACAGCGGTTTCGCGTTGTGGGGAGCTGGTTCTGGGGTGAACGGCCGGATGACGCGTAGCGGGTACAGCGCCGCGGGTCACTCATCACCACTACTCGCAGCCCGCAACCCGGTTGTTCCTCCCCAATCCCACGTCTCACAACCCATTCCTCGATGTTGGTCGTCAAACTCGGTGGTCGCACCCAGAACGATCCCGCACTTCCCGCGGCCCTCGCGGCACTCTGGCAACAGTCGGGGCGCCGGTTGGTGGTCGTGCATGGCGGCGGTGATCAGATCAGCGCGTTGCAGCGCCTGCGCGGCGAGGAACCGGTGTTCATCGGCGGACGGCGGGTGACCACCGATACCGCGCTCGAACTCGTGCGCATGGTGTTGTCGGGGCTCGCCAACAAGCAGATGGTGTCGGCGCTGGTGGCGGCGGGCGCGCCGGCGGTGGGTATCAGTGGTGAAGACGCGGGGTTGTTGCGTGCCACGCCCATCGATGCGGCCACGTTCGGACACTCGGGGACACCAGCCCGTGTTGACGCTGGTGTGGTGCGAGCGTTGCTCGCGGCGGGGTACCTTCCGGTGATTTCCCCGGTTGCCGCCCGCAGCGATGCCGGTGTGGCGGGCGCGTACAACGTGAATGGTGATGACGCGGCCGCGGCCATCGCGGCGGCCCTTGGTGCCGACGAGTTGTTTCTCATGGCCGATGTGCCCGGCGTTCTCGATGCCACGAAGGCACTCATGCCAATGCTCACGTTGGCGGAGGCGCAGGCCCTCGTGGCCAGTGGTGTCGCCGGGGGCGGCATGGCCGCCAAGCTCGACGCCTGCGCCGCGGCGCTGGCGGGTGGTGTGTCCCGAGTGCGGATCGGAGATCTGGCCGCACTTCCTGTTCCCGCTGCGGGGACCGCGATCGTTGCGCGCAGAGACGCAACGGATGTTGCTCCTTCCAGGTAGCTGCCATGAGTCTCACCGTGTCTTCGCCCACGTCTTCGCCCGTTCACACGCCGACTGCCACACCGGAGGCAGCGACAGCGACCGTGCCCCTGCCGGCCCTGCTGGGCACGTACAAGCGACAGGCCCCTCTGTTCGTTCGCGGTGAAGGTGTCTACATGATTGACGAGTCGGGGAAGCGATATCTCGACTTCGTTGCCGGCATTGCGGTGTCATCGCTTGGGCATGCGGATCCCGGGGTGATGCAAGCCATGCAGGAGGCGATGGCGCAGGGGCTCATCCACACCTCGAATCTCTACCGGACCGCGCCAGGCGAGGCGTTGGCGGCGTGGTTGGTCGCACACTCGTTCGCCAGCTCGGTATTCTTCGCCAATTCAGGTGGCGAGGCCAACGAGGGGGCGTTCAAGTTCGCGCGGCGATGGGCCAAGAGCCTGGGGCATCAGGCCAAGCACGAACTCATAGCGCTGCGTGGGTCGTTCCACGGGCGCATGCCGGGAACGCTCGCGGCCACGGATCGGCCCGCCTATCGCTTGCCCTTCCGCCCGCTCATGGGCGGTGTGCGGATCGTTGAGCGCGATCTCGACGAACTGCGCGTGGTGCTCGATCCCGAGACGGCGGCAGCGGTCATCGTGGAGCCCATCCAGGGTGAGGGCGGCGTTCGCATCGTCGATCCGGCCTTCCTGCGCGATCTGCGTGCCCTGACCCGTGAACGAAACGTGCTGCTCATCCTTGATGAAATTCAGTGTGGCCTGGGCCGCACCGGATCCCTGTTTGCCTATCAGCAGCTGGGATTTGAGCCAGACATGCTCACCATTGCGAAGCCGATCGCGAACGGATTGCCCATGGGCGCCATTCTGGTCAACGACACCGTGGCGCGCGTGATGCAACCGGGGGATCATGGCACGACCTTTGGCGGAGGACCGCTGGTGGCGCATGTCGCGCATCATGTGGTGCAGCGCCTCGCCGACCCCACGCTGCTCCAGCAGGTTCGCGAGAATGGGGTGTGGTTTGGCGAGCAGCTGCAGGGCATTGCCAACCGCACGGGAGTCACCCGAGGGATTCGCGGTACCGGTCTCATGTGGGGCATGGACCTGCATGAACCGGCGTCGGCCGTGATCGCCCGGGCCTTCGACAAGGGATTGCTGCTCGTCAGCGCCGGTGAGCATACGCTGCGATTCCTACCGCCGCTCATTATCAGCCGCGAGGATCTGGCGAAGGGTCTGGCCATTCTCGAAGCTGCACTTACTGCCTGAGTCGGAACCCCATCGTGTACATCCCATCCACCTTCCGCGAATCGGACCGTGCGGTCCTGTTTGACTTTATCGAAGCGCATTCACTCGGGGCATTGGTGTCGGCTGCACCTGGCGGTGAGACGACACTGTACGCCACGCATCTTCCGTTCTGGCTCGATCGCGAACGTGGCGTCCTCGAGGGCCATCTGGCGCTGACCAATCCGCATGCGAAGTATCTCGCGCAACTGGGGGCGGGCACGCAGGCACTGGTGATGTTCACCGGGCCAAACGCCTACATCTCTCCCGGGTGGTATCCCAGCAAGCACGAGCATGGCAAGGCGGTTCCGACCTGGAACTATATCGCCGTCCATGTGCATGGGGCCTTCCGGATGCGCGAGGATCGGGAGTTTCTCATGACGCACCTTGAGCGGCTCACCACCATGCACGAAGCGGGACACACGCCACCCTGGACGATGGCTGAAGCGCCCGCCGAGTACATCGAGCAGATGGCCCGTGCCATTGTGGGCATTGAGATCCCCGTCGATGTGCTCGAGGGGAAGTTCAAGATGAGCCAGAATCGGCCGGACGCCGATATCGATGGCGTCGTACGCGGATTGACCGCATTGCCCGAGGCGACAGCTCACGCCGTTGCCGAGCACGTGGCCGCACGCAAACCGCTGCGTTGAGCGTTTCGGACACGAGACGTCGCCGAGGCGGACCGGCGGTGAGCGGCATGCGGACGCACTGAGTACGCACGATGGCGCATCCGCGCCGTCGTGCGTTGTGCGCCGTGCTTGCCAGTCAGCCGCGGTTGCTCAATATTGTCTCCACCTTCACGTGCCTCCGTGATTGGTGCGGTCTTAACACACCGTGTGCAGCGTGCATGCAATGCGCATGCAGCGCACCTGCAGCAGCCCTGCAGCGGTGTGTCGATTCCGCGAAGTGCACCAGCCCGCGTGGCGTGATCACCGGCGGTGCAGGCCCCTGTCCTGGCGCGTCGATCCGGCGGCGCGCACGAGGCCGGACGGGGCCGCCGGTGTTGCCGGTGCCGCCGCAGAGTCACGAACAGATGTCGCTCACCCGTGTGTCCTGTTCGTGTGCGGCTCGTTGCCTGATCATCACGCATCGGCGCTTCCAGAGTGCCTCGTGTGTACCTTACCGGTATGCACACTTTCCGCACTTTTCAGCGGTGTCTCCTCGCCGCGTTCGCCATTGTCAGCGCCGCGTTACCTCCGCCACTCGCGGGTCAGGACAAACCCACCCTGGTCGTACAGGTTACGATCGATCAACTGCGGCCCGACTACCTCGACCGGTTTCGGCACCAGCTCACGGGGGGGCTCGCCCGCTTTCTCGATCGGGGCGCCTTTTTCACGCAGGCGTACCACGACCATGCGGTCACCGAGACGGCGCCGGGACATGCGACGCTCTGGTCCGGTCGCTTCCCGTCGCACACCGGCGTCGTGCTGAACGAGCTGGGCGTCGCCGATCCGCAGGCTCCGCTGCTGTTCGGGCGTGGGAACGGGGCGTCGCCCTATCGCTTCAGAGGTTCGGCATTCTTCGATTGGGTGCGCACCCGCGATGCGCGCAGCCAGGCCTTGTCGGTATCCCGGAAGGATCGCGGCGCCATCCTCCCGCTGGGTCGTGCCAAGCAGCAGGTCTACTGGTATTCGCTCGACGGCCGATTCACCACCAGCCGATACTACGCCGACACACTGCCAAGCTGGGTGCAGCGCTTCAATGCGCGTGATGTCACGGCGAAGTACCTCGGCACCGACTGGAACCTGCTGCTGCCGGCCTCGGAGTACACCGAGGCCGATTCCGTCCCCTTCGAACACCTTGGCAAGGACTACACCTTCCCGCACACCCTGCCGGCCGATCGTCGGGAGGGGACGTATCGCTTCACGGACTTTCCGTGGATGGACGAGATCACGGTGGACCTGGCACTCGAGGGACTCGAGGCGCTGGGGCTTGGCAAGGGGCCGAGTACCGACGTGCTGTCAGTGTCGCTGTCGACGGTCGACGCCATTGGCCATGCCTATGGACCGGGTTCGCTGGAGCTGCACGACCAGATCCTGCGGACCGATCGCGCGCTGGGTCGTCTCATCGATTCCTTGTACAAGCTCCGCGACTCCAGCCGTATCGTCTTTGCGCTCAGTGCGGACCATGGAGTCACTCCGCTTCCGGAGATGGCGTTCAGCGGCGATGATCCCCATCGTGGTCGTGTCGACGTACGCCCGCTGATGAATGCAGCACGCCGCGAGCTTGAGATACGTGGCGTGGAGGCCGATGCACTTCGGCTGCAGTCGGGGGTCATCATGCTGGATCGGGCGCGCTTCCGGGCGGGTGGTGTCGATGCGGATTCGACCGTGCGTGCGCTGCGCGCCGCGCTCCTCGCACTGCCCGGCATGGCGCGGGTGGATCGGGTGGAGCAGCTCGCGGCCAAGGCCGCCCAGGGGGACAAGATCGCACGCCGCTGGTTCCAGTCGGTGCCTCCTGATCTGCAGGCCGTCCTGACGGTGACGTTCAAGGAGGGCTTCTATCCCGCCGCCACCCGGTATGCCACACACGGCACGCCCTACGATCTCGATGCGCACATCCCGATTCTCTTCATGGGGCCGATGATCACGCCAGGACGGTATGCCCAACCGATTCGCTCGGTGGACATTGCACCGACGCTTGCCGAGATCGTGGGCGTGGAGCCCATCGAACCCATCGACGGCAGGGTGCTGCGGATGATCCTGCCTGCACCCCGGAAACGCTGAGCGCCGCTGTACAGCGGCCGCCCAATGCGGAATGTTTCCGCTATGTCCATCGATCGCGCCTTCGACGAACTCCGCTTCGGATCGGGGCGTACACTGAACCTTCGTGGTCTGCAGCCCACGGCGCTGCAGGCCACGGCACTCTGTGAGCAGTGGTTGCGCGAACAGCAGGTGCAGGGTGCAGACGAGGCGCTCGTGATCACCGGACGCGGCAACAAGAGTGAAGAGGGGTACTCGCCTGTACGCGAAGCGATTGTTCGGCTGCTGCCCTCCCTGCGACGGCGGAACGTCATCGCGGGATATGCGGAGCACACCCCTGGTTCGTTCGTGGTGACCCTCGCGTCGGTGCGGGCCCTGTTCGAGGTCCCGCGCCGGCGTCGGGAGAAACCGCCGGCGGCGACGCGTCCCGCAACACTGGCGGCGCTGGAAGAGGAAACCATCCGCCAGCTTCGTGATTTGTCGGTCCTGTCCCTCGCGGTGCTCGGGCTCCAGTCTCCGACTACCGCCCAGCTCGAAGATGAAATGCAGCGCCAGTTCGCCGCGCTCTCCGTGGCGCTCCCCGATGGCGACGATCGTGAGGCGGTGCTACAGCAGGCGTTGCTCCGAGCGGTGGAGGAGTACGAAGCCGACTGATTCGGCCGCGGGTCTTGCGAGCCATCGGGAAAGCGACGAGCGTCTGGAGATACCCCCCATCCTTCCGGAGTGCCTTGTGTCCGCTACCCCCTCTGCACGCTCCCTGCATTGCGTCAGCAGCACATGCGTCTCGCGTTTGCCGCGCGTCGTGCTGCCCGCGGTCAGGTCCGTGCTCGCGTCCGCACGAACGCCCGCGCTGTGGTTCGGCCTGACACTTTCGGCTGCGGGGGCAGCCCATGCCCAATCCGCGCCTGGCTCCCTGCCAACGATTCCGGGCTATGCACCGGCGACGGCAGCAGCCCAGCGGCAACTCGAACAGCAGGCGATCGCGGGTCCACTGCCCGCCCGGGCCCGCGCGCATTCCGCCACGCTTTCGCGCGAGCCACACGTGGCGGGCACGGCCGCGCAGGAGCGTACGCGCGATTATGTCATTGCGCAGATGAAGGCCATGGGTCTCGAGACGGAAGTGCGGACCTACGATGTGTGGCTGCCGCACGCGACCAGCGTGACGATCACGCGGATGGGACGCGACACGGTAGCGCTGGAGCTCGCCGAGCCGCCGATTCCCGGCGATCCTGCCACCCAGTTTCCACAGTATCCCACGGCGAATGGATCCACGGGGGATGGTATTGGGGAAGGGGAGTTGGTGTTCGTCAACTTCGGGCTGATCGAGGACTATGCGACGCTCGATTCGCTAGGCGTGTCGGTGAAGGGCAAGGTGGTATTGGCGCGGTATGGTCGCAGCTTCCGCGGCATCAAGGCTAGAGAGGCGGAGAAGCGGGGGGCCGTGGCGGTGCTCATCTACACGGATCCGCTCGATGATGGATTCGTGCAGGGGGACATCTACCCCGATGGGCCGATGCGCCCGTTGCGCGGCCTGCAGCGCGGCAGCGTGTTCAATGGGACCGGCGATCCGCTGACACCGGGGTACGCGAGCAAGCCTGGAGCGCCGCGTCTCACGCCGGAGGAAACGTCGCTCCCGAAGATCCCCGTGGTGCCGGTGAGTGCCTACAACGCCGAGCAGTTGCTGTCCCAGGTGCGGGGCACGGACATTCCCCGCAACTGGCAGGGTGGCATGGGATTGCGCTATCACATCGGGCCGGGGCCCGTTCGGGTGAAGGTGGAAGTGGTCACCGATCGGGCCACACGGGGCACGAAGCAGATTCACAATACGCTCGCCTATCTACGCGGGACCGAGTATCCCGATCAGTACATCTACCTTGGCGGACATCGTGATTCGTGGGGTCCCGGCGCTGCGGACAATATCAGCGGGACCGTCAGCATCCTCGAAGCAGCCAATGCGCTGGCGGACATGGCGAAGAAGGGTCTGCGTCCCAAGCGCAGCATTGTCTTCGCGACCTGGGATGCGGAGGAATGGGGATTGGTGGGGAGCACCGAGTACGTGGAAGACGATTCATTACGTCTCAAGAAGGGTGCCGTGGCGTACCTCAACCAGGACGTGTCGGCACAGGGATCGCAGTTCGGTGGTGGTGGAACGCCATCACTGCGTGCGGTACTGCGCGACATTGTGAAAAGCGTACCTGACCCCCAGGGGCGAGGGTCGGTCTATCAGGCCTGGCGGCTCACGTCCGGCACACGGGCCGATTCCCTCGAACCGAACATGGGTGATCCCGGTGGTGGCAGCGACTTTGCCGGGTTCTACAATCACTTCGGCGTACCCACGGCGGACTGGGGGTTCGGCGGACCGGCCGGCACCTACCATTCGGCCTATGACACCTTTGCGTGGATGGAACGCTTCGGTGATCCGGACTTCATGTATCATGCGGCGTCGGGACGAATCGGCGCTGCCATGGCGCTGCGTCTCGCCAACGCGGAGGTGCTGCCCTATGACTACGTGGAGTTCGCGCAGACGATGCTGCGATACATCACGCCAGTGGAGCGTGGGCTGACGCAGAAGGGCTGGAGCACTCGCGCTGTCGCGCCGCTGACGGCAGCGATCACCAGGCTGCGCGACGCCGCCTCCCAGTTCGCGACCACGCGCGATGCCACCCTGGCCAAAGGGGTGACGAAGGCGCAGAAGGATGCGGCGAATGCCGCCCTGCTGTCGGTGGAGCGAGCCTTCGCACGCGATGCGGGGCTCAAGAGTCGTCCGTGGTATCGCACGCTCATCTATGCGGCCGACGTGGACAATGGATATTCCTCGATGGTGTTTCCCGGCGTGAATGAAGCCATCCGTTATGGGACGGAAGCGGAAACCGTCGCGGAAATCACCGACCTCGTTCAACGCTTCGATGCCGCGAGCGCGGCAATGCAGCGTGCGCGCACGGCTCTTGAAACCGCTCCCCGTCGCTAACCTCCCCACACCAACGTCCACGCATGGCGATTGCGCATCTCCATCCCACCGAGGTCGCGGCGCGACTCGCGGGTGACACACCACCCACGATCATCGACGTGCGCGAGCCGTGGGAGTATGGTCTCGCGCACATCGAGCCCAGCATGCTGATTCCCCTCGCGGAACTCCCCGAACGCATCGAGAGGCTCGATCCGGCAGGGTCTTATGCACTGCTCTGCCACCACGGCGTGCGGAGTGCGATGGCGGCCAACTGGATGTTGCAGCAGGGCTTTCAGGATCTGGTGAATATCGCAGGGGGGATCGATGCCTGGAGCATGCACGTGAACCCGGATATCCTGCGGTACTGAGTGTCGGCGGGCATCACGATGATCCTGGAACGAGTGCGGGAGATGTGGCAGACAGGTCGCCGTTCGCGCGCCGCACGGCTTGAGCGGGAGGATCAGGCACGGCGCCCGCGGGATGTCCACGGGATCGTGCGTGGCGCCGAGTCGATTCATCTGGCAGGCGTGAACGGTATCGCCGTGCTGCTGGTCCATGGCTTCAACGACACGCCGCAGTCGTTGCGGTATCTCGCCGTGGTGTTGCACGCTGCAGGGTATACCGTCTCCGTGCCGCGGCTGCCGGGGCACGGCGGGTCGCTCGCTGAATTGGCACGTGATGGTCATGCGGATGCCTGGCGTGGGTGCATACGGGACGCCTACGCGGCCCTTCAGCGGTCGCACCAGATGGTGCACCTCTGCGGCCAGAGCATGGGCGGGGCGCTGGCGGTACTTCAAGCGCATGCGACCGCCGATCAGCGTGCCCTGGTGCTGCTGGCCCCCTATCTGGGCATGCCTTTCGGGCTGTGGTGGCAGACCTATGGTGCGGAGCTGCTCGAATGGTTCACGCCCTACCAGCGAAGCCGGGGGGCCGAACGCTCCATACACGACCCCGAGGCGCGTGCCCAGGCGCTGGGGCCCGGCATCGTGACCGCGGATGCACTGGGCGGGCTCCGCGACATTGCCCACATGGCCCATGCCGCATTGCCAACGCTCACGGTGCCCACGCTCTATCTGCAGTCACGAGAGGACAACCGCATCTCCGTCTCGCAGGCTCGGCGGTATTTCGGACGCATCGGGAGTGCGGTGAAGATGCAGCAATGGCTGACGGGCTGCGGACATATCATTTCGGCCGACTACTGCCGTGATATCGTGGCCGAGGCGACGCTGGCATGGTTTCGGCGCTTCGAGGGGGATGGCGGCGAGAGGTGACATCGCTGGTGGACACGCACTAGCTTTCCCCGTTGCTCGGCCGTTTCGTCGTCATCGTTTGGAGTCGTTCCATGCCCGAATTCGGAAGTTGGGGAACCGACTGGTGGAAGCCGGTCGTCTTTATCCTCGTTGCGGGTCACCTCACCAACATCTGCGTCACGCTCTTTCTGCACCGCTCGCAAACACATCGCGGAGTGCAGTTTCATCGTCTTGTCGAACTGCCGATGCGGGTCTGGCTCTGGCTGACCACGGCGATCCGCACGAAGGAGTGGGTGGCCTGTCATCGGAAGCATCATGCCTTTTCAGACCGGGAAGGCGACCCGCATAGCCCGGTTGTGGAGGGGCTGCGCAATGTGCTGTTGAAGGGGGCGTTCTACTACCGGAAGGCCGTGCGGCAGCCTGGCGTGCTGGAGAAGTACGGCAAGGGCACCCCCGAGGACTGGCTCGAGCGACATCTGCTCGACAAGCGCTCCAGTGTGGGTATCCTCGTCATGCTCGCCATCGACATCTGGCTCTTCGGCTGGTTCACCGGCCCCGTGGTGTGGGCAGTGCAGATGATCTGGATCCCGTTCTGGGCCGCCGGGGTCATCAACGGGATCGGGCACGCCCTCGGCTATCGCAATCACGACGTGAAGGATGCGAGTCGGAACATCTCGCCCATCGGCATCATCATCGCCGGTGAGGAGTTGCACAACAATCATCACGCCGACCCACACTCGGCGAAGTTCGCACACCGGTGGTTCGAGTTCGACATCGGCTGGATGTACATCAAGCTGCTGTCGTTCTTCGGACTGGCTCGGGTGAAATACGCGCGCGAAGGCGCGCATGTCCGTATTGCGGAGTAAGCATGGCAACGATTTCCTGCACCCGTTGCGGTCAGACCCACGAGGGGTTTGAGCGCCCACCGTTTCCTGGCGCCCTCGGGGCTCGCATCGTGGGAGAAATCTGCAAGGAATGCTGGGGCCAGTGGCTCAAGCAGCAGACCAAGCTGATCAACCACTATGGCCTGAACGTGATGGACCCACAGGCGCGCACCTACCTGACGCGCAACATGGAAGCCTTCCTGTTCAAGACTGACGAGAACGAAGACGTGGACACCAGCAAGCAGGGCACGATCAACTGGTGAAGTGGGTGGCAGCTCGTGTATGACAAACGCCCCGTCCGGAGGTCCGGACGGGGCGTTCTGTTGGGTGCAGCGACACCGACGAATCGGTCTCGGCTGCGAGCAGGAGTCAGTTCAGACCGGCGATGTACCGCGCCAAACGCCCACAGCTCGCACACTTCAGTGTCACGTGCGAATTCGGCGGTGGCGGATGAGCAACGGGGTCGCGGTCGATATGCCCGGAACAGGAGGGGCAGCTCAAAGGAAGCCCAGTGCGGTCCGCGGCGATCAGGTGCAGCGCCTGCGCTGGGTTGTACGTGTTCGGTCGTGGCTTTCGCATCACGCCTCCTCGCGTAAGGTGCACCGACCAGATCGGCGGTCGGCCCCAGAAACCTAACCGAGCCGGGTCCGATTGTGCACTATCATCACCAACTCTTCATGTTCGCGATAACTTTCACAGATGTTCTTTGGGGGTTACTAGAGCACCACTGCAAATTTGCTAATTTGATATAGTCGGTTATGGGATCCGGCGGTGACAATTCGGACCTAAAGCGGCACCACTGATCATCTTAGCACTTGCGAAGAGCGCTCTTATTGTTGAGGCTTCAGGGAATCATGGCGACCATCACGCGACCAATCAATGCAAGCGCCCCTGAGCGGCATGCCGAGGCGCACGAGCCAAACGTCGATCCGACTACGCTGGCGGCGCTGCGGCTGTGGGTGATCATGAATCGAGCCCAGTCTGCGGTGCAGGCGCATGTGGCGGCCGATGTGTCTCGCCACGGGCTCACATTGGCTGAGTTTGGCATTCTGGAAGCGCTCTACCATCGCGGCCCGATGCTGCTGGGCGAAGTGCAGCGACGCATCCTGGTGTCGAGCGGCGGAATCACCTTCCTTGTGGACAGGCTCACCGCCAAGGGGCTGGTGGAGCGGAGGGCCTGCGACAGTGATCGCCGCGCCCGGTATGCAGCCCTGACCGACCAGGGCCGCGAGCTGGTGGTGCGGATGTTCCCGGTGCATGCCCGGGAGCTGGCGCGCGTCATGAGCGGGGTTTCGGTCGAAGATCAGCAGGCCGCGACCACAATTCTCAAGGCCATGGGCCGAGCGGCCGTCAAGATGAGCCTACCGGACGACGGCACGGACTGAACCGGCCGAAGCGGGATTCAGAAGGCCTCTTGACGGGGCCTTTCGTTTGACTATATTTCTTAGTACTAAGACAGTGGTATCACAACAGACTTTCAGGAGCTCCCATGCAGTGGACCTTTGACCCCGCACACAGCCAGATCCAGTTCTCCGTACGACACATGGGCATCTCGACCGTTCGCGGTACCTTCGGTCAGTTCGCTGGCAGCATCGAGGACAGCAATGGCGTGGTCAAGGGCGTGACCGTCGACATCGACGTGGCATCCCTCACGACCGGGAACGGCCAGCGTGACGAACATCTCCGCAGCGCGGACTTCTTTGACGTTGCCAACTACCCCAAGGCGACCTTCGTGCTGACCTCCTTTCAGCGCGATGGTGGCGATGTCACGGCCACCGGCGACCTGACCATTCGCGGCATTACGAAGCCGGTGACGCTGACGGGAGACGTTGGCGGCCCGGCGAAGGATCCCTGGGGCAATCAGAAGGTGTCGGCCGAGCTGGAGACCAAGATCTCCCGGAAGGAGTGGGGCCTTGTGTGGAACGTCGCGCTCGAAGCCGGCGGCGTACTGGTCAGCGACGAGGTGAAGTTGCGCATTGACGTGCAGGCCGCGCCGGCTGCCTGAGCGCCGAGCGTGAGCGCTGGTGCGTGAATGAGGAGCTGTGAATGGACGAAGGCCCCGCCGGAATTCCGGCGGGGCCTTCGTGCGCCATCAACTGTCAGGACACGATCCGTCGAGCGCTGACGCGACGGAACTCAGTTCTTCCACTCCGCGATGAAGAGGTTGGTGTCGTGTTCCTGGGCCGCACCGCGATTGGAAGCCCAGATGAGCTTCTTGCCATCGGGACTGAACATGGGGAAGCCATCGAATTCGCCGTTGGTCGTGACCTGCTCGAGGCCCGTGCCATCGAGGTTCACGATGTACAAATCGAAGTTCCGGCTTCGGGGATTCGTGTGATTCGAGGAGAAGATGATGCGCTGCCCGTCGGGGGTCCATGAGGGACCGAAGTTGGCACCGCCCAGCTTGGTGATCTGCCGCTGGTCGCTGCCGTCGGCGTTCATGACGAACAGTTCCATCTTGTTGGGACGGATCATCCCCTGCTTGAGCAGATCCTGATAAGCCTTCAGGTCCTCGGGGTTGTCGTAATGCCAGGCGCGATAGACGATCTTCGTGCCATCAGGCGACCACCACGGACCGCCGTCATACCCGGGCGTCGTCGTCAGCTGCTTTACGTCCGTGCCATCGACATTCATGGTGTAGATGTCGAGGTCACCGTCCTTGAGTGAGGTGAAGACGATGCGCTTGCCGTCGGGTGAGAGAATGCCTTCGGCCGTGTACGTGTTGTAGTTGGTCAGGCGGGTGAGGTTCTTGCCATCGCGGTCGACGGTGTAGAAGTCGTACTTGTCGATGCCCCACACATAGCCCTTTGACGGATCCGGCTTGGTCGGACAGGCGCTATCGGCGGCCTGCGTCGAGGAGAAGAACAACCGGTTTCCGCCGGGCAGGAACCAGCCGCAGGTCGTCTTGCCACCCAGTGACACCTTGGTCAGCTCCGTACCGTCCACCCGCATCGTGTACTGCTGATCGCAGGTGTTGCCATCTCTCGTGGACTGGAACGTCAGCCACTGGCCGTCCTGGCTGAAATAGGCCTCGGCATTTTCACCGCCATTGGTGATCTGCCGGATGTTGGTCAGGTGGGATTCGCCCGAGTCGGCGGTGACGGCGAGGTTCAGCGCAGCGGGACCGGTCCCGGTGGCGGCAGTGTCCTTGGCAGCCGAGTCGGGGCTGCTGCACGCGGCAGAGGAGAGCAGGGTGAACGCCGCGGCGAACACCGTGGTGGCCGCTGAGGACACCTGGAGGCGGTGGGAAATAGACATGGGCAGAACCGTAGAACGGGTCTGCCCATGCGGCAATTCGGATTAGTACCGAGATGAGGCGTGACGAGAGCCGATCTCAGGTCCCATTCCGCCGCGTCGCGGCGGGTTTGGCGGTGGGTTCCTTTGCGGCCGCTGCGAAGATTTCCTGTTGCGTCGTCCCCTTGCGCATGAGCTCCATGGCGCGGCGCAACTGGTTATCCACGCGGAGGTTCCGGCGCAGCACCAGCGTATCACCGTAGGCGACCTTGGCAACACGGTCCTCTATGAAGCGATCCACGTCGCTGGCCCCTGCGTCCCAGATGGCCTTGTCGATCTTGACCGTATCGGCGGTGAGGCGCTTGTAGATCTCCTCACGCCATGCCGGGTCGACCTTGAAGTTGGGCCCCACCTTGCCTTGCTGCTCCTGGGCCACGGTGAGGATATGCGCCTGATACTTGCCGAAGTATGGCAGCAGGGCACGGCGCAGCGCCTGTTCAGCGCTGGTGAGCGTGTCCGGCGCAACGATCATGTCGGGCGTGATGCCACCACCACCATAGAGCGTGCGACCCGAGGCCGACTGGTAGGTGGGGCGAGCCTTGCGCACCGAATCCGTCTCCATGGAGTCGGGCATGACCTCGAGGAACTGGCCATCGGCCGTCATCTTGCGCTCCTTCTGGATGGAGCGGCCAGACGGGGTGTACCACTTGCCCGTGGTGATCTTGAGGGCGTAGCCGCCGTCGAGGTTATAGACCGACTGGACGAGCCCCTTGCCGAACGAGGTGGTGCCCAGCACATAAGCGCGGTCGTAGTCCTGCAATGCGCCGGCCACGATCTCCGAGGCGGAGGCCGAACCGCCGTCGACCAGGACGAGCAGTGGCACGTCGGGTGCAAGTGGATCCTGCTGCGAGACGAACTTCTGGAACTCGCCGCGCCCGCGCACCGACAGCAGCTCCTTGCCCTTGGGCAGGAAGAGGTTCGACATGGCGAACGCTTCCTCGAGGATTCCACCAGGATTGCCGCGCAGATCGATAATGATGCCCTTGGCGCCCTGCTTGCGCAGTGCGAGCACCGCGTTGGCGATGTCCTCGGTGGTCTGTTCCGAGAAGCGCGTGAGCGGGACATACCCGGTGCGCTCATCGAGCATCATGGTGTAGGGCACGGCCGGCACATGGATCTCGGCGCGCTTGAAGCTCAGCTTCACTGGCTGCCCGACGCCAATGCGCAGGAACTGCACGTTGACCTGGGTGCCAATGGGGCCCAGCAGCTTGTTCTGCACCTGCTGGGTGCTATAGCCGCGGGCGTTCGAGGTATCGATGATGGCGATCTTGTCGCCCTCCAGCACGCCACCCTGTTCGGCGGGGGAGCCGGGGAAGACTTTGTTGACGGTGACGTAGTCGCCGATCTTTACGATCTCCATGCCGATGCCGGCATAGCGCCCGTTGGTGTTGCGAGAGAACTCCTCGAGCTGCTTGGGCGTGAAGAGTTCGGTGTAGGGATCGTTGAGCTCCTTGACGAGCCCACGCGCAGCCTTCTCATAGAGTTGCTGCGCATCGAGCGTGTCGACGTAGCGCAGGGCCACGAAGGTCAACACCTGATCGAGGAGCTGGGCACCAGTCTGCGTCGTGCGGGCCTGCAGGGCGAAGCCGGAGGCGAGCAAGGGGACGAGCAGGGTGGCGGCCAGAGCGGCCTTGCGGTTTCGGGTCATGCGGGTCTCGCGAAGGTGGGACCGATAAGGTACTTCAGGTACGTACGCATCGGATGTGGCGCTGTTCCCTGAACAGGCGGCGGATGACGGGGGACGGAAGTCCCCTGCCGCACCACCTCCTCAGCTTTCGTCGCGCGGGCGGGACCCCAGGACATAGTCGACATGCCATTGCCGGTCGTATTGGCGGATGGCGATGTCACGCACCAGCCCGGCACTGAGCAGCATTTCATGGGCTGGTTGAAGGACGCGCTGGAGGTGCGATGGGTATCGCTGGGTGAGCGGCAACTGTTCGGCCAGCCGCTCCAGCGGCACCCGCCAGGAGAGTCGGCCGTCGGCCCGAGCCACCTCGAGCATACGGTAGAGGCGCCGAGCCACTGGGGAGGACAACGCGTGGTAGCGGCTGGCGGAGAGGGTGACCACGTGCCGAGCAGCGAGGTTGGCGCGCAGGATGGCGGAGAGAATGACCCGGGCATCTCCCGGTTCGCCGGCCGCGAGATTGCCAAATAGGTGCAGTTGCTCCCGGTCCGCCACGCGTCGGCGTTGCACCGACACCGTGGAGAGGACGGTGAAGCTGGTATCGGCCAGCGCGCTCTGGGCCGACCAGTAGGCCCCGAGGGATTCGAGCGTGGTGCGCTCGAGTCTGGTCAGTGCCGCCCGAAGCTGCTCGTAGGTGCGCCCGTCGGCGCGGCGCCCCATGGAGCGCAGGAAGGCGTGCAGCGTGAAGGTGATGGCTCCATCCGCAGGGGAACCGGCTTCGTGGTAGCGATGCAGCAACTCAACGTAGACGTCCTGATCGAAGGTGCCGGGCAGGCGGTCGCCGGGAGCAGGGATGACACGCCAGCGCCCGCCGTTCTCGGTCATGAACGAGACGGGCGCATCGTCAGCGGAGTCGCTCAGGCGAAAGAGCGGGAGTTCCTCGAGCGAGCGGTCGAGGACGATCCCGCGCACGACCGGGCGTCGTCGGGCGGCGAGGGTCATCGGGAGGTAAGCTGGTCAGCCATCCGTCAGAACGCCAGCGGAACGTGTCCCGAAGCGCAAACGTGCTGGCGCTGATTGCGGCGCATCTGCAGGCGCCAGCGCTGGCCCAGGTGAAGTCGCCTGACGTGCCCGGCTCAGATCATCTCGGGTTGCATCCGTCGTTCCACGACCTTTCCGTTCACGACGCTCACATGGTAGACCATGGCATCGGCGCGGGTGTGCACGACGCGCTTGACTTCGTTGTCCTCGAAATAGATGCCGGCGTCGTTATCGCAGGCATAGCCAGGCTTCATCTGTCCAGAGCCGATCAGCTGTTGATAGAGCGGACGGCGTCCGGCCTCGGCATCGTAGTGGGGCGAGTGACTGCCCTTGAGCAACCCGAGGCACTTCACGATGGACAGGGCCTTGGGGCGTGAATCGGTCGTGCCTTCCTCGAACCAGCAGAGAGAACCCGCGCTCGCGCCACCAAGCACGATGCCGCGGTCCCAGGCCTGACGAAGCACCTCATCGATGCCCTGCGCCTGCCAGATGGCCTGCTGATTGAGGGTGTTGCCGCCCGAGCAGACGATGGCGTCGGCCGAGAGGAGGACCTCGTCCCAGCCCTGGGTTTGGGAGAGGCTTTCGATGAAGGCATTCTGCACGAATGGCTCCACGTTGAGTGGAGCGCAGGCCTGGAAGAAGCCGATGGCAGACTGCGGCGAGTCGGCGGAGGCGGTAGGGAGATAACAGATGCGCGGGCGCGTCTTCCCGGTGAGCTGCGCCATGTAGCCAATGAACCTGGTGCGGAAGCCCCCACCGGCGATGAGGATCTTGCGCGTGGCGCGTGGGGCAGTGGTGGCGGTGTCTGACATCGGTGTGGATCCGGTGACGCGGGCGAAGGAAGTGGATGGGGTCAGCGCTCCGGCGGCGATGGCGCCGGCGGCCCCCAAGGACGTGGAGACGAAGTGACGACGTTTCATGGATGCTCTCCGGGAGCGGTGCTGTGGGACTCATCGAGGATGCCATCGTGAAGCGCGCCAGTATCGTTGCCGACGGCACCCCAATAGCTTGCCGCGTGTTCATGCCACAGGTTGCGCAAGCGGACGTGGCGCAGCGGGTCGGCCAGAAACTCGCGTGACACGCGGCCTGCGGGTATCGCCCCCCCTGACCGGCTGCCTGAGGGCGCAGACCCGGTCTGTGCCTGCTCATGCGATGCAGGATCTGTGTCAACCGTTGCCATGGTGCGTACCTGCTGCGCCACCTGTTCGGCTTCGTCCAGCGGCAACAGGTCGAGATGCGTGCCGAGTATGAGTTGCAGGTCGTCGAGCGTGAGCAGGTAGCCGAGGCATACATCGTCCGGCAGCTCACCGAGTGTACCCGCATCGTCGTAGACAAAGGCGGTGGTGCCGGTGAGCAGATCGTGCAATCCGTAGCCCACACCGGCCTCCACCTGCGTCACACGCCAGAGGCCGATGCGCGAGTCACGCTGAGCGGTGAGCAGGGCGTCCACGTCGGCATCCATGCGCGCGCCGTGCCTGGTGCGCTGTGCCTCGAGCCACTGCACGGCCGGTGAGGCTGTGGTGGACGAGGCGGGGCGGTGATGCAGTAGCCAGTGCGCGTAGAAACTCTCGTCGTATTCTGAGAGCTCGTGCTCCGGACCACCAGCAAACTGATCGAGTGCCGCGTTGGCCCACTCTGGACCGAGCCTGCGGTCGCACCAGTCGAGCAGCTCCTGGTGGATGCGCCGATCGCGTTCGATGAGTTGCACAGCACGTTGCAGGCGCTCGCGTTCGGGGGCGGGGAGCGCTGCCACTTCTGGAGGCACGGCGGCGCCGTGGCACTTCTTGAACTTGCGGCCAGAGCCGCAGGGGCAGGGGACGTTGCGATCGGCGGACACGGGGAGCGGCCTGGTAGCGAGGTGTGAGCAAAATGTAGCCACACAACGAACCTATGGCAGCCGCAGCTCCAGACGACCCGAGGCCTGAGGATTTCTCAGAAGTACCACCGATGCTGGCTGGTAGATCTTCGCGATAAAAGGCGCGGGTGTGCGGTCGAGAAAAGCCAGAATACGTCTGTGGGTGTTCACCACTCCACGCGCGAGGTCGGGGTAGGGCAACTTAGCGATGACCACCAACATGCGAGCGCGGCTGAGCAGGACGGCTTCCTTTTCGTTGACCTTGTAGCGGATACGCTGGTCGTGCGTGAGAATGACCCATCCGCGCTTCGCTATGACCCGAAGCCATACCTCGTCCTTCTCATTGTGCTTGAAGTGATCTGCATGCCGTTCAATAGAGAACCCTGCTTCCTTGAGGAAAGCAGGGAATTGTTCTCCCAAATCGCGATCGGTGAAAAACGTCCAGCTCACGCAGCCATTTCGTAGAGAACGGCTTCCTCTACTTCGCGTGCCGTGATGTCGTAGTCTTCTGCGATGGCTTGCACACTTTCACCCGAATCGATGCGTTGTACGATGGATTCAGTTGAAATACGCGATTCTGCCAGCGTTGGACGCCCAAACGATACTTCCGGATCGATTGCTATGGGACGCACACCATCGGCGACGGCCGTGACGAATGGATATAGCTTGATGGGCACGCCATCATCCCATTCGACGCGCTGCAAGTGCGCATCGAGCATCATTTTCATAGCGAGCTGACCCGCTGGATTGAGGCTGATGAGCTGACCATAGCGATCCAGGAACAACTCCCCGGCCGATGTCATGAGCTGCTTGCTCAGTAGGAGTCGGTCGATCCGCAACTGCTGTTGCGCGTACTCCAAAGCGGTTCGGACTTCCCGAATAGGCACGCCGTGTGTGGTGCGGAGCGCCTGGAGGACATGTGCTTCGATCAGGTTATTGAACGACAGAATCCGTTTGGTGGCGTCTGCCGGGCGGATCAGAGGCGGAGAAAACGCCGGCCCAGTTTGCTTTATGTAGTTCCGGCCCGCCACCCACGCGCGCAGCGTTGCCGGGGCCACGCGCGCATATCGCGCCGCCTCGGGTAGCAGATACGCAGGTTGATCCCGACGATTGGCTCGGTGGCGAGTGGGAAGGGGCATCGTGATGACAGAGACGGTTGGGGGCAGGACAAAAGCTATGAAACGATCGAGGCACCCGAAAGACAGCAGATTTCGAACGTACTATTGGTACCCCATGCCGTCATGCGAGTGTCAGCACTTGACCTGTCATGTTGCGGGCAGCCGGACTGATGAGGAACGCCACCACCTCGGCCACCGATTCGCGTTCCACGTAGAAGGTCTTGTCGCCCATGTCCGCCAGATTGGCGCTGGTGCGAATGGCCGTGGGGGCAACGGCGTTGGCACGCACGCCGTGGGGCTTCTCGTCGAGCGCCACCGAGCGCATGAGGCTGAGTACACCACTCTTGGCGGCGGCATAGGCGGCGAGACCCTTGGGCGAACCGCCAGGCAGCACGGCTGCGGAGCCAAAGTAGACGAGGCTGCCCCTGGCCTCGCGCAGCGCCGGCAGGAACGCGCGCGTGGTGGCAAAGGCGGTGTCGACGTTGATGGCAAACTGCTTGTGCCAGGCGTCCGGGTCGGCATCGGAGACGGACCCCGTGGCGCCGAAGCCACCAGCCGCGCAGATCACGGCGTGGACGCCAGTGGTGCCATGTGCGGCGAGCACCTCGGCGGCCAGCTTCTCCGTGGCGGCGGGATTGGAGAGATCGGCGGCGTGTGCGGTGAAGCGCTGGCCAATTGCTGCCTGTGGCAGGCCGGCCATGCGGGCCTCAGCTTCGGCGCGGGTGCGACTGACGAGGGCAAGCGAGAATCCGGCCGCGGCGAAATGCGCCGCGAGGGCTTCACCGAGCTGGCCGGCGCGGCCGGCGCCGGTGAGGACGAGGAGATCGGACATGGCTGGCTGCCTGGCGTGAGAGGTCAGACTTTAAACACCTTCATCACCTCATCCCCAAGGTGGTTGATGACCTTGACGGCGATGCGGCCGGATTGCGGCCGATTGAAGGGGCGCGATGTGTCGCTGTTGAGCGAGGCCCATGCGTCCGCATCGATCTCGGCCTTGAGCGTGGTCTTGAGCGCCTTGTAGGGATCGTTGGCGCCCAGAAAGTAGGCGTGCCGCACGAAGAAGCTTTCTTCGTTGTAATCGGTATCCACGAACCAGCAGGCGATGCCATCGGCGTCGTCGGAGCGTACCTCGCCGGTGCTGGGGTCGAACACGTCCACGCCATTGACCTTGACCTGCACGCGCCCGCTGTCGGCATCGAGGATGCTGATGTCGGGCTCACCAAACACCACGAACAGGTTGGCCTTGTCGGTCTTCTTGAGGTCCTCGGCCATGTGCAGGTCGGCGTTCATGCGCGCCTTGAGCACCGGCACCTTGCCGAGTTTGACGAACTCGGTGGTGTGGGCCTCGAAGTTGAAGGCGCAGGCAATGAGTGCGTCGAAGCCGCTTTCGGCGGCTTCACGTGCGGCACTGACGAGATCGGGGCGGGTGACGGTGCCGAACTCCGGGCCGATGAAAATGGCGGCGCGCTTTTCGGTGTCGCCTTCGAGGTAGCGACCATCGGCACACACCAGGCTGCCGGGCCATAGCGTGAGCGACGTGAACGTGATGCGGTCGGCCTTGGCCGTCTGCTGCACGCCGGCCGAGCGCAGGTTGTCGAGAATCATGGACGCGAAATCACGGCCGGAGGCGTAGCCGGTCTTGCGTTCCATGACCTTGTCGGTGGGCGTATCGTGGTCATCGGCCGCGATCATGCGGTGCGGTGACAGCGATTCCACGGTGAAAGGGCCGGCTACGCGCACCTTCTTTCGGTCTTCGTAGGGACGGTCGTAGAGGTATTCCACATCGGCTTTGGCCGCGATGCTGGCGTCGATCTCGCGTTGACGGGCTATGCGCGTTTTCCACCACTCGGTGTGTGCTTCGGTTGCGGTTGCTGGCCACCTGGTGTCGGCGTCGCGCGGGATCTCCCACTCTTCCCAGCCCTTCTTGAGTGCCTTGTTGAGCGAGGTGCGGAAGAGTTCCAGTGTGGGCTGGTACTTCTCCCAGATGACATCGATTTCCGCGTTGTTCGCGATGGACTTGAGCGTGACATGCGGCACGCGCTCGTAGACGAAGCCGTGGCGGATGTTGCCGGTCGTAGGGGCCGTGGATGGGGCCGAGCGTGTGACCTCGGCTTCCTTAAGCTGGCCTTCGCGTGAGTCGGCGAGCAAGTACGATGCGTAGCGCGCGCCCATGATGCGTGCGCGCGCGAGTGCGAGGGCGACGCGCGAAGTGTCGATGGTGATCCAGCGGCGGCCCCACTGTTCGGCGACGTATGCGGTTGTTCCTGAACCGCAGGTTGGGTCGAGGACGAGGTCGCCGGGGTCGGTTGTCATCAAAACGCAACGATCGATGACCTTGGTGTTCGTCTGAACGACGTAGACCTTGTCGTCAGTGAATGCCCCTGTCTGTGTGTCGGTCCAAACGTTACTGAACTTGGATACTGAGAAGTCGTTCAGAAACCGAACGTACTGAATTGAGTTGTCAGTTGGACTCGCGATTCGATCTGCCTCAAGCAATCGCCGAACTCCAACTTCGTTGGTCTTCCAATAGCCGCGGCCCGGCCGGAAAGCTCGCCCACGGTAAGTGATCGGAAAGGCCGATGCATCTGTACCGCTTTGTGATGTTAGGTTGTCGTTGCGGAATATCAACGCCCCATCCGGCATCGTTGTCGCATCATTTCGTTCTGCGGTCGACATGGACCGCCGCCGCAGATCGTCCAACTGAATCCGCCGATAGCGACCGCCTACGTCTTCTGCGAGACCCTTCGGCCTGAAGAGTGCGCGATACTTCAACCTTGACTTGTCCTTCCCATACCAGACCAAATAGTTGCACGATGAGTCGAGGAACTGATCGCCGAGTCCTGTTGTTGTACGGAATGAGACCTGTGAAACGAAGTTTGTTTCTCCGAAAACCTCGTCGAGTAGCTCTCGCACGCGATGCACATTCTCGTCTCCGATCTGCACAAAGATCGACCCACTCTCATTCAGCAAATCCCGCGCGGTCTCCAGCCTATCCCGCAAATACGTGAGATACGAATGAATCCCGTCCCGCCACGTGTCACGGAACGCTTTCACCTGCTCGGGTTCACGCGTGATGTGCGCGGCATTGCCGTCCTTCACATCGCGTGACGTGGTGCTCCACTGAAAGTTGCTGTTGAACTTGATTCCGTACGGCGGATCGAAGTAGATGCACTGGACCTTGCCACGCAGGCCTTCGCGCTCGGCGAGACTGGCCATGACCTGCAGCGAATCGCCGAGGATCATGCGGTTGGTCCAGTTCTGATCGTGCTGATAGAACTCCGTCTTGTCGGCATCCCTGGGAATGCCGTTAAAGTCGGCAAACAGATCGGCCATGAGCTCGCCGCGGTCGTGCTGCTGCTCGCGGGTCTGGCGCAGCAGGTCGTCCACCAGCGCCTTGGGATGCACCTTCTCCTGGATGTAGAGCGGCGGCGCGTTCACCACGAGATCGGCGGCGTCCTGCTCGTCCTTGCCGCGCCACACCAGTTGCGGGTCGAGATCGCGGTTGCGGCGCGCGTAGGCTACCCGCATCGCCTC